>CAVGBM010000022.1:0-13156 GCA_963627445.1 Oscillospiraceae bacterium | reverse complement strand
AATGCAAGAATAAGAAAAAGTGTAATTGTCGAAAATGGTTGACAATTACACTTTTGCTATATAATTGCTATGGGTGCTACCCATACGGTAGGCGGTTGCCTCCTCCAACAGAGGAGGAACATCTTCCTCCTCGAGTTAGTCTCAAGGAGGTGGTAATATGGCTGTTACATACGCGGACTTGTTCCAATATACGATAGTTTTAATTACCCTCGCCGCCCTGCTTATAGCAAGCAGGAAGTGAGCATAAAAAAGATGTAATCGCCTTCTAGCACAAGGCGATTACATAAGTAGTTAACATCTTGTGCAACCGTCTATTGGGTAGCACTTCTTTCATTCATTATAATAAACTTCTTTGTTATATTTGTCAACAATTTTTACATCATACGGGCACAGCATCAAGCAGGATCGTGACGATGAAAGAAAAGCGAAACAAACGCAGGACAAAACGATATATTGCCTTTGACGTCAACCTCGTTTGCGTTGCCTGCGCCGTGTGGTATGTGCTCGCTCACTTCGATGCGGAAACGGCGGAGAACACCGTCCCCGAGCGTGCGGTCATCAGCGATGTACAGCACATACACATGAGTCGCCATGTGGGGTATATCGCATTTTCGACCGACAAAAACGATTACTTTTGCAAGATCGATGCGCCGTTTTTCTCGTACCAAAAGCAGGTCGAGGCTCGGGATGCTCTGCTTGCGCAGTTTGAGGCTGCTGCAAGGGACGGTGTCGAGGTTACAATAATTTCGACGGATGAAAAGCTCGGTCTGAGCCTTCAAACTCCGCAGAACAGGCGCTGGGCGGTCGGCGTTTACGCGGGCGACAAGACGCTGTGCTCGCCGGACGGGCACAATGCCGACCAACGCTCGGCGAAGGTGACACTGCTGATAGCCGTAGCGGTTTGGCTCGTGCTCTCGAACGCATATTTTGCCGTTATGGAGTTTTTAGAGCCGCAGCCACGGAAAAGGAAAAGGAGAAACAGCGATGGCAGAAAAGTCAGTAAATTGGTCAAAAGCAAACTTTTTTCGGTTCCGCACCAACGCCTCCGCTGATCTTTACTTCCGCAGCCCGACCGGTCAGTGCGCACCCGATTTTGACCGCTTTGACAGGTACATCGAGAAACATGTCGGCTTCACCGCCGATTCCCTCTACACCGACGGCGCGAGCAAAAAAGATCGTTACCAAACCGTCGCCGTCCCGGAAGAAGAATGACACAAAGGCTGCACAAATGTGCAGCCTGGTTTTATTTAGCGGCACCTTTTTAGTAAAAAAGTTTATTAAACCCTAATACATTGCTATTGCCGGCCGTTTATATATCGAGGGGGTGAGGATATACCCGGGGACAACATCAATGCACTTATCATCAAGACCGCTCGGGGTGACACTGCGGCGTTCGAGGCGCTGTATAAGCAAATGCGAAAGCCGGTGTAAGCGGCCGGTCGTGCGGCGGGCTGCGATATCCTGCGTCGCCGCCTGCGCAGTCGTGGTCATCGGCGTGTATCTCGTGCGGCAAAATCCGCAGCCTGCGCCGCTGCCCGCGCCCACAGCCGCAAGCTCGACCGAGCAGCCCGCGCATTACTTTAACATCCCCGCCTACATCGTCTACAACCACGATCTATACGGCGGAGGCGGCACCGTCACGAGCGCCGACTGCGCAGAGCCGCTGCCGGACACGGTGGGCGACTGGGAGCTTTACTCTGCCAAGGGGCGCTCGCCCGACGAGTGCGTCATCGTCAAGATCGGCGAGGTGTACATGCGCTATGACTTCATCCGCAGCGGTGCATTCACCTTTGGCGGCAAGCGATACGGCCTGACCGAGACCCCGCCCGACTACACCCACGAAAAGGGCGCGCTTCTCGGCACCTCGGACGGCCTGACCCTCTACGCCGCCGTCGGCGACCCCGACGCGGTCTTCATCGACCTGACCCCCGTCATCCCCCACGACGACCCCGACGATGAGTATCTGTATCTCGCAACAATTATCTGAGCGCTCAAGCGCTCAACTTCACTGGCGGCAGCGCCGCCAACTTCACTCGCCGTAAGCGAACTTCACTTTGCGCAGCAAAACTTAACTTACAAGAGCAGTTCTCTGGGGCTGCTCTTGTAACATGCTCTTGCGATCGATGACAAAATTGGTATGATGTAGGCAGAACGGAGGTGCTGACATGATAAGAGGCGTGGAATTTTTGGTTCCGCAGCCCGACCCGGATATCCTGCATCAGATACTCGGCTGCGTAGATGTGAAAAGCTACGACTGGGAAGTGTCCGAAAGTGACATCGAGACATGTGGCCACTTCTACGACAAGCTCCGCTACAGCGGTGAGGAATTTGCCGAGAAGATAAAAGAGCCTCAGCGCATCATCGCAAGCAAAATTCTGGCATACCCTGTCGGCGAGACGGATGACGAGCCCATGTACTACGAGGATTTTCTGCGCAGCAAATGCCGGCTCGTGCTTATCGTGTACGACTGCGAGTATACCGCGCTCTACTGCAAGGATGCCCAAATGTCGAGGCTGTTTTTTGAAAACGCCCTGCGGCGTGGCTTCGGCGAAGTGATCTACAAAACCGACGAGAACGACGGCAGAACCAGACTGTGGACTTGATGGGCGTATTGTGGGGCGGGCCGCCGCACCCGCTTTGTGCAGCGTGACGAATACGAGTGCTGCAAATTGTGCAAAGTGACAAATCGCAAAAATATTGATAAAAAATCAACAAAGCCTATTTACAAATGCGGAGAGAAGTGCTATTATTCAATCGTCAGATAAATAACAAGCCATCCAAAACATTTTTTACTTTCTCTCTCTATTTTGTTTAGGCTGCTTTGCAGTCCTGCGGCGGGTCTCCTCGCCCGACGCAAACTACGATACCAATCTCGAATAAAAGAGCTGCGCTCCTCCTGTGCGCAGCTCCTTTATTTTTTCAATAGCGAACGCCGGCATGGCTTAGCCTGCACTGCGTCAGCCCGAATCGAAGGCTGCGCAGTGCAGGCTAAACTTTAAGCTGAAATTTTAATTTATCTCGCCCGTAAGGGCGAATTTCACTGCGAAGCCAGGTACACGCTGGCTTCGACGGCGGGGAGGAGATTTGCGGTGTCGACGATGTCGGCGATGCCGGCGTATTCCCTGATCTCGCAGTCGGCGAGGGGGCTCACGCCGCCGCAATATGCCCCGCGCATGACGCTCGGCTTGTCGACCGGCAGGATCCTGCGCCCGCCCTCGCAGAGAAGATACAGGCGGTAATCGACGTCTCGGCCGCTCGTTGCGTGCAGCGCAAGCTGCCCCAAAAGCGGGTAGACTTGCTCGAACATCTCCGACTGCGTGACCTCCAGCAGCCACATTTCGCCCGCACTCTCCGGCTTGCGCCCGATCCATTTCTTAATTATCCTCATTTGCTCCTCCTACGCCAAATTAGGCGTAATAACTATGATAAGCGTCGATTTATAGCTGATGGCTATGAAAAGATGCCTTTTCGATCAGCTGTTCAGATACTTGCGGTATGTCAATTTGATTGCTGCTTGACCGAACGATGCTGAACAGGACGACGGTTATAATGTTTATCAGCACGATGACCGCCAAAATGATGCCGATCGCCTTCCAAATTCGCCGTGCGCGGCGATTTTTTATCGCCAGCTGCTCATTTATCCTCGCCAGCTGCTCGGCGACATCGCTTGCGGCCTGCTCGATCTCGATCTTCTCGCCCAGCAGCTCGCTGACGGATACCTCGAGTATCTCGGCGTGCCGGATCAGCGTTCCCGCATCGGGCACGGACTGCCCCTTTTCCCATTTGGACACGGTCTGCCTGACCACATGAAGTCGGGCGGCCAGCTCCTCCTGCGAGAAGCCCTTTTGCTTTCTGAGCGTTTTCAAATTTTCACTGAACACAGCGTTTCACGCTCCTTTGCTTTGATGCCTTCACGCTACCACACCCGCCGCTCTCCGGCAAGCAACCGGCACTAACAATCCCGCAACCGTCCGGCGCATCAAGGCTCTTCTTTATTTTTTAGCACCATTTCTGCCGCAAAGCCGATGGTTTTATCGCTGCACTTCGTTAGTTCTGTCAGCGCCTGCTCGGCTACACCATCCATGAGCCCGTGCCTTAGACACATTGCCGCAGCGCTCAGCCTGACCCGTTCATCATCATGTCGGAGCAGCATAGTCAGATCACCTGTGCAGTCGGCCTTTATCATCTCAGCCTCAAGCTGAGAAAGCTTGTCCATGGCTTCGTTGTGCGTCCTGACCTTGCCCCTATGGGCATAGTCCTCTGCCTTGCAAAACTGCGTCGCCAGCTGCACAGATTTTTCGTAATTGTCAGTCATGTAAGTTCATCCATTCTGCAGACACTATAGCAAACGACTATAATACGGCACTTATCATAGCCATTAGCTATGTTTCGACAAAACCAGCTCGGGGATATCCTGCGGGAGGATGTCCTTACCGGAGAGGGCGGAGAGGTTGGTGCTGTCAACGCAGATGCACTCACCGACCCAGACGGCCATTGCCGGGTTGTAGTGCCAAATCGTCCGCTTAGGCCGTGATTCGCTATTTAAGGGCAGTTCTTCCTCCGGCATGACTTTAAAAGAATCCTTTAGAAACACATACAGAAGTTTTCCGTTTTTCAGACGGTAGATAAGATAATTCTGTGTCTCGGAGAATCGAATAGGAGCTTGACCAAAGTAGAAGAACACATCGAGTAGGGTGTTGATCTTCCACAATGCCGGAGGCTTTCTTCTTGCGCTAGTAACGACTGAATCAGCGTCATTTGCAACATTGTATTGATAGCTTTTCAGTCGCTTGAAATCAAACATCATTATAAGGTCAACATTAAAAATAATGCTTATTCGGTAAAGAACTGAGACAAAGCCAACACCAAAACCAAAGAACTCACCCTTTGTAACTATAAACATAACTAAATCTAAAACAAAGGCAGGCGGAGCCGGAATTCTTGAAAGTATGCTGGATTGCATTTGTCGAAATTCATAAAATCTTATTTCATTCTCGGTGTTGGGATAGAGGACAAAATAGTCGCTTTCCCACAAAGTAAAGCCCAGCTTCTTTTTCCAAGGTTCAGCGGGAACATAATAGAAATATGCGTACCAATACCCATCTTAGGCGTTTTTGTCGGAATACAAGGCTGTAAGTGGTAGATATGTGCCGAGCCAATAGTAAATAACAATGAGGGCAATAACAAAAAGAACAAACCGCAAGGGAAGGCTCAAAGCAATCGCAGATCCTTTCGCACAGAGTTCTCACTATCAATTTACCATCATCTGCCGCTGCCGTCAATAAAAAAGCAGACAGGCGGTAGCCTGTCTGCTTTGGGTTGAATATATAATGTAAGGGACGAGTGACTAAAATCGTGCCCCGTGCCGCTCACTTGAGCAGGACGCTTGCAACGGCGGCGCATTTGCCGTCGGAACGGCGTGCGCCGAGAAGCCAGCCGCCGTCGATGGCCTTCTTGCACATGCGAAGCTCCTCGCCCTCCATGCAGGCGGTGATGTACCGCACCTCCATGGTGCCGATCGGAAGCTGCGCCACCTCGTCGGCGGTGAAGCAGTCCAAAAACGCGCGGACATAGGCGACATTGTTCATGTGACGGCCGATGTCGATGCTCGAGGTGCGCACGGTGAAGGTATAGACCTCGTCGGCATCGGAAAACTCGTCGTGGTAGTGGGTGAGCTTGCCGCCGAAGGGCAGCTCGGTCAAAAACTCAAAATCCTCGGGGAAGCCGAACTGCGAAAAGCGCACGAAACCGGCGTCACGATCGAGCACGACCCACTCGGTCACGCCCTCGGCGACGAGCTTGTCGCCGCTTTTGATATCATAGCCGCGGTAGCCGCGCACGGCGTTGGGCTTGCGCCGGACCGGCCAGGTCGAGACGGTGATCTTCTCCATGAGCTGCGCGTGCTCGTGAAAATCGATCCTCGTGTGCGTGGCGACCCAATACTTATTGCGCTCGGCGAGGGCGGCCGTGCCGTTGCCGATCTCCTCGGCGTGCAGGCCGGCGGCGTTCTGGAACAGTGTGAAAGCGGCGGTCGGATTCATGACCGGCTCCTTGCCGCACAGGTCGGGCGTGACGGTCGTGTCAAACGAAAACTTCGGCGTACTGCTCATGGTTCAAACCTCCCGAAAGGACATTTTCTCAAGCAGATTATACCACAGGCCGCCCGCCGATTAAATGAACACTTAATTAAAATATTACCGTTTTGCGCACGCCAAAAACAATGCCCAGTTTTTAATACGCGCTAAGGCTTTTACTTATCGTTGCTGCGTCAGCCCGACCGGCTACTGCACGCTAGAGTTATGCCCGTACATCAACCTATCGGTACGCAGCAAGCAGCTTGCACCGATAGTTCGCTTTTGTTACGATTCGGGCTACCGCAATTACGACCAGCGAAAGTGTTCGTTCGCTATTGAAAAGAACTTTTCTTTCGGCGAAACAAAGAAAAGTTAATAATTGGATATTTGAGCACTTAAGCCCTCAACTTAACTTGCGTCAGCAAACTTAACCGAAAAAACTCCGAACCAAACGGTTCGGAGTTTTTCTCAGCAGAGCTTTTTGCAGAGCTTTTCGAAGCCTTCGCCCATGCGGCGCTTGGTCTTTTCGAGGTGGCGATAGGGGTCGCGGCCGGCGAGCTTATCGCCGCCGAAGCCGCGGACAAAGCCGCTCTCGACAAAGGGCAGAAGCTTCTTGATGTCCTTGCTGTGGTGGATCTCGGACAGGTCGACCACCGATTGGAACCCGAGCCCCGTCAGCCTCAGCTTATCCTCGTCGCTGAGGGTGTCGGCATCGGACACCATGAGCCTGTCGCCGAAATAATCGCGCAGAGCCTTGAGCTCCTCGTCGCTCGGGAGCTTGCCGCCGAAGTCCACGAGCAGCACGGGAGTTTCCTTCAGAAGCTCGACACCGTCGGTATCGAGGATCTGCTTGTCGTACTTAAACTCCGTGCCGAGCACAAGCTCCGGCATATCCTCGGCAACGACTCCTCCGTGGACGGAGGCGAAGGCCTCGTCACGCATTTCGACAAACTGCCTGAGATCGGTCCCCGGCTCGTAAAACGGCATTGCCACCAGCTTGTCTACGCCTGCTTTTTTTGCGTAGATCATGAGCTGGATAGCCTTGACATGGCTGTCGCATTTTCTGTCGAGTCCGGGCAGGATGTGCGCTTTCCAGTCTATTATCATAGCATGATTTCACTCCTGTTCTTGCTTTTTGTGATCATATTATTAAGCTTGAGGCAGGGATAATAAAGCGCAATTCCGAGAACGACGGCACCGAGCAGCATACCGAGCAGCACGAGCATGTTCTCCCAATACACATTGGCATACATGCCGCCTATCGTCTCACGCATTGCATCCATGGCGTAGCGGAAGGGCATGAACTTATAGAGATCCTGGAATATCTCCGGCAGCACCTCAACGGGATAGGTGCCGCCCGAACCTGCGACCTGCACGACCATGACGATGACCGAAACGGCCATACCGATATTATCCAGCGCAAATACCAGCGCATAGTTGATCATTGAAAAGCACAGACCCGTCAGCACTGCCGACAGCACGAATTTGAACGGGTACAGGCATTGTATCTTCACATACCACAGATCGCCGAGCGAGACGATGATCGCCTGCGCCATACCGACGAGGAAGAACAGGGCGTAGCGCCCGAAGAAGCGTTCGAACACATTGGGCCTTGCGATCGGGCAGCTGCGGCCGACCTGCGTCTTGAGCATGACAGCGCACAGCAGCGCACCGACCCACTGCGCGAGCACGGTGTAAAACGGTGCAGTGGCAGAGCCGTTGGACGTTATCTCATACTCGAGCACGGTCTCGCACTGAATGGGCGAGGCAAGGTAGCTGCCTATCTTGTCGCCGTTTCCGTCGACAGCCTCGACTATCTGCTTGAACTGGTCCGAGTTTTTGAACACCGTCAAAAACTCTGCGATGTCCTTGAGCTCAGTGACCGCACTCTGGGCGGCAGACTTTGCGCCGCCGAGCCCGTTTTTGAGCGTGAGCACCGTGTTTATGTACGCATTGAGCGTTTTCGACATGGAGTTGAGCCCGCTCTTGGAATTTGAAAGTATCTTGCTCAGACCGTCGGACGCGGTGTGCACGGCATCGACCGCCTTATCGACAGCGGGGGTCAGATTCTTTTCCACGGCGCTGCGCACGGTCTTGAGGGTCTTGCGGATGGTGCTTATCTGGCTGATAACGCCGTTCTGCGCCGTCTTTATCTCGGCGAGATTTTCGTCGCTGGCGGTTTTTAAGCCCTCAAGCTTCGCCGCAAGCTCACCCAGCTGATCGCACAGCTTCTGCACCTGCTTTGCAAGCGTCGTAAAGCCTGCATTCTGAAGTGCCGTGGCCATCTCGGAATAGTTTGCCTGCATGCTCTTTACAAGCGCGAGGCGCGAGGCGAGGTCTGCCGAGACAAACTCGTTATACTTATTAAGGTCCTTAAACAGTGACCTCATGCTCGTCTGCATGGAGCTAAGATCGGCATCGGTCTGATCGAGCGCCGCGATGACGGCATCGGCCGTGTCGGAATAGCGGGCGTTCGCGTCGTCCGCGGAGTTATCGATCTTGTTAAGGTAATCCTTCGTCGAGTCGAGGGTGTTTGCGGTCGTGCCCATGAGGGTGATCGTCGCGCGCATGAGGCTTGCCGCGGAGTCCGAGAGCTTCGTGCAGCAGTCGATGGTCGAGATGGCAAACTCGAGCTTGCTTGCAAGGGAGTTTACGCCGCTTATTATATTGTCAAGGCCGCTCTCGGCGCTGATGCCGTTTGCCTCGGCGACGGAGATGAGCTTGGTGGCAGAGTCGGCGATGGTCTCAAGGAACACGGAGTTGACCTGCTCCTGCACCGAGGTCTGCGCCTTGCCGGTTATCTTGGGCGCGATGGCGTTTTTCTTTTCGTTTTCGTAGTATTTGAGCTCGGGGTTCTTGGGATCGCCGCGCAGGATGCTCAGAACGCCGGTGGTAAAATCCTCGGGCACGATGAGCGCGGCGTAGCAGTCGCCGCTGCGCACCTGGTCGAGCGCCTCCTCGGTGTTGTCATAAAACATCCAGCCGATCTGATCATTGCTCTTGAGCGTAGATATGATCTGATCGCCCACGCAGACATCAAGACCCAAAATGGTCTCGCCCTTGTCCTCGGAGGCGACGGCGACCTTTATCCTCGAGGTCGATTCCGTGCCGTAGGGGTCCCAGTTGGAGAAGATGTTGAACCATGCGTACAGGCATGGCACGACGCACAGGCCGAGCACGACGACGATGGCGACGACGCTGCTGAATATGCGGCTGAGGTCGTTTTTGCAGATACTCAGTACGTTCTTCATTTCTCATCCGCCTTTCCGTCAGTCTGTTCGGGCGCAATTTCGGCTGCCTGCTCGGGTGCCTTGTCGTCGGTCTTTGCGACCGCCTGAGCTATCGCCTTTTCAACCGCCTGCGCAACGACCTTCTCGACCGCTTGCGCGATGGCCTTTTCGACCACCTGCTCGACGGCCTTCTCCACAGCCTTCTCGACCGGCTTTTCAACGGCCTTTTCTATCGCCTTTTCGATGGGCTTCGGTTCCGGCTTTTCCTCGGGCTTCGGTTCGGGAGCTTCGGCCTTGACGAGCGCCTTCTCGGCGGGTCTTATCCGGGGCTTGGCGACCGACCGGCCTCTTATCTCAAGCAGGCTGTCAAACTCCTTCTTCTCCGATTCGGACAGCTCATTTAGCGTATCCTGCAGCTGCCTGTCGACATAGGCGACAAAGATGAGAAACGCCGCGGCGACAAACATCGTCAGTATCCAGATGAGAAGGAAAACGACGCGCGAGCTGTCGGTCAGAAGTCTTATTATGATGAGCAGCACCGGCAGCACCGCAAGACTGATAAAGCCGTTGCGGATGCGGCGCTTGTTGCCCATGTGCAGCTCCTCGGCAAATATCAGGAGCTTTGCATAGAGCTTATCGGTGTTGGACTTTCTCTTCATCACAGCACCTCCGTTTCCTCAAGCTCATGCTCGACAAAGTCGTTGACCTTGATAAACGGCTTGCGGACGAGCCGTCCGACCAGAACGCCGACCACGCCGAAGATAAGAAGCTCGCCTATGTACAACCAGTAATCCATGCCGTAGAAGCCGCAGATGGCCTCGCGCATGGCGTTGATGGCATACGGGAACGGGAAGAACACATAGATGTTGCCGAAAACATCGGGCAGCAGCTCTATGGGGTAAGAGCCACTCGAGCCTGCGATCTGCACGACCATGATGACGACAACTATCGCCTTGCCGATGTCGCCGAAGGCAAGCGTCAGCGAATAGATGAGCGTTATGAACACAAGCGAAGTGAACGCGCCCGCGCCCCAGAACGCAAGCAGGTTATCGCACCGGCAGTCTAACAGGTACACATCGCCGAAGACGATGACCGCCGCCTGAAGCTGGCTTATGATGACAAACAGCAGCCAGCGGCTCCAGTATTTCTGACCCTCGGTGACGTAGCTGAGCCCCTTGGGCTCGGCCTCGACCTTGATGATGGCGACTAATATAACGCAGCCGACCCAAATGGCGAGGCAGGAGTAGAACGGCGCCATTGCCGTGCCGTAGCTGCCCACGGGGTATACGGCGCTTTCGACGACCGTGACGGGCGCTGCGAGAAATTCCGCGTAGCTTTCCGTGTCGCCGCCAAGCAGCGTGATGAGGGCGTTTATCTTGTCGTCGTCCTTTAATTTATCTATCTTTGCCAGCGCCTCGTCGAGCGCGTCCGCGCCCTTGTCGGTGACGACCTTGAGGCGGTTCAAAACAGCGGCAATGTCCTTGACCGTGTCGCCGGTGGCGCTTAAAACAGGCGCAATGCCGTCAATGGTGACGGAAAGACTGTCGAGCACGGGGCTCATGGACTTGAGCAGCGTCTGCATGGAGGCGACCATGGCCTTTACGGCCGGCTGCAGGGTGTCAGCGAGCAGGCCGTCCATGGTGGTGACGATATCCGAGCAGGAATCTATGATCGCGGCCGCGTCGGAAACGGGCGTGCCGGTCTTGAGCATTTTAAGCTGCGACTGTATCTGCTCGGTACGCAGGATGAGCCCGTCGAGCGTCGAGCGGACATAGGTCGTCGCCGAGGTCTCGGGCAGAGCTTCCTTTAAGGCCAGCAGCTGATCGTGCAGCTTGCCCGCGGCGGTCTCGGCCTCCTCGAGCATCGCATCCCACTTTTCGGCGGTGTCGATGAGCTTCTGGTTCTCGGCAAGGCGCTTGAGCGCACTTGACAGCTCCTTGAGCTGCGCGTTTATCTCGTTGAGCTTACCGTCGAGCCCCTTTTCGAGGACATCGAGGGCGTTTGCCGCGGAGTTAATGCTCTGCTGCACCTGCGAAACGCCGGACTGGCCGTCCTCAATAAGGCTGCCGATCGTGCCGGTGGTGTCGCCGACGCCGTTGAGAAGATTATTTATATTGTCGCTTTTTGCCGTGAAGCTGTCGATGGCCGTGCCGGTCTGGCGCAGGCTGTCGCGCAGGGTCTCAAGCTGCGAGATGACCGATTCCACCGTGCTCTCGGGGTCGGTCTCGTCGGCGACCTGCTGGACATTCTTGAGCACCGTCTTGAACAGCTCGTCAAGATACTGCACCTGAACAGAGTGCTGCACCGTCTCCGCCGCGGTCTCGACTATCTTGTTCGCAACGGGGTTTTTCTTCATGTTTTCGATGAAGCTCATGGCCGCGCCGCTGTTTCCGAGGGCGTAGTTGATGTCGAGCATACGCTGGCTGAAGTCGTCGGCAAAGACGATGGCGGCGTAGTACTTGCCGCTGCGCACGGCCTGTCTGGCCTCGTCGCCGCTGTCGAGCACGACCCAGTTGATGCTGTCCGATGACGTGATCTCCTTAATGGCCTCCTGGCTGAGGTCGCGGTCATCGTAGCCGACATCGTCCGACGCGATGGCAATGCTGACATTGCCGGTGTTCCCGTACGGATCCCAGTTGGCGTAGATATTGAACCACGCATAAAGCGCGGGTATGATCGTGATTGCGATGATGATGACGAAGGCAAAGAAATGCCTCGTTATCGCCCGGACGTCTCCGGCAAACAATTTAAAGATATTTCTCAAGTGATCACCCTGATAAAATATTTTTTCAGTTTATTCTATCAAACTTTTCACAACATTGCACGCACAAATGTCCCCAAATGCACAAGATATCGAAAAAAACATCGACTAATTGATTAGTCGATGCCTTTTTCTGTTAAGTTTTTTGCCTCCGGCAAAAAGTGAAGTTTGCCCGCAGGGCAAGTGAAGTTTCAATACGCTTTAACACTTCCGCTTATCATTTTTGCGTTATCCCGACCGGTGGGTGCATGCCAGAGTTTTGCCCGCACATCAACCTGTCAGTGTGTTGCAAGCTGTATGCACCGATATGGTCACCGCAGTTACTCAGAATGTCGGCAAATTTTCTGGACCTGGTTTCCAAAGGGCGGTTAAGCGCCTTTGGGCGCGTTTCTTTTGTAACTTTTCTTTCGGCGAAACAAAGAAAAGTTTATTTTCAGTTCCGAACGCACTCACGGCTTAGTCTGTACTATGGTATCCTGACCGGTAAGTGCACCTCAGAGTTTCGCCTGTACATCAGCCAATCAGTGCGTTACAAACTATCCATAGACGCAAAAAGACCGCAGCGTTAGCTGCGGTCTTTTGTGTTGGCATTGACCTATCTTCCCGGTCCGTCTCCAGACAAGTATTGTCGGCACTGGTGAGCTTAACTTCCGTGTTCGGAATGGGAACGGGTGGACCCTCACCGTTAAAAACACCAACTATCAGAGGTCATTACACCCTCAAAACTGAACAGAAGAAGGAATGGCAAGGCTGCCTGCATAACTGTAGGTCAAGCCCTCGGGCTATTAGTACCGGTAGGCTGAACACATTACTGCGCTTACACCGCCGGCCTATCAACCATGTAGTCTACATGGACCCTTACTCCATAAAGGATGGGAGATCTTATCTTAGGGGGAGTTTCACGCTTAGATGCCTTCAGCGTTTATCTCGTCCCGACATAGCTACCCAGCTGTGCCGTTGGCACGACAACTGGTGCACCAGAGGTCAGTCCATCCCGGTCCTCTCGTACTAAGGACAGCTCCCTTCAAATCTCCTACGCCCGCAACAGATAGGGACCGAACTGTCTCACGACGTTCTGAACCCAGCTCGCG
>CAVGBM010000021.1:0-13953 GCA_963627445.1 Oscillospiraceae bacterium | reverse complement strand
AAAAATCTCCCGTCAAATGACGGGAGATTTTTTGCTATATTCGGGGTTTTGATCAGTATTTGATCTCCTTGCCGGCCTTGCGCCACTGCTTGAACTCCGCAACGGCGGTGAACAGTGCGTCGGAGGAGGAGTTGATTGCGGTCTCGACGGAGTCCTGGATGACGCCGATGATGAAGCCGACACCGACGACCTGCATTGCAATATCATTGCTTATTCCGAACAGCGAGCAGGCCATGGGGATGAGCAGCAGCGAGCCGCCTGCAACGCCCGATGCGCCGCATGCGCCGAGGGCTGCCATGACCGACAGGATGACGGCTACGGGCAGGCTCACGGGGATGCCCAAGGTGTGCACGGCTGCGAGGGTCATGACGGTGATGGTGACTGCGGCACCTGCCATGTTGACGGTCGCGCCGAGGGGGATGGAGACCGAGTAGAACTCGCGGTCGAGCTTGAGGCTCTCGCACAGGGTCATGTTAACGGGGATGTTAGCAGCCGAGGAACGGGTGAAGAATGCGGTAACACCGCTTTCCTTCAGGCACTTGAACACCAGCGGATACGGGTTCTTGCGGATGGTCAGGAACACCATGATGGGGTTAACGACGAGGGCGGCAAAGAGCATGCAGCCGACGAGGATGGCGAGCAGCTTACCGTACTCGGTGAAAATGGCAAGGCCGCTGGTGGAAACTGCTGTGAACACGAGGCCGAGGATACCGAAGGGTGCGAGATTAATGACAAAGCGAACCGCCTTGGTAACTGCCTCGGAGGCATCGAACAGGAACTTTTTCGTGGTATCGGACGCGCCCTTGAATGCGAAGCCGAGGACGATCGCCCAGAACAGAACGCCGAGGTAGTTGGCGTTGACGATCGAGGCGATGGGATTTGCAACGATGTTATTCAGAAGGCCGGTAAAGATCGCCGCAAAGCTGTCGGGAGCGGCATCGGATGCAGCCTCGGTGAGGGTGATGGTCACGGGGAATATGAAGCTTGCGCAGACGGCGACGACTGCCGCGAGGAAGGTGGAGATAAGGTACAGGACGATAACGGTACCGAACTGCTTGCCCATTTTCTCCTTGGACTGCGCTAGCGCACTGATGATGAGGACAAACACCAGCAGCGGGGCGATGGCCTTCAAAGCACCGACGAACAGGGTGCCGAGGATGCCGATGCCGGATGCGGTCTCGGCGGCGTTGGGGATGAGCAGGGCAAGTGCCACGCCGATGGCCATGCCGATAACGATGCGCAGTACGAGGCTTACGCTGTTATACGCTTTTACGATTTTCATTTCTCTTTCTCTTTTCTATTGCATATTTCGGGCAGCGACAAACAGCCGTCCCGAGCGAACACTTTCAGCATTTTAACAAATTATTAACACCGTGTCAATTAATAAAGAAAACCGGGGAGCTATATAAGCTCCCCGGTTTTTTCATGAGGTTCTGCTAAATTTTCATATCCCCTTATTTCGAGAAGCGGCGCGCGGGCACAAACGAGAGGACAAATTGTACGCCCGATTTTATAATGGTTTTATTTATGTAGGGTGATAACATGCAAACTTACGGATACGCACGTGTCTCAAGCACCGACCAGAACACGGACAGGCAGCTGGACGCACTGTATGCAAAGAATGTCCCCGCCTGCAACATCTTTATCGACAGGCAGTCCGGCAAGGACTTCATCCGCCCCCAGTACGCCCTGTTGACGCAAATACTCCGTGCGGGTGACCTGCCGTATGTTCTCAGCATCGACCGTCTCGGGCGAAACTATGAAGAAATTCAGCTGCAGCGGCGGTTTCTGACCAAAGAGCTTGGCGTTGACATCGTCGTTATCGACATGCCGCTTTTGGATACCCGCCAAGGCAAGGATCTTATGGGCACATTCATTGCAGACCTCGTGCTGCAAGTTCTGTCATTTGTAGCTCAGACTAAGCGTGAGAGCATAAAGAAGCGACAGGCGGAGGGCATTGCGGCTGCCAAGTCCCGGGGTGTGCACCTTGGCAGACCGATCACTCCCCTGCCGGACGATTTTGAGCGACTGGTGTGTGCATGGGAAAATAAGCAGTTAACGCTTGACGAGCTTTTGCGCCGATGCGATGGGCTCAGTCAGTCAACGTTTTATCGCCGTCTGAGAGAATTACGAATGCAGCGGAAATAAAAACGACTGTCAAAAGCCAAACAAATCGGAGGAAAATCAGATGGCAGAAAAATCAAAGCTTATAAAATGCAAGCATTGCGGGGCGGAAATAGCCGCAAGCTCCAAGACCTGTCCGCAGTGTGGTGGTAAAAACAAAAAGCCGTTTTACAAAAACCCGGTGATCATCGTCCTGCTTGTTGTTGTGATCGTCATTGCGATCGCCTCTGCCGGCGGAAGCGATGAGCCGAGCGGCAAGCCCGGTGGAAGCCAGGCCGGCGGCACGGACGATGTCAAGCAGAGCGAAACCGTCTACACGACTTATAAGGTTTCCGAGCTCATGTCCGACCTCAACACGAACGCACTTTCCGCCGCTGACAAATATAAGGGACAGTATGTTGAGCTGACCGGCGAGCTGAGCGTTATCGACAGCTCCGGAGATTACATTTCCCTCCGTTCGGGTGACGACCCCTTGGAGCTTGTCGGCGTACAGTGTTTTGTCAAAGCCGACGAGCAGTTGGACATTATACGCAGTGCCTCCGTCGGAGACACCTTGGTCGTAAAGGGAAAGATCACGGATGTCGGCGAAGTGCTCGGCTACTGGCTTGATATTGACAGCATTTCAAAAGCATAACGACAAAATTGGGAGAGCTTCTCGCTCTCCCAATTTCATTATATCCCCTTATTTCGAGAGGATGTGCACCACATTGCTGTAAGCCGAGTCGGCGGCGGTGGTGCGGCTGCTGACGGCGACGACCTTGTAGTAATAGGTCTTGCCGGAGACAGCGCCGGTGTTGGTCATGCTCATGCCGCTGGTGGTGTAGAGCTTGGAGTAGGTGCCGTTTGCGGTGGTCGCGCGGTAAACGACATAGCTCGTTGCGCCGTCGACCTTATCCCACGTCAGTCTCGGCTTGCCGTTACTGAGGCTTGCCTTG
This sequence comes from Oscillospiraceae bacterium, assembly GCA_963627445.1. GTDB lineage: Bacteria > Bacillota > Clostridia > Oscillospirales > Oscillospiraceae > F23-B02. Next base: position 10,894 of record CAVGBM010000021.1, on the reverse strand, counting down.
ATGACGGGAGCTGCACAGTCGCAGGTGCGATATACGACTGCGCTGTAGCCGGAGTCTGCGCCGGCGGTCGATGTGCAGATCGCCTTGACCTTGTAGTAATAGGTGTAGCCGGCCGTAGTGCTGGTGTTTGTAAGGCTCGTGCCGGTGGCGGTGTAGATCTTCGAGTAGGTGCCGGTGGAGCTCGTCGCTCTCCAGATCTCGTACTTCGATGCGCCGTCGACAGCCGCCCACTTGAGAGTCACCTTGCCGGTGGATGCCTTGTTTCCGACGGTCACGACGGGCTTTGCGCACTTGCACACGCAGGGGCCGACGAGGGTATAGGCAGAGTCTGCGGAGGTGGTCTTCGAGGAGAGCGCCCTGACCTTGTAGTAGTAGGTATAGCTTGCCTTGGCGCTGGTGTTGGCAAAGCTCGTGCCGGTGGTGGTGTAGAGCTTGGTGTAAGTGCCGTCAAGGCTCGTGGAGCGGTAGATCTCATACGACTTTGCGCCGTCTATCGCCGACCACTTGAGGGTGATCTTGCCGGAGGTCGCGTTGTTTCCGCTGGTCACGACAGGACGTGCGCAGTCGCAGGCGCGGTATTTGACAGCGCTGAACGGGCCCGCCTTGCCGTCAAAGCCGACGGCTCTGACCTTGTAGTAGTAGGTCTCGCCCACCTTGGCGCTTGTGTTGGTGCAGCTCAGGCCCGTGGTGGTGAACAGCAGAGAATATGTGCCGGTCTTGCTGGTGGCGCGGTAGACCTGATATTTTGCTGCACCGTCGACGGCCTTCCATGTCACCTTGGGCTTGCCGGTGGAGGCAACATTGCTTACGCTCACGGTGGGGGCGACGACCTTGTCGACGCTGATCTTGGCGTAGTTTATCGTGACCTCGGCGGTCGCGCCTGCGCTGTCGGTGACGACGACGACGAACGAGCCTGCCGCGGCAGACTTTGTCGGCGTGCCGGAGATAGCGCCGGTAGCCTTATTGATGGCCAGTCCCGCTGGCAAAGCCGAGCCGGACTTTATCGAATAGCTGTAGCCGCCTGCGCCGCCGTAGGTAGCGCAGGACAGGTATATCTCACGGCTGAGCTTAACGCCGACCGTGGTCGCCGGAATATCGAACAGAGCCGAATCCATGATCGTCAGCGGCAGGCTCGCCTGAGAGACGATGACCGCAGAGGAAAGCGGCTTGCCGGTCGAGTCGGTCAGGTAATAGCCGCTGCCGGCAGCAGTCGTCGAGGTGCGGTAGCCCATGTAGTAGTCGCTGCTGTCCTGGATGGTCTTATTCGATGCGAGGGTGAACTTTGAATACGGCGTGCCGGAAACTCTGGTGTAGCCGTTGAGGGCGACGCTGCCTGCATCGCCTGCGACGGTCAGCGAGTTATAGACCGTGGTCGCCGCGCCGGAGGCGGTGAGCGTTACGGTACCGCTGCCGGAGGTGTTGAGCGAATACGCTGCCGCGGAGCCAAGCTTTGAGCCGTTTACGCTTACGCTTACATTGCCGCTTGTTTTTGCGACGAGGCTTCCGCCGACGCCGCGATAGCCCGCGGTGATAGTCACATTCGCGTCGTTATTGACATATGCGCTGTATTTTACGCCGACACTGTCGGCAGCGCCGTCTGCCTTTACGAGATTGACCGTGCCGCCATCTATGACGAGGGACTTGGCCGCACTCGAGCCGCCTGTGACGATGAGGTTTGCCGAGGTGGTCGTGGTCACCTGCTTGACGGTCAGGGAGTCACTGACGGAGTTATCGGTCTTTGTGATCGTCAGCTTGCCGTTTACGCTGATGCCCTCCTGAGAGGGGCCGGGCAGCGTCACGGTGTTTGAGCCGCTGAGCACGATGTTAAGATCTGTATCGCACTTTATGGGGCCCGCGTTGTAGCCGGTGAGGGTGAGGGTCTTTGTAGCTGCGGTGTAGCTCCAACCGAGCCCATCCTTGTCGGTGTTGACATTGAACTTGGTGTAGCTGTCGCTGCCGGAATAGTCAATGTACAAAAACTTCTCGGACGCCTTGACGGCCGAGTAATTTATCGTTGCCTGAGCGGTAGCGCCCTTGCTGTCGGTGACGACAGCGACAAACGAGCCGCCCTCCTGAGCCGTTGTGGGCGTGCCGCTTATCCTGCCGGTCTTGGAGTCGAGCGTCAGACCTGCGGGAAGCTTGCTGCCGGACTTGAGCGAGTAGGTATAGCCGCCCGAGCCGCCGCGGGTCGCGTTTATGAGTGCGATGGTCGACTCATACTTCGTTGCCACCTCGAGGCCCTTGAGGTCGAGAAGCTTCGAATCCATGAGCGCCAGCGGCTGGTCTGCGACTGTCTGATAGGTCGCTGAGGCCAGCGGGCTGCCGTCTGAGTCGCACAGGTAGTAGCCGGGATTACCGCTCGGGTCGGTGGTATAGCTGCCCTCGTAGTAATTATCCACGCCCCCCACCTTTTTATTATATGCAACGGAATAATTATCCACAGGATCGCTCTCGACCTTGGTATAGCCGTTTAAAACTACCTTGCCTGCGGTGCTCGCGATCTTCAGGCTGTCTGACACGGTGACGGCCGGTGTCGTCGCATTGAGCGTGACCGTACCGGTGCCGGACGCTTCAAGCGAGCGCACGGCGGCAGCAAAGGAACTTGTGCCGTTCGTGGTCACGGTAACTGTGCCGGTGGTCTTGGTCTTGAGCGTCGAGCCGACGCCCTGGTAAGGTGCGGTGATGCTCAGCACAGCGTCGTTATTTACGACGGCCATGTTCGAGATGCCCTTGCCGGTGCCGCCGACGACCTCGTTTTTAAGGGTGACGGTGCCGCCGTTTATGATGCAGGCATGAGCCTCGTCGGTGCCGCCGGTCTGGATGAGATTCGACGGAGAAGCCGCCACCGTCTGCTTGACGGTCAGGGTATCGCTCGCGGTCGAGGTGGACTTGTTGATCGTCAGCTTGCCGCTGACGGCTATGCCGGACTTTGCATCCTTTGCAAGGGTGATGGTGTTAGTGCCCTTCAAGGTGATGGTCAGGTCACCGTCATATTTTATCGCGCCGCCGCTGTAGCCGTTCAGGGTCAGCGTCTTTTTCGCCGCGTCCCATGACCAGCCCGTGCCGGAAGCGCTGGCGGTATAGTCCTTGCCGCCGATGGTGAGCGCTGCGTCTGCCGCAAAAGCGGACATCGGCAAAAGCGTGCACACCATGATCACGGCCAGGAACAGTGCCAAAAGCCTTTTCATGTATTATTCCTCCTTGAGGTTTCAATCAATACAAAGATACTATTATAATATAACACAAAAGCTTTCCTATTGCAATAGCTGGCGGGAGCCGAGCAACTATCGTCTGTCAGCGTATCAATTTTTGCATGATAAATCTCGCTGACAGATGCCTTGCAGTTTTGACGGAGCAGATTTTCGTTCAGGCAAAGATAAAGCCCGACGGGCATAATGGATATATATGGACTAGGGGTTTAGCGAAGCATGGGCGGAAAGCTGCCCGTCAAAACCGATAGGGGCTCGGCTACCGTCAGCTAAAAGAAAAAACCGACGGAGAATGATGCTCCGACGGTTTTCGACTAACCAGCTTAGTTTTCTTCTTTTTTCTTGGTGCAGATCAGGGCGCTCGCGCCGAGGCCGGACATTACCAGCACGCCGAGCCAGATGGCGATGTTGCTGTTATCGCCCGTCTGCGGGATGACCAGTGCGGGCATCGTGACGGTCTTGGTCTGGCCGCATTCGGCGCACTTTACGAGCTTTTCGCCGTTTTCGAGCGTCGTCGGCTCCTTTATGACCTTGACATCCTCCCAGCTGTGGTCGTGAGGCGCGATGACGGTGACATCCTTGACTGCGTCGCAGTTTGCGCAGTGGATGGACTTGCTGCCGGACTCGGTGCAGGTCTCGGGGGTGTCGACGGTAAAATCAGCGTCCCATGCGTGGCCGGTCGCGGGGATGACGGTCTCGTCCTTGACAGCGTCGCAGCTTGCGCAGTGGATAGACTTGCTGCCGGCCTCGGTGCAGGTGGCTGCCTTGTCGACGGTGAAGTCAGCGTCCCAGCTGTGTCCGGTCGCGGCTATCTCTTCGGTGACGGTGTCGCCGCAGACAGAGCAGACCTGCTGCTTGCTGCCGGGCTCGGTGCAGGTAGGCTCAACGATGGTCTCCCAATCGCCGTAGCTGTGCTCGCCGGTTGCGACGTGCTTGTAAAGATCAAGGGTGAGCTGGTGTGCTTCCTTTGCAAGAGCTGCACTCTCGGCAGTGGCGTATATCTTGGCAGATGCCGTGTCCATGCCGCTGACAGTGGCCTTCATTTCGTCTATCTTGTTGTAGCATTTTGCCTGCATCTCGGCAAGCTTTGCGTGGATAAGTGCGTTGTCCTCGTCAGAGCACTCATCAGACAGGGCGAAGTTGCTCAGGCCGTCAACAGACCAGTAGTAGCCCTTTTCCCAGCCCTCGGGGAGAACCATGTAGCCGGAACCGTAGCGCCAGCTCGTGTAGGGGAATGCGCCGTAGAGGCTGTCGGGCTTTTCGTTCGTGAAGCTTGCGCTTCCGAGGCCGCCGACCTTGTAGCCCTCGTACATATCGGTGGTCAGAACGGGCAGGTAGGGTATCGCGACGGTGTACTGGCCGTGCTCCATTGCAAGCCACTCAACGGTAGCCGTCTCCATGGGGCCGGTGGACTGGATCTGGAAGATGTGCCATTCGAGGTTGCCGGTGTTTCCGATGCCGTTTACCTTGTAGAAGTCGACCATATCCTTTGCGCCGAGCTTCTTTGCCGCCTCGATTGCGGTGGTCATGGTGACGATCTTGCCGTCTTTTACGTTGGTGATGGTGAAGTCATCGCTCGTTGTGTTTGCGGAGGTGAACTTATCGCTGCCCGCGAGGTAGTTAAGGCCGTCTACCATGCGGGAGTTGATGCTGGTGTTGGAGTAGGATGCGCGGAAGTCGATGGTGTTCTCGGCCTCATCGCCGACATAGGTGCCCGCCTGCTTTGCGATCTCGATGATCTTGTCCGAGGCGATGACATTTGCCGTGTCGTCAAGGTCGACAAGGCCGATAGCGCCCATGTTGGGGCTGATGGCTATCATGTCGGAGGAGAGCTTGACTGCAATGTACTGGTGGCCGGTGTAGTTTTCGACATACCAGACTTCCTTCTGGTCGCCGATCAGAACGCCCGAGCGCTCCTGCGCGCCGACGGTGTCGTAAATGTTCAAAAGCAGGTCAACGCCCTCTTTTGCAGAGCTTGCTTCGCCGAGGAGAATGGTGGTCATGTCGCTTTCGCACATGCCGCCGCTCACCATCGGGTCAAGCGCCTTGAAGTAGCTGTTGCCCTTCCAGCCGAGCGTGACCATCGCAGAAACGGAAACGCCCTTCTCGTTCGTGCCGCATTCCTCCATCGGGGTGTGCGCATGAGTGTCCTCGCAGTCGGGGCACACGCCGTCGAGGTTATCGTCGGACACGGCGGTGTAGGAATAGCTGTCGTGGCTGAAGGTGTGGGTAAAGCCGTAGCAGCCCTCGTATACGCTGCCTGCTGCGTGCTTGCCGTGCTCGCTTACATACGCGACCTTGTTGTAGCTATTGGAGTAATCCTCGCTTCTTGCCATGAAGGTGGAGCCGTCGGTCGTGAGATCCGAGCCGACATATATCATCGTGCAGGCGGATGCACTGCCGATACCGATCGCAGCGACCGTCGCAACGGTCATTGCGCAAACCATAAGCTTCTTTTTAAAGTTCATGTCGATTTTCCTTTCGGTGAGTTTTTATTCATTGACAATGCATAATATACATGCCTCGAATGGATATGTCAAGCGTTTTATTGAATATTTTTTCATAGAATTTTAATATCTTCGCAACAATATGCATTATTGCAACAGATATGCATCCGCTAATACGCGTTTTTATTCATTCTGACGAATAGTTGCCGCCCTATGTGCCCAAGCGCGGCTCTTGCTTTTATATGTCGCATAATGTAAAATAAGGCAAACGCTCATTTTTGGGGAGATAGTCATGCCTAAACCTTATTTAAATTCGCTGCGCGCCATAATGGCCGTGTCGATACTTGCCGTCGGTCTTTTTTACGAGCTCGGCTGCGCTGTGGTCTCGATCGCGCTGTTTGTCTGGCTCGTTTTATTCAGTAAGCGGCAGAAGCTCGGCTTTCGCCGGAACGCTGCTTCCGTCACCGCCATCGTGATCTATATAGGCTACTGCCTTTCGGTGCTTTGGGCGGTCGACAAGGGGCTTTCGGTCTGGGGCATCGCAAAATATCTGCCCCTTCCGCTCATGGCGCTGTGTCTGCTGCAAACGAGCAGCGACGAGCGCGGCACCATATTAAAAGACCTGCCGTGGATAGGCGGCTTTATGGTGCTCGTGTCGTTTGCACTGCACTACATTCCCTCGCTTTACACCCTGTTCACCGCGCGTGACAGGCTGTCCGGCTTCTTTCAGTACCCGAACACCTTCGCCTGCTTTTTGCTGCTCGGGCTCGAGGTGCTCATCCTGAGCGAGGATAAGCTGAACGTGCAGAAGGTGCTGTGCGCGCTCGTTCTCATGTTCGGACTGTTCCAGTCCGGCAGCCGCACGGTGTTCGTGCTGGCGATACCGGCGATACTTATAAGCCTCATTATAAGGCTCAGGAAAAAGCCCAAGGCGCTCATCATCGGCATTGCGTCCGTGGCGGCGGCATCTGCCGTTTTGCTGCTTATCTTCGGCGGCTCGGACTCGGTCAGCAGACTTTTTGACCTTTCAAAGAGCGACACGAGCCTGCTTGGCCGACTGCTGTATTGGCAGGACGCACTGCCGGTCATCGGCAACCACCCCCTCGGTCTGGGCTACCTGGGCTACTACATGTCCCACGGTAGCTTCCAGAACGGCCTTTATTCCGTCCGCTGGGTGCATAATGATTTTTTGCAGCTGCTGCTTGATGTCGGCTGGATACCCGCGATCATCGCCGTCGTCGCCGTCGTGAAGGCGGTGACCGCAAAGCAAGGAACCGCGCGCAAGGTCGTTTTGCTCACGCTGCTTGCTCACTGCATGATGGACTTTGACCTTGAGTATATCGCGATGTATTTTATCGTGCTGCTGTGCCTTGACTGGGACAGCGGCAAGACGAAGCCCGTTAAGCTCACCGCGCCCGTCATGGCCGTTATGGCGATACTTCTCGCAGGCTCTGTGTATATCGGCATCGGGAGCACGCTGTTTTACGCGGGCAAGCTCGAAGCGTCGGTCAAGTGCTATCCGTGGAATACGCAGGCGCTCATGGAGCTTATTACAAAGGCCGAGACCGCCGAGGAGATGGACGAGCAGGCAGATAAGATATTGGCGCTTAATGACCACATCGCCCTTGCGTGGGACGCAAAGGCCGAGGCGGCGTACAGCCGCGGCGACTTCGGCGCAGTGATAGATGCCAAAAACGAGGCGCTGGCCAACATTAAATACACACGCGGCGAATATGTCGATTATTTCAACAAGCTCGCCGTCGGGTATGAGCTGTACATGCGCGCGGGCGACACGAAAAGCGCGCAGATATGCATGGATGAGATAATCGGCATCCAGGACAGGATAGACAAGGTGCTCGAAAACACCTCCGAGCTTGCGTGGAAGGTCACAAACAAGCCGAAGCTCGTGATGCCGGACGAATACACCGAATACGTAAAAGCTCATAAATAAGAAAAAACTCCGAACCGATTTGGTTCGGAGTTTTCCTTTTGCTTAGTCCTCGGAGATGTGGATCTCTTTTATCGTGAAATCCCGACCCGTGAGGATAGATTTTTCAAAGCTTCCGCAGTTCGGGCAGTAGCCCTCGTGCTCGATGACATTGAAAATTTCGTCGCAGTCGTCGCACTCGGCCATGCCGGGTATGACATTCATGATGAGCTTCGTGCCCTCGAGTATCGTCCCCTCGGTCGCGACGGGATAGATCTCCTCGACGTACTTGGGGATGATGAGCGACAACTCGCCGATATCCAAAACGACCTCATCGATCTTCTTGACGCCGTTTTCGGCGGCGAAGCTTTCGACCGTGCGCACGACCTGCTTTACAACGCCTATCTCGTGCATATCACTTCTTGAGGATCTTCTTTGCCACGAAGCGGCTTGCGGCTGCCGGAGCGTTGCCGACGGCGGTCATGAGCGTGCCCATGTAGCTGTAGGAGGTGTGATCCATGACCTTCTCGAGGTGAATCGCATCGAACTTGCACTTTGTGGTGCAGATGCCGCAGCCGACGCACATATCCTCGTCGACGACGACGCAGCCGCAGCCGAGGCAGCGGGCAGCTTCCTTCTTGATCTGCTCCTCGGTGAGGGTGCCGCGCAGATCCTTGAAGCTCTTCTTTGCCTCCTTGGCGGATGCACCGGCGGCCTTCTGGCGGGGTGCATTGTCAAAGCCGACTGCGTTGATGCCCAAGGTTGCGACATCCAGCGGCTTATAGTCGCGGTGGTCACGGCCGAGATCCTGGGTCTGGCCGGGATGGACATAGCGGTGGATGGAGATGGATGCTTCCTTGCCTGCCGCGATAGCGTCGATGGCAAACTTCGGGCCGGTGACGAGGTCGCCGCCTGCAAACACATCCTCAACATTCGTTCTGCCGTACTCGTCGACAAGAACGGTGCCCTTTGCGCCGGTGTCGATACCCTCGATGCCGCACAGATCTATCTTCTGGCCGATGGCGGAGATAACAGCGGAGACCTTCATGGTCTCGAACTCGCCGGTGCCGACGGGCTTGCCGTCCTTGAGCTCCATGACCTCGAGCTTGAGCTCGGCTGCCTTGCCCTCGCCGGTGATCTCGGCGGGTGCGGCGAGGAACTTAAACTTCACGCCCTCTTCGATGGCTTCTTCTATCTCGTCGTCCGCTGCGGGCATTGCGTCGCGGTCGCGGCGGTAAACTATCGTGGTCTTTGCGCCGAGGCGGACGGCTGCTCTTGCAACGTCGATGGCGACATTGCCGCCGCCGATGACTGCAACTTCCTTGCCGATGGCGGGCTTATTGCCGAGGTTAACCTCACGCAGGAAATCGATGCCGGTGAAAACGCCGTCGAGCTCATCGCCCGGGCAGCCGACCTTTGCGCCCTTGGATGCGCCGACTGCAAGGTAGATGGCCTTGAAGCCGTCCTTGCGCAGCTTGTCGAGGGTGATATCCTTGCCGACCTCAACGCCGGTCTTGAACTTCACGCCCAGATCCTTGAGCACCTTTATCTCGGCCTTGATGACATCCTTCTCAAGACGGAACGAGGGGATGCCGAGGGTCAGCATACCGCCGAGCTCCTTCTCCCTCTCGTAAACGGTGACGGGATAGCCCTTGACGGCGAGGTAGTATGCGCAGGAAAGACCTGCCGGGCCTGCGCCGATGACCGCGATCTTCTCCTCGTACTTTCTGCCGATCTGATTGAGAAGCTTCGGCACGAAACGGGTCTTTGCGTCGAGATCCTTCTCTGCGATGAACTTCTTGACGTCGTCGATAGCGACAGCGTCATCGATGCTCGCGCGGGAGCAGGCGGCTTCGCAGGGCTTGTTGCAGATGCGGCCGCAGACTGCAGGGAAGGGGTTTTCCTTCTTGATGAGCTCCAGTGCCTCGGTGTAGCGACCCTCGCCCGCCAGCTTCAGGTAGCCCTGAACGGGGATGTGAGCCGGGCACGCTGCCTTGCAGGGTGCGGTGCCGCTGGGCATGACATCGGTGCGGGTGGTGCGGTACTGGACATTGTAGCTCTTGGGATCCCAGGGGATCTCCTTATCGGAATGGTAAGCGTCGGAGACCTTCGGGTCGACGGTGCTGCACTTCTGACCGAGCTTGAGGGCGTTGGTCTGGCAGTTTTCGACGCACTGGCCGCAGGCGACGCACTTATTCTTGTCGACCTTGGCGAGGAAGTTTGACTGGATGGCTTTAGCCGAGCGGAAGTAGTTTGCGATACGCAGAGCGTAGCACGAGCAGCCGCAGCAGTTGCAGATAGCGGTGGTATCCTCAAAGCCGGGGGTCTGGTTTATCTCATGGACAAGGCCGTTATCCTCAGCGCGCTTGAGTATCTCATATGCCTCCTCCTTGGTGATGAGGCGGTGAGCGCCGAGGCGGGAGTAGTTTATGGCGTTATCGTTGAGGTACATGCACATATCCTCCTCCAGATGTCCGCAGCCTTCGCCTATTATACGGCGGGAACGGCGGCAGGAGCAGGGGCCGACGGATATGGCAAACGCTTTTTCGACAAGCGTGCGCACCTCGTCATAGGATGCGGTCTTGGAGTTGTTTTCGATCGCGCTCATGACGGGCATAACACGCATGAACATCATACCCTGCTTGCCGTTCTGCATGACGGGGGCGAGCATTGCGATGCGGCGGCGGGTGTACTCCTCAAAGCATGCGCCGAGGTCGGGGTAGCGCTCGCACTGCTCGTTATTGGCGAGGATGCCCTCCATGATGCCGGGGACCCAGATGGGGTAGTACCAGCCGGCCTTTGTACCGTTCTGGCCTTCCATGGTGCGGATAACGCCGACGACGTTGAGCTTGTCAAGCTGCTGAGCCGTCCACTCAACGCTCTTCTTGCAGCGCTTTGCGATCTCCTCGGTGGTTCTTACGGTGTCAAGCTTCATGTGCATCATGACGCTGCACATATCGTCGTCGACGATAGGCTCGAGAATGCGGTACTCGGGGTCATTGTAGGTGATGCCGGTGTAGGTCAGACTTTCGAGGCTGATCTTGGTAGCCAGCTTCAGAATATTCGGTCTGTGTGCCATAATCGATCTCCTTGTTATGTATTTATTTTCTTGCAAATTAACCAACTAAACTAACAGCTTATTTATATCATAATATTTCTGCTATGTCAAACTTTTGACTGTTTTCAAAATGCGTAAAAACACAAGCGCACCACCAGGTTGATGAGTTTTGCCAATTATTAACTTTTCTTTGTTTCGCCAAAGAAAAGTTAATAAATGTCAAGTAAAAAACACTCCGCATAAAAATGCAGAG
>CAVGBM010000020.1:8466-9779 GCA_963627445.1 Oscillospiraceae bacterium | reverse complement strand
GCCTTGACCTTGTAGTAATACTTCGTGCCGATCTTGGCACCGGTGTGGGTGATGGCGTTTTTTTCGGTGGTGATAAGTACATTGTACTTCTTGCCGTCGGCGCTGTAAAACACCTTATATTTCGCCGCACCGTCGACCTTGCTCCAAGAGATCCTCGGCTTGCCACTTGATGTCGTGATCTTGATCACAGGTGCCTCAACATAGTCCGGGTCATCTGCCCCACAGCGAGTGCAGACACCATCCTCAAAGTCGTGGCCAAGTGCCTCAACATCTCTCGTTTCGGCCTCATCACAGCGCAAGCAGCTTCTGGTCTCGCTGCCATCTTCGTTGCAGGTGGGCTCATCTGTCATGACCCACTCGCCATAGTCGTGACCAAGTGCGTCAATTTTCTCGTAGGTCGTGTAATCGCAGCGCGAGCAGGTATCGTATGCCTTCCAACCATTCTCAGCGCAGGTGGCAGCCTTGCCGCTGATGTGCTTGATATCGTGGCCGAGCGCCGCAACATTCCTCGTCTCGGTCACATCACAGCGCGAGCAGGTTCTGGTCTCGGTGCCTGCTGTCGTGCAGGTGGCTTTAGTCTTTACCGTCCAGTCGCTGTAATTATGGCCAAGAGCTGCGATCTCCTTGTAGGTCGTGTAGTCGCAGCGAGAGCAGGTCTCGTATGCAGCCCAGCCGATTTCCGTGCAGCTTACCGCGTGTGCTTCATGCTGCTTGATGTCATGGCCGAGAGCTTTTATCACCTCGGTCTCTTTTTCGCCGCAGGTCGAACAGGTCCTGCTCCTAGCGCCATCCTTTGTGCAGGTAGCTTCGATCGTCACTGTCCACTCGCCGTAGCTGTGGGTGTGGCCGGGGACATAGTCCGGATCTTCCGCGCCGCAAACGCTGCACTTGCCGTTTTCGTAGCTGTGGCCTGCTGCGCTTATCGCCTCGGTCTCGGTCTCATCGCAGCGTGTGCACTTTCTGGACTTGCTGCCGTCCTCGGTGCAGGTCGCTTCGGCAGTTACCGTCCAATCGCCGTAATCGTGGCCGAGGGCGGGAATTTCAGCCATACCGCTTCCAATGGTGCCGCAGAGCGCACATTGTGTGCCTGCCGTGTGTCCGGCTTCGGTGCAAGTTGTTGCTTTCTCGCCGACTTCGACCATGTAATGCCCTTCGAGCGAGGTGCAGTTGTAATGTATACGCGTAGAGCTCGGAAGTGCATTTGAACCTACGCTTACCGCTGCCCAATCATCCTTCGTTCCGGCGAAAGCAATATCGGTCAGGGCTTTGCAGCCGTAGAATGCACTGTCGCTTATCGTTTTCAATGTTGACGG
>CAVGBM010000020.1:0-7528 GCA_963627445.1 Oscillospiraceae bacterium | reverse complement strand
GTCCGCTGCAGCCGGAAAATGCATTATTACCTATGCTTGTTACCGTTGAAGGGATAATGACACTGGTGAGATTTGTTTTGTTTGCATATTCGCCTGCGCTTATCTTTGTGACGCCATACGGGATATGCAGGGTGGTGATGTTTGAGCAGCCGCTGAAGGCCGATGCGGCGAAATTGATCGCATTTGCCACGGACGACCTTACCGTCTTCAGCTGGGTGCAGTCTTTGAACGCATAATCGCCCAGGTACTGCAGCGTCGGCGGGAGCAGCAGGTCAGATATGGAGCAGCCCTCAAAAGCGCTTTTGCCTATGCTCGTTATACCGGAGAGGTCGACAGAGCTGATGTCCAAGCCCTTGAAAAATTCATCGGGTATTATGCTCGTGCCAAAAAATCTCAATTTGCCGGGCTTTTCATCTCCGAGAACGAGGTCCCAAAAGTCGCGCCCGATGTTGCTGTCGAGAATATCCCTAAGATCCTTTAATCCGTTGGATATCTCGCCGCCAATTTCAACAATGCCTTTCCATGTGTTTTTAACGATCTCCCATGTTGAGTCCTTCCACTCCGCGCCGGTGTACGAGGGACCGTAGAAGTGGAATTTCTGCTTTGTTCTCTCTGCTTTGCAATTAGTGCAAATCTGCTTGTACAGCATTGAGACCGTAGTAAGACCCGAGCTATCAGTCGTGGTTTTCTCTTTTATGACCTTGTCGTCTGCCCAATTGTGCAGCTGCTCATTTTTGACGACATAATCGCAAACAGTGCAATACTCCTTATCATGGCCGTCGGCCGTGGCACTGGCAGCTACAGTATCGGTCGTGAACTGATGCTGGCAAGTGGGGCTGTTTGTTATGTACCAGCACTTTGTAAAGCCGCTCATGATAGTTGCCTGATCACTTGTGCCGAGATGGCCTTTCATCGTGCTTTCGCTTACCGCGTAGCGGCCTCTGACATTTACACTGCCGGAGTCGCCACAGTAGAATGTGTCCGTATTTGGATCATAATCGGTGAGCAAAACTGCATGCGAGTTCTCAGTACCGTTAAGTAGAAGATCGGAAAATGACGGATTAAACACGACTATGCCTTCTCTATGGTTTTGAAGATAATTAATAAGCCAATTGATTTTTTCATTATAGTCATAAGGCAGAGCCCGGCTGGTAACATTAAAGCCGTAGCATGAAAAACTTCCTTTCAATCCATCGTTCCATGCGTATGCCTTGACGGAGCTGATCGTAATTGAGCTCCAATCAGTACTACCGCTCATTATGGCTGCTCTGCGAAGCATCATGGCCGATGCCGCAGCCGTACAATCAACGGTATATGGGTCTTGCGTAAGAAACACATCCTGGTTGTCTATGGTTCCTGCCATTGCGCCGATGGGAATAAGCGTAGTTATCAGCGCCAGGGTAAGAAACAAAACTAAAATTCGTTTCTTCATTTCTTCCTCCTCAATTTATGTTTTTTAATTTTTTCTCAATTAAAAATCTCGTGTTCACATGCAGTTCATATTGTAGCGCAAATTTTGTCGTTGCGGGCATGCATTGCATAATTGGTAAAGAAACTTGCATAATTTGCACTTGCTGGCGGTAGGGGAGGGGGAATATAAAAAATCCCTGTTTTGACGAGGAGTCAAAACAGGGATCTGATGCGTTGAGTTTATTTCGTTGCCTTTATGCTGACGACTGTGCTGTAGGCAGAGTTTGCTGCGGTTCTGGATGAGCAAATCGCCTTCACTTTGTAGTAGTACTTGGTGTTTTTCTTCGCGCCGGTGTTGGTCACGCTCGTCTTGGTCGTTTTGATCAAAAGTGTGTAATCCTTGCCATTTGTTGAGCGATAAATGTAGTACTTATCTGCACCCGTGACCTTGCTCCATGTGAGCTTAGGCTTGCCGTTCGAGGTTGTGATCTTCACCGTCGGTTTAGCGAGCGTGGTCATGATGGTCTTTACGGTGCTGTAAGCCGAACCGACATTCGTGTTGTTCACGACTGCGATCGCTCTGACCTTGTAGTAATACTTCGTGCCGGACTTGGAATTGCTATCTGTGTAGGTCAGCTTCGTCGTCGCAATAGGTTTGCTGTAATTCTTGCCGTCGGTGCTGCGGTATATCCAATACTTCGTTGCGCCCGAAACGGCCTTCCAGCTGAGCTTCGCCTTGCCGCCGGAACGGCTGATGCTCACCGTCGGCGCTGCCGGTCTGCACTTGATGTTCTTGTCATTGCTGAACGCGGATTCAGCGCCGTCGGCTCTGACGGCCATGACTATGTAGTAATACCTTGTGCCGATCTTGGTGTTTTTGTCGGTGTAGCTCGTAGCGGTCACGGTGACGTAATCCTTGTAGAGCCCTTCCTCGGTGCCGCGATAGATCTCATACTTCACTGCACCGTCGACCTTGTTCCAGCTGAGCTTCGGCTTGCCGGCCGAGGTCGTGATCTTGAGCACGGGAGCAGCAATATAATTCGGATCCTTTTTGCCGCAACGGGTGCATTTCCCATTTTTGTAGCTGTGGCCGAGTGCGTCAATTTTCTCGTAGGTCGTGTAGTCGCAGCGCGAGCAGGTGTCGTAATCCTCGCAGCCGGACTTTGTGCAGGTGGCTGCTTTGCCGTCGTGGTGGACGATATCGTGACCAAGCGCCTCAACATATCTCGTCTGGGTATCATCGCAGCGGATGCATGTCCTGGCCTCCCAGCCGTTCTCGTCGCAGGTGGGCTCGTCCGTTACGAACCATGCGTCGTAGCTGTGGCCGAGTGCGTTGGTGTAGTCGCTGACATAAGTGTCGCCGCAGCTGCAGGTGTAGGTCGTGTAGCCTTTTTCGTAGCAGGTGGGGGCAGTTACGGTTGCGGTGTAGCTGTGGACATGTGCGGCAGAGGCCACTACGCTGGTGACCTTGAAGCCCCACTCATTGCCGCCGCCGTCGCTGACGAGCTTTATCTTGACCGTGTCGCCATCGATGGTGATGGATTTTCCGGCAAGCTCGGTGCCCGTGTACTTGCCGACCTGCTTGTCGTTTGCGTCGTAGATGTACAGGTAATCAAAGCCGTCCTCAATATTGGTGCGCTCGTCGAAGGTGACCGTGATCGCGGGTGCGCCGGTGAGGGTGTACAGCCAGATGTCCGAGCAATTGTTGCTGTAATTGTGGGGGCTTTCAAGCTGCGCAACATCCTTTGCGACTATGCCGTTGTTGGTGACGGTCACGGTGCAGCTCCTGTAAACGCTGCTCACGGCAGTTGATATCGCTTTGATGGTAGCAGTGCCCTTGCCGACAGCCGTGACCAGGCCGTCCTCACTGACGGTGGCAACGGAGGCGTCGGAGCTTTCCCACCTGATCGACTTATCGTATGCGTCGTTGGGGTAGGCGGTCGCGGTCAGCTGGTAGGTGCTGAGCGCCTCCATCGAGAGGGAAGTCCTGTTCAGGGATATCGAGGTGACGGGCTGAACAACGGTGACCTTGCAGCTTGCGCTTGCATTGCCGACCGTGACCTTGATGATCGTTGAGCCAACGCCGACGGCCTTGACGGTGCCGTCCTCGGCGACCATAGCAATGGAGGTGTCTGCGGACTTCCAGTTGACCTCGTCGGTGAAGTCATCCGGCTGCACGGTCAGGTACAGCTTCGCGCTGCTGCCCCTGTTGAGGGTGAGCGTAGTCTTATCGAGCGCTGCTGTGGTCGCGTTTACCTGCTTGTCGACAAACTTGATGGAGTTGTCGTTTGCAAAGGTCTCAGCATAGGTTCCCGCAACGCCGTAAATGGTCATTCTTGCGGGGTAGCTGAATGCATTTGCGGAAATGCTCGTGACTGCTCTCGGGATGGTTATCTCGGTGAACTTGACGCAGTCTTTGAATGCGTAGTTGCCGATCGTTGTAACGCGGCGGGGGATAACTATGCTTGCGAGCACATCGCAGTGGTTGAATGTGTTCTCGGGTATCGTGGTGATGCCGGTGCCGAGTTTAACATCTGTCAGCGCATCGCAGTCGTAGAAAAGCTTCACTCCGACGCTTGTCACGCTGTCGGGAATGCTTACGCTTGTAAGCCCGTCGCAATCATAAAATACACCGGCACCAATGTATGTCACACTGTTCGGGAGCTTGACTTCGGTGAGCGCATCGCAGTTTTCAAATGCATACTCTTTGATCGTGTTAAGCGACTTACTCCATGTGATTTCATTCAGAGATGTGCAGTTTTTGAATGCATGATCCTGTATCTCCGTCACAGTATCGGGTAATACGATTTTCTCAAGAGATGTGCAGTTTTCAAATGTATACGCCATTATTTTCTCTCGGATATTAGGCAACTTTGCCGTTTTCAGGTTAGAACAGCTTTCAAACACATAGGTGCCCATGTTTGTCACGGTATCCGGGATGCTTATTTCCGTCAGGCTTGTGCAACTATTAAATGCATTTGCGCCTATTAACTGCAAACCGTCTTTCAGCTCAACGGTTTTAAGATTGTTGCAATTAAAGAATGCTAATTCTACGATGCTTGTAATTGTATCCGGGATTACAATGCTTTCAAGTCCGGGGCAATTCGCAAACAGACCTCTGGCTATCGTTGTTGCGCCATTTTCAAAACTTACATTTTTGAGTCCATCACATCCGTAGAATGCACCCCACTGCCAGCCTTCATAGAGATAATTATTATTTGACTCAGTTAGGCTTTTGGGTATTTCAATTGAAGTGATGTTGTCGCAATTATAAAATGTGCTGGCATCTAAACGAACCAAGCCTTTAGAAAGCTTGACATCTGCAAGTTCACTGCATCGGGCAAATGCGCCGCCGTCAATCGATGTTAGCGAATCCGGTAAATCAATACTTGTGAGAGAACCACAGCTATCAAATGCTTGTGAGCCAATGGAGGTAATGGAGGTAGAAAACTTAATATCTTTTAAATTTTTGCAATTAAAGAATGCTAATTCTACGATGCTTGTAATTGTATCCGGGATTACAATGCTTTCAAGTCCGGGGCAATTCGCAAACAGACCTCTGGCTATCGTTGTTGCGCCATTTTCAAAACTTACATTTTTGAGTCCATCACATCCGTAGAATGCACCCCACTGCCAGCCTTCATAGAGATAATTATTATTTGACTCAGTTAGGCTTTTGGGTATTTCAATTGAAGTGATGTTGTCGCAATTATAAAATGTGCTGGCATCTAAACGAACCAAGCCTTTAGAAAGCTTGACATTTGATAAGTTGCTGCACCATGCAAATGCGCCGCCGTCAATCGATGTTAGCGAATCCGGCAAATCTAATATTGTAAGTGATACGCATCTTTCAAAAGCTCGCTCTTTAATGGCTGTCAGTCCATCTTGGAAAGTCAAGGTCGAAAGATTGGAGCAACCATAAAATGCACCGCCGTTTATCGTAGTGATGGTCGAGGGGATAACGACGCTTCTTAACTCCGCTCTGCCTTTGAACGCATCATTTCCTATTGCAATGACCGTATATCCGTCAAGTGTTTCCGGGACGGATATTGCGGCAACATTGCCGTAGTATTTTGTTATGGTCGCATTATTATCTTCGTCAAGCGAGTATTCAAATATGGTATACGGTTCTCCGGCTGAGTTCAGACCTGTGCTGCTGCCAAAGCCGGAACAGCCGTAGCCGTAATGGGAATCTCCGCAGGTGTAGTAATCACCGTAATCGCCGTATGTACATTTTGCGACCTGCTTTCCATCCTCATAATGGAAATTAATCTTTGCAGGGCTGTTCCTTTCATTGAAAATATACACAGTGTTTCTATACGGATCGAGGCCGGGGATGTTCGCATAGGTGTCGTACTTAACAAACAACCAAGCACGAATGTTTTCGCACTTTGCCGGTGTCTCCGGGGTTCTATCAGTCCGGCGATATTCCGCCTGAACACCGGCTGAGGCCGAGATGCCGGCTATGAGCTTGTCTACTACATTGATTTCCGCGGCTGCAGTTACGCTGATGACTCCGGATACAGTCGTGTCGGTGGTAAACGATGTTGCCTTGTAATTTCTTATGTCGCGGAAGCGACCGCCGCTGAATTCAAAACCCGCAGCCAAATTTCCGCGCTCTGTTATAACTATTTTACCCTCGCAGCTCACTGCCCCGGTTATAGAAATGCTGCCCAAACCGGGTATATCCCACTGACCTATGACAAGTGTTTCGCCAACCTTCATCTTTCCTGTAAAGGTCGTGGTAATATTGGCCTTCAACTGCGCCATTGCATATGAGTTTACAGCTGGGTGTTTAAGATCGACCTTCCAATCGATCTTCGCGTTGGTCATGGAAACAGTCAGGCTTGCATTGGCTTTGCCGATGCTTGCAGGAATTGTTATATTAATATCTTTTATGGCATTTGAGCCTCGTGCCGCAGCGCGCGCACGGCTTTGTGTTTGTGTACCGTCGTTAAAAATATAGGTCACGGTCGCGCCTTCGGCGGGCACAAAATCAAGATAGTCGCCCTCTGAGGAGCCCTGCGCATCTATGCTTTCAATATAATCGCCAAGACTTGTCTCTGCTCCTGTGAAGGTAGTCACGCCGTTGGAGGTCGTAACCGTCTCAACCGTGTAGCCACTAGGAATGTCTGTGAGGAAAACGGCAACTACATCGCCTTTTTCAATTGCAATGTTCCCGGTAAAGGTAATGCTGCCATCTTCGTTCTGCTGGACAGGCGTACCCTGAGGCATGACCTTGATCCCGTCCTTGAACGTGAACACATTATCATGGCCTTCATCGATCACGCTGTCTGCAAGCACCGCGGCGGCGTCGGCGAGCATGGCGGTCATTTCGCCGTTCGTGACCGACTGCTCGGGCATGAACTTGCCGCCGACAAGCGCAAACCAGCCGCGGTTGACCGCAATCTGCGCATCGTCGGCGTAGGTGAGATCCGCTGAGTCGGTGAAGGTGTAGGTCGCGCCTTCGTCGAGCTCATAGCCGAGGCAGAAGTTCAGCGTGTGCGCGGCAAACTCACGCGTCGCCGGTTCGTTCGGCTTGAGCTCCGTGCCCGGCTCCTGATCGATCAGGCCGAACTCGGTCGCTATCATGACATCCTTATAGTAGCTGTCACTGGAGCTGACATCACTATAATAGTTGTCAGGATAATTGTCCGCTTCGACTGTCATGTCGAAGGTCTCAGTCAGCTTTTGCAGCCACTGAATGCGTGTTACTTCGCCCTCTGCCGCAAATACCTGCATCGGCAAAAGCGATACAACCATCAGCAATGCAAGCAAAGAGCTTAGAATTCTCTTCTTCATCTTGTCTCTCCTTATATTTTAATTTTAAAATTGCCTTTCGTGTAACCGCAGGTGTAAATTCACCCGATGCCCAATTGTACCATGAGTTGAGACATGCGACGCTATATGTTGCGCATTTAGCAAAGAAAACAGCATAATTTGCGCCAGCTACACTATTATATCACAAAAAAGCACTGTTTTGACAAAAAATCAAAACAGTGCTTAAAATATTTTATTTTGCCTTATTTCGTCGCTTTGATGCTGACGGCGGTGCTGAGTGCGGAGTTTGCGTTGGTGTTTGCGGAGCAAATTGCTTTCACCTTGTAGTAGTACTTGG
>CAVGBM010000019.1:0-29543 GCA_963627445.1 Oscillospiraceae bacterium | reverse complement strand
GTGCGGTCAGACTGTTCATCTGCATGAATTGCCGTACGGCGTATATGAAATCTTCCCGCTCTTTTTGGCTTTTGCCGGACTCTGAAAGCTTTTTGCGAAGCTCGGCAATTTTGCTTTTAAGTTCTAAGCGCTCAACCTCGTATTTGTGGGACAGCTGCATCTGCTTTTTGTTTCGCCCTACTGTGTCTACATAGTAACCTCTCGCCCAAAAATGTCGATTGCCATACTTATATTTCAGATTGGCGTGCCGGCAAATATCATCAGGCTGCTCTTCCCTTTCAGATACCCCATTACTTGTGATACGCTATATTGGGGTGGTATGCTTAGCAGCATGTGTACATGGTCTTTGCATAGCTCTGCCTCTATGATTTCTACACCCTTTTGCTGACACAGCTGCCTCAATATTCGCCCTAAATCTTGCTTTATCTCTCCGTATATCGCCAGTCTTCTATATTTTGGGACAAATACCACATGGTATTGACACATCCACATTGTATGTTCTAAACTACCTATGTCTTTATCTTTCACGATAAGACCTCCCTATTTTTTAGTCGTGTGGTCGGCAAACCACTTCTAATTCTAATAGGGAGTTTTTATTTTGTCTACTTCTTTCCTCGCTATAAGCTCTCCTTTTCCACTAGCATAGCTAGTGGTTGCCTTTGCTACTAGCAATAGCAAAACCGGCAGGTACCGTTTGATACCTGCCGGTTTTCGTTATCTTGGTTATCAGCTGAGCGATCAGGCGCGGACGTTATTGCGCATAACCTTGACCTTATCGTATTCGCCGTTATAGTAATACAGAGCATTATCCATGCTGTACTTTGCGACGAGATAATCGGAGGTCTCGGAGTAATATCCGCTGTGCGGGGTGAGCAGAACATTCTCACGGCCGAGGAGCTTGCAATCGGAAAGATCGGGATTTTCCGACTCGAGCATGTCAAGAGCGGCGCCGCGGATGAGATCATTATCAAGTGCCCATACAAGAGCCTCGTCGCTGACCAACGCGCCGCGTCCCTCGTTTACGATGATGGGGCGTTTTTTCATCTTTGCGAACGCTTCCTTGTTGAACATGTGGAAGTTCTCATCGGTCAGATTCATGTGGATGGAGATAACATCAGACTCAGCAAGCAGTGTGTCAAAGTCAACGAGCTTAACGCCAAGCTTCTCCGCGATCTCGGGCGGCAGGAAAGGATCGTATGCTATGACGGGCATGCCGAACCCCTGTGCCTTTTTGGCCACAGACTGGCCGATGCGGCCGAGCCCTGCGATACCCATGACCTGCCCCTCGATGCGTCTGAGATGCATGTCCTTTGCCACGAGGTAGTCCCAGACATGATCCTGCTGCACACTGCGGTCATACAGGCGAATTGCACGCTGGAGATTGAGCATGAGTGCCATTGCATTTTCAGCCGTCTCCTGAGTGCAGTAGTCGAGGATTGAGCAAACGCCGATACCCTTTTCTTCTGCGTACTTGAGGTCGACCTCGTTGTAACCAGTGGACTGGAAGGAGATAATCTTGCACTTTTCAAGCGCATCTATCTCCTTTTTGCCGAAATAGACATAGCCGTTTATGATGATATCGGCGTCTTTTATCTCTTCATAGAACGCGCTGTTGTCGTCGCTGTGCTCATCGTATACGGCGATCTTGAGTTCTGCGCCCTCGGGGCAGCATGACTGCTCGACGCCGATGTATCTGTCCTTTGTGTAAGGAACTTCGGCAAGAACTATTTTCATATCGTTAGTCTCCTTTTCAGATTATTTCTTTGTTTTCCCGCAGTGCCGCAATTTCCTCGGGAGTGTATCCGAGCTCGGTAAAAACAGCGTCCGTGTCCTCGCCTATGCGGCCTGTAGGAGTATATTCACGCATGCCGTACTCGGAAAATTTGATCGGCGGGCACGGCATCATTACGGTGAGCCCGTCCTTATACTCTACAGGCATGACAAACTCGTTGTCGATCGCCTGCTGATCGCAATACACATCACGGATGCTACGCATGAGCTCGCAGGAAACATTATTTTCCTCCAGTATTTTGAGCCATTCGGCGCTGTCCTTGGTCGCTATGACTTCATTCATTGCGCGCACGACATCTATCGCGGCATCAGCCTTTGCAAGGTTTTCGAGCGTGTAGTATTTCTCATCATCAAGCATCCAGTCAAGCCCGAAGATCTTTGCGATCTTCGCCATATCTGCTTTATACTCGTTGTCGCAGACAGCAATGTACCTTCCGTCGGCGCACTTATAAAAATGGTAAAATGGGTCAGCCGGACGCAGGGGATCATTGACATGCTCACCGCCAAAGGGCGGCTGGTGGGAAACGACGCCGATCGCGTTGCACCAGATGCCGCTTGCCTCGAGCGAAACGCTGACCAGTGTGCCCTCATCACTGCATTCACGGCCGAGAAGCGCCGTGAGCAGACCGGAAAAGAACACAGAACTTGTTGCCATATCGCCGAATGCATAGGTTGGGGTGAACGGGAATGCGCCGGGCTCCTGCCAATCGGCAAGAGGTCCGTTTCTGAGCCAGAATGCAGTCATATCAAAGCCGGGCTTAGCGCTGTCCTTTCCCTTGAGACCGAAGCCGGAAAAATGTCCGTAGATGAGCTTGGGGAACTTCTCGTGCAGGAGCTCCCAGCCGAGTCCGAGACGCACAAGAGACGGCATGCGGACATTCGTGAGGAATATATCCGCATCGGACAGCAGTTTGTACATTGCTTCAAGGCCGCCCTCGGTCTTGAGGTTGATCGATACCAAGCGCTTGCCGCTGTTTTGTATCGTAAAAAGCGGATTTTTATAATCCTCGCACACAGTCATCTCAAACTCGCCGCAGCGGCGGTGGTTATCACCGCTAAGTCCCTCGACCTTTATGACCTCCGCGCCGTAGGCACAGAGCATTCTGCCGGCTGTAGGCGCTGCAACAACGGTTGCAAGCTCAACTACCTTTATTCCCTCAAGGGGCAGCTTTTTTGTGTTGCTCATGCGTTTTTCTCCTGTTACGATTCATGCTCAGGCGTTGGGATCCTGGACGAGCTTAAACACCTTTTCGGGCTGACCATTGATGTAATAGACCGCATTTTCCGTAGAAATGCGTTCGCATGCCTCAATGGAATCATCCGAGAAAAATGCAGTATGCGGCGTTACGATGCAGTCTTCCCTGTCGATAAACGGGCAGCTTTCGAGATTAGGACTCTCGCTGACCAGAACATCGAGGCCCACTGCGAGTATCTTTCCGGAATCAAGCGCCTCGAGCATTGCGTTCTCATCGACCTCGCCGCCGCGGGATACATTGAGGAAAATGGGCTTCTTTTCAGCCATCATGGCAAACTTATCAGCGTCAAAGTAATTGACATTTGTGTCGTTGAGGTTCATGTGGCTGGATACGACATCGGAGTTCTTGAGCAGGTATTCAATGCTGACCTTCTCCGCGCCGACCTTTTCAAAATCGCTGTCGGGGATAAACGGGTCATTTGCAATGACACGCATACCGAACGCCTGCGCGCGCGTGGCTACTGCTTTGCCGATCTTGCCCAGGCCGACAAGACCGATGGTCTGACCGTAAACGCTCTTAAGTCCGAGTGTCTCAAGAGTTGCGCTCTCCCATACCTTTTCCTTGTTCACGCGGCGCTGGAGATAAGGAAGTCTCTTGCGCAGCGCGAGCATGAGCATGATGGTGTGGTCTGCGACCTCCTTGGTGCAGTATTCACCGATGGCGGAAACCGCAATACCCTTGCTCTTAGCATATTCATGTGCAACAAAGTTCCAGCCGGTGGCCTGAACGGAGATTATCTTGCACTTTTTCATGTGGTCGATCGCGACCTCATCGATGGGAGCAAAGCCGGTAATAACGGCATCGCAATCGGAGAGGTCTTTATAATACTGATCGAGATTATTTTCATCATATACGGCAAAACCGATCTCGGTGCCCTCAGGCATGTATGAAATCTCAGTATCGATGTTTCTGTTTCTTGTTTCGGGAAATTCGGCAAAAACTATTTTCATGGCTTTCTCCTTTTTATTGATGTTTTTTCAGCGTTCTGCGAAAAACAGCTCCGACTTTTCAATTTCCTCGTCGGTCTGTTTATGCGTAAGGCATATGACCACATAGATCAGTGCGGAAACACCAAACGCAGGCCAGATCGCATCGATCTCAAATATCGGCAGGTTACTGACCTTGCCGCCGATATACCATGCTATGGCTATCACAGTCGCCGACAGCATGGATGCAAATGAGCCGTCCGCGCAGGACTTTTTCCAGAAAAACGCACATACACACGGCAGAAAAAGTCCGGCAGAGTTAATGGTAAATGTTATGAGCAGCAGGTTCATTATATCCTGATTGAACCAGCCGAACAGTGCGCCGGCTATGCCGACAAATACAGAGCACAAAAAGCCCATTCGCATAAGCTTCTTATCGCTCGCATCCTTATCTACATATTTCTGATAAATATCCTTTGTAAGGCTTGCGGATGCCGTAAGCACGGAGATATCCGCCGTGGACATTATTGCGCAGAGTATTCCGACGAGGACAAGTCCCTTAAGTCCGTGCGGGAGCACATTTACTATGAGCATAGCAAGGACATTGTTCGCCGATTCAAGTTCCGGCAGAAGCAGTTTGCCGGCCATTCCCATGTAGGTGCTCGCTCCGGCTATGACAAGGACCGCAACGGCAGCATAAATCGTTCCGAGGCGGGCGCTTTTCATATCCTTTGCCGCAATGCAGCGGGTGTAGCTGTCCATGCTCGTGAAAAACGACAGGACAGTCGACAGTACAAGAGCAATTATCGTTCCCCAGCCCCATGAGCCAATGTCAAAATACTGCTCCGGCAGGGATGAAAAGCTGAGTCCTTCGCTCTGAAGGATGGAGTTTACCACCGGCACTCCGATGACCACAACACCGATGATGAGGATGAGCATCTGCACTATATCGGTGTAGGTGACTGCAAGAAGTCCGCCGGTGGAAACATAAAAGACTATAACTGCTGCCGCGATCACATAGCATATACGCAGATCCCAGCCTGTCAGAACATTCAGTATCGATCCTCCGGCAACAAACTGAGCGGCCGTGTATCCGACCATTGCAAGTATCGTCGTGATGCTGCACATTATGCCGGTTTTCCTGTCATAGCGACTGCTTATAAGCTCGGGGAGCGTAATATTGTTTATCTTTGAGCTTATACGCTTTATAGGGGCGGACATGGTAAATGCAAAGATCATGCATCCGCCTGCTATGGCCGCCACATACCATACGCCTGTTATGCCGAGAGAATATGCGTTGGACGAGGTCCCTATAACAGAGGAGCCGCCTATCCAGCCGGCCATCCACAGAGCGCCGATCTTCAGTGCTCCCATGGATCTTCCGCCGACGTAATAATCGTCAACATCCTTCTGCTTCCTGCTCGAATACAGTCCGAGGAAAATCATAGCCGCAAAATATGCCAGAATTATTGCTATATCAAAGCTATTCATCAGTTGTCCTCCTTCCTATTCTTCAAACATTCGCAGCTTTTGCTCAAGCTCTCCTATATAAATGATTATACAGGAGAGCTTATTGATTGTCAAAGTGCTGCTCCGGCCTTGAGACACTCGGAGTTTTTGGGATTAAACTTGCCCTTCTTGGCAAAGTAGGCCGTCACCTGCTCGTCAAGCTCATCAATATCAAAGATTCCGGTATGAGCGGCAATAGCACCGAGCAGAACAAGGTTTGCTCCCTTGGGGTTTGCATGCTCGAGTGCGATCTCTGACATGGGGACGGATACGACCTTGATGTCGTCTCTATACTTTCTGTCGGCATCAACCAAGGATGCATTGACAAAAAGGTAGCCGCCCGGCTTTATGGAAGCTTCAAACTTATCGACAGCGGGAGCATTGAGCGCGCATACGATGTCCGGGTGCTTTGCGACGGGGCTGGCAATAGATTTGTCGCTGATCTTGATGGTGCAGTTGGCGGTGCCACCGCGCATTTCGGAGCCGTAAGAGGGATACCATGTGATTTCCTTACCAAGACGCATTGCTGCGTGGGCGATTATAAGTCCGGTCGTGAGGACGCCCTGTCCTCCGAATCCGGCGCAGACCATTTCAGTCATTGTTTTGCGCCTCCTTCTTATCTACGAATACTCCGAGTGGGAAATACTTCGTCATTTCATTGTGAACAAATTCCTTGGTCTTGACCGGCGAAAGGTTGAGGTTCGTCGGGCAGGGGCTGAGCAGTTCTACCATGCTGAAGCCGTCACCGTTGAGCTGATGCTCAAAAGCTTTCTTGATAAGCTTCTTTGCGTTCATCATACCGGCAGAGCCTACGAGTTCGCCGCGGGCAGCAAAGGCTACATCCATGGTCTTTACCAGCTCAAGGCCGCTCAGAGTACCATAACGGCTGGGATCCTTGCCCTTGGGAGAGGTTGCAGTCTTTTCGCCGGGCAAGGTCGTCGGTGCCATCTGACCTCCAGTCATGCCGAAAACGCTGTTGTTTATAACGATAACGCAGATGTTGTCGTTTCTGAGTGCTGCATGGATGGTCTCTGCCATGCCGATGGAGTATGCTGCGCCGTCGCCCAGATAGGCAAATACCGCGCAGTCGGGACGGATGTGCTTTGCACCGACCGCCGTGGGCAGATCGCGGCCGTGAGCGGACATAATGGTGTCAAAGTTCCAGTAATCGATATGGAATGAGCAGCATGCGACGTCAACCACGCCAATGGTCTTCTCGACTATGCCGAGCTCCTCGGCTACCTCGCCTATAAGTCTGCTAGCCAGACCGTGGCCGCAGCCGGGGCAGAAGTTGGCGGAAGAAAAAATGCAATCAGGTGCTTTGAGTTTCATTTATTTGCCCTCCTTTTCAAGAATCTGCTTGGCTTTAGCAACGATATCGTCGCTCTCTGGAAGGCCAAAGTAGGTTCCGCAGAACTCCACAGGCACACGGTGCTTTACAGCAAGCTTAACATCGTCTACCATCTGACCGAGAATGTTTATCTCAACGGTCATAAATGTCTTTGCATTCGGGCAGGCGTCAAACGCCTTGACCGGGAACGGCCAAAGAGTTATCGGACGGATAAGGCCGACCTTCATTCCCTGCTCACGAGCCATGTCAACTGCTTCCTTCGCAATACGGGAGCTTATACCGTACGCCACGAGCACAAGGTCCGCATCCTCGGTATTGTAGCTTTCCCAACGCTGCTCGTTTTCCTCCATGTCGGCATACTTCTTAGTGAGGTACTCAACATAGTCAGGTCTTGTGTAGTAGGTGTTCTGAACCTTGCGGGGGGCATCGCCGTGGCGGCAGCCGCGCAGTGCCCAATCATATTTATTGATGTCATGCTCGTGCATCTCAGGCAGCTCGACACCTTCGACCATCTGGCCGATCGCCGCATCGGATGCGATGAGGACGGGATGACGGTACTTTTCAGCAAGATCGAATGCAACGGGCATCATGTCGCAGTTTTCCTGAACACTTGCCGGTGCGAGAACGATGGTGTGATAGTCGCCATGGCCGCCGCCGCGGGTCAGCTGCCAGTAGTCGCCCTGAGACTGGGCAATATCGCCGAGGCCGGTGCCGATACGCATAACATCAATGATGACAGCCGGAAGATCGGCAGCAACGAGATAGGATATTCCCTCCTGCTTGAGCGAGAAGCCGGGGCCTGCAGAGCTGGTGAGCGCTCTTGCACCGGCGGCCGCTGCGCCGAGGAGCATGTTTATACCGGCAAGCTCGGACTCCGTCTGTACGAAGGTGCCGCCGACATCATCCATACGCCAGGACAGATACTCAAGTATCTCGGTCTGGGGAGTAATGGGATAGCCGCTGTAGAAGCGGCAGCCTGCACGTATTGCAGCTTCAGCGAGGGCTTCATTGCCCTTCATAAGTTCTTTTGACATTTTTTGCACCTTCCTTAAACGAGAATTTCGAAGACCCTGTCCGGGCATACCCGGTAACACGATCCGCACGCAACACAAAGTGAGTCATCGACCTGAACAGTGTCATAGCCCTTGTCGCTTATGTTTCCGGTGAAGGAAATTGCCTTTTTGGGGCACTCTGCGACGCAATAGCCGCAGCCCTTGCAATTTTTAATATTGAGTTTTACCTTACCCATAGTTGCTCCTTTATCTAAACGAAAAATGAATTACCTTTTCAGGCCTCCGCAGCCTTTGCATTGCGTGCAGAGACCTTCTTAGCCTGAAAGATAGCCCAGACCGCGGCTATGACGCCGAGTACTGCCGTTGCAACGCCGTATATGAGTATCTTTCTGTAACCGAGATCACCGCCGGCGTCGATCCACTTACCGAACATGGTGTGAACGAACATATCGGGAATGTATCCAACGAAGGTCGCTATGGCAACAGCCGTTGCGGAAATGTGAGTGGGGATGCCCATCTCAGGCTGGATGGAGAAGTATGTGCCCTTGCACAGGAACATCGAGATGCCGACGAGCAGAAGCAGAACAACAAGAAGACCGGAGCTTGTGCCTGTGGGCAGGACGAGGAATACACCGACTGTTGCAAGGCAGGCAAGCTGACCGAGAAGCTGCTCCTTGGAAACTGACTTAAAGCCCTTATCTGCAATGTAGCCGCCGAGCGGTCCGCCTATTAGGCGGCAGCCGTAGGTGCGGATGGTGCCGATCGAAGCAGCAAGCGCTGCGGACATTCCGAGGACATTGGTGCTGTACGGGGTGAGATAGCTCGCAACAGCCGAGATAGTGACATAGCACCATACGAGGATCGCCATGATCCATACACCGGGAATCTTGAATGCGGAAACGTAATCTTTAACGGTTATCTTTCTTGCCTTCTCTTCCTCGGAAACACCGTAGGCTGCATCCTTAGGCATAAGGATCGCAACGAGGATACCGGAGACAACGGACAGACCGCCCATGAATGCGAGTGCGCTCTTGAAGCCGACAACAAGGTCACTGCCGCCGACAACTGCCATAACGCCGATCATGATGAAGCTGAGCAGCAGGGATGCAACGCCGTTGAGTGCTTCAAAGATACCGTAAACTCTTCCCTGCTCTTCGTCGCTGCCGGTCATTCTGATACCCTTCATGATCGCAGGCCAAAATGCGAAGCCGCCGGTCAGACCCATCAACAGCCAAATGATAACTGCCATGGTATAACTCTTATAGGTGAACATAAACAGGAAGCTCAATGCCGCCTGGCCGAAGATGGAAATCAGCAGGACAGGCTTGGGGTTGAACTTATCACCTATCCAGCCGCCCGGCAGATATGAGATCGTGCAGCAAATGCAGTAGTAGGTCATAAGAGAACCGAGCTGCTCATTCGTGCAGCCCATTGCGGCAATCATCTGATCATAAAAGCTTGACTTCATGTACGGCATGACATACATAAAGCCGTAAGCGATTCCAAGTGCAAACAGCAGAAGGAATCTCTGAGCATTCTTTTTCATCAACTTTCTCCTTTAATCTCTTTTTTTATTTCTTTTTGGTCTCGTCTTTATCCTCGGTCGGCAA
Source organism: Oscillospiraceae bacterium (assembly GCA_963627445.1). Lineage (GTDB taxonomy): Bacteria > Bacillota > Clostridia > Oscillospirales > Oscillospiraceae > F23-B02. The sequence goes on along the minus strand of CAVGBM010000019.1, from coordinate 20,087 downwards.
AAGCGCACACGCCCTTGACGTTTTTTTGGGGGGATGATGTGGCTCCATGTGATGGAAAATTCAAAGCAAAAGCGAAAAAATATGTAGCGGAAAGAGGCAGCGTCATACGTGTACGCTTTTGCCGACCGAGGATGATTATTTTATTAACTTTATTTTCGCCTCCTTTTTCAGAACGTCGTTCTGCAGTATGGAACGCAAAACGAGCTTCGTCAAGAAGCTCAGAACTTTGTTCTGTTATGCAGAAAACATTATTGAGACGCAGCCTGCGCCTCACGGTTTTTAACCAGCGTTCTGTGTTTCAGAACGCCGTTCTATTGAGTTATGTAAAAAATAATATCCCCTATTAACTTTCTGCATAACTAATTTAGCACACTTGATGAACATCTGCAATTGACAGACAGCACAAAAACAAGGCACGATTTTTGTTGAAAAATCATAGTATATCTTGAATTTTGCGAATATGTTTTGATAATTTCTCGGCAAACACGGGTATATTCGCCTCGGCAAACCTTACAGTCGGGCCGCTAACGCTCATTGCACCGAGCACGGAACCATCATGATCGAGGATGGGCATAGCTACGCAGCGAAGTCCGATGGCATATTCCTCATCATCAACCGCATAGCCGCGTAGACGTATAGTTGCCAGCTCCCTGCGCATTTTTTCGGGGTCAGTTATCGTATACTCAGTCTTCGCGGAAAGCGGAGACGCAAGATACTCTTCTATAAACTCCTCCGGCATGTGTGAAAGCATGGCCTTACCGGAGCCGGTGCAGTTCAGATTATCATAGCTGTTACGTAAAACGGCGGAAACATACGGACGAGTACCTACCGGCACGGCAGTATCCAAATAATAAAGCTGATATCCGATAGGCACGGTAAGATGTGCGATCTCTCCCACCTCATTTGCGACCTTATGCAGGTAGGGCGAGGCGATGTTCTGGAAGCTATATCTGTCGCTTGCCATTCTTCCAAGCCTTATAAGCTTTTTTCCGACATAAAACTTGCTCGATTCCTCGCTTTTATCAAGATAACCCATAGCGGCGAGCGTTGTCAGTATATCATAGACATTGCTTTTATACAGTCCGAGCTTATCGCTTATTTCGGTAATACTCAGCGGCTGCTTTTCGGAAAAGCAGTCGAGCACGGTCAAGGCTTTGTATAAGCTTTTAATTTTAATGTCGCCTTTATCTGGTGCCAATTACTTGTCCTCACTTTCTTTTGTAATTCCTTGTCCATTCTAAACTAAAAATAAAAAAAGTCAACCTCGTGCAGCACTTTTCCGCTCCTGATTTGCGCATTATTATGAGAAAACAGCCAAGCATACCAACTTGGCTGTTTTTCATACTTTACAGATAAAACTTGGGCTCTTTCCTGTCCGAGCAGGTCTTTTTAAGGACTGCATGGGCGGCAAGGCGCATGGGCAGCGGGATCTTTCTTGAATTGGTGGAGCACATATTCACACAGCGCATACAGCTGATGTACTTTCTGATATCTGTCTTCACAAAAAGCTTTGAAATCTCAACGGTTTCAGAGCTTTTTTGTTTTTCTCCAAGACCTTTATCAATCCGCTTTTTCTACTACTTTTCTACCACTAAGCGAAAAGATTTTCATCAAGCATATTCGCAATATTCATTTTTCGTGCTACATCAAGATGACCGTATATATTTGCGGTCATCTTAATATCCGCATGGCCAAGCCATTCTTGAACATCTTTCAGCGCATAGCCGGAGTTTATAAGCATACTTGCACAGCTATATCTAAGCTCATGAAGCTTCGCTTATTCTTAAGACCGAAAGCAAAAGACCATCACGGCACTGAGCACAAGTATCAGTTCTACGATGGTCTGTATTTTTGAATATGTGATTTGGCAGCAGGGTTATTTTATTAAATCCCTTATGAACATCCGCACCATAACTGCACAACAGTTTTGATACAATGTAGTATCGAGCTGGTGTGCAGTTTTTCTTTGCAAAAATGCTTGTAGCAGCAGGCTTTTCAAACACTTTTTAACGATTACAGGCTCCGAGGGCTGATTTATTTCGGCTCCCGGAGCCTTTTTTGCTGTCCGGCGCTTGCACCTTTTAACGATTGTCGGGCTGGGGTGTGCATTTTCAGCGATTTTCAGAGAAGCAAATCGTTAAATTGTGCACACCCCTTTCCGGCAAATTATCCGATGATGTCTTCACGGCTGACGGACTGCTGGAGAATCTCACGCATCCTTTTGACCATGTCGGTCATAGTCCCGTGTGCGATACCCAGTTCGCGCTCGATTTCGCGCTGGCCTGTACCGTTATACATCTCCTCGAAGATGTGGGCGAGTTCCGACGCCTGCTTTTCCAGCAAGCTGAGCAGCTGTTCAAACAAAATCTCAGTTTCCACTTTATTAATACCCTGACTTCCGTCGGAAGGCTCTGACTCAGTCTTATCATAAAACTCTTCGAGTGTATATGGCTGACCATCCCTCATCCGATTACATTTGTCGCAGCACTTCTTGCATTTGACGAGCTTGCCGGTTTTCGGACTTATAACCATACAGCGTCGCTGACGTTCAATTCTCTTTTCCTCATTCCATTCGGAATGGATGTATTCGCGGTATTGCTCATCACTTGCCGGTATAAGGATGCCTGTGGTCATGCGGGTGCCGATTTTGATCTTTTCAAAGGAATATTTCTCAGCGCCGCTGAGGGAGTCGTACTGCTCCCGCATCATTTCTACGGGGAGCTCCTTCATGGATTTTCGGATGTTGTGCTTGTTTTTCATTTTGCGTCCTTTCCGCTGAGTGCGGAGGCACGAAGGACGCAGAAAAAGCCTGAGTGTACGGAGAGCGACAGCTTCTGCAAAATGGGTGCAGAAAACTGAGGGTACCGATAGTCCTCTTTCTGAAAATAGAAAAAGTGCTTTATCTGTATCCTTCGCCCTGATGTACACTCAGGCTTTAGATTTATTTTTTAGTGAAAATAAAAATAGCCGGGCATTGTCCGGCAGCAGGATATACTTATCCCTTTGCCTTACAATGCCCGGCCATTTGGTGGTATGTCTCTTGGTTTTATACCCAAGCCCCTTTGCACGGTGTCTTACTTGATCTCATGTGAGACCATCTAAATTGTTCGATTGATGTTATGCTGTAGCCATGCGGTAATACAGTCTCCTTCGCAGCGCCAGATTTACGACGTTTTCCTGTCCGCATTTCGGACACTTTATCTTCACGTACCCGGATGCAGGTGAAACTTTATCGAAAAGGCGCCTTCCGCAGTTTTTGCAATTTTTGCTTATTCTAATGGTTTCATTATCAGTCATATTCATTACTCTCCTTGTATATATTCAGCATCTCATACGGATTCTTAAGGTATTCCTCACCTAAGATTCCGAGGCTCTTTAGGCGGATAGCCAAAGCCTGTTTAGAAACGCCCATGCCTTCTGCCATTACGCAAAAACGCGCATATGTGTTGCCGACGAGCTTATTTAATATCTCAATTCTGTCCGGCAGCCCGTACATGACCATATTACTTTTCACAAGTTCCTCCGGCATAAGTACGGCTGAGGTTACTTTGTCAACAATATGCTCCATATGCGCAATCTCTCCCGTAACCTTGCTGTTGAGTCTGTAATGCAGAACTTTCCGTGCTGCAGGCCCACTGCCGAAATCCCTCGGGTACAGCAGGTGCAGAATGTGATGGCATACCTCGTGCGTCTTTGTGAAATTGCAGCGGCCGACCTTACTCTCATCGTTCTGCAAGTCTTCCTCTATGAGCATCGTTCTGCCGTCAAGAACATAAAAGTCTTCATCGGCGTTATCGAAAACCTCAACACCATCACCGTCCTCGAAAGAGGTAAGGCCTAGCGTAAGCCTGTCTTGTGAGAGATGCCGGTAATCAAATGTCAAGCCCAAGACAGCCGCCAGCTGTTCCGGTATAACCTGCATCGGCATTTCTGCAAACCCCGCCGTTTTCTTATATGCTTTATATACCCGGCGGGAGATATATTCTATTTCATCGGTGGAGTAAAATCTCATGCAAATCTCCTTAAGGTCGCAAACATTAATTATTCTCGATAAAACTATTTATCCTGCTGTCTATTTCCGAGATATCCTTTTGCAAGCGTGAGACCGCCCGCAGCTTCAGGAGTCTGGCAGCGGCCATCTCACGGAGATAGGCTACGCTCGTGCCGTGTATCTCTCTTTTGCAACGATAGCAGTTATCATAGCAGCCCCAGCATATTTTCGGGAAATAGTCCTTACCCAAATCATCCATTGTCTGTGATCCTTATCTTGTAGATATCGTCAAAGGCAATTCGCTCTCCGTTGAGCTTCAAGTACTTGAAAGAGATGCTGATCTCCGTAATGCTGCCGTCCTTTTCAACATCATGAAAAGCACAGTAATACTCGATATGAACGACTGTCCCTTTGGTGAGCTTTGAAATTACGACAGAATTCGACTCAATATCCTCGTCAGCTATATCATGTTTTTCCACACGGCAGTGACGCTCTTCACGGTCACGCAGTGCCTCCTGCAGCCCTTTCATTGCGTCAAATGGGGCGAATTGCTTTGCCCTCTCTTGTAATGTCATCATAACCTGCTCTATGACCTCCTATAAATCCATTGCGCTCACGCTGTGTCGCACCGTCGAGATAATTCGTACCGCGCAGCACAGCATTTTTGCCGTACTTATCCGCAATCTGCAGCACGGCTTTTTCTTTTGCTTTTTCCCGTTCCACGGCCTCCCAATCGGTAAAGAAATCATACCCCTCGCAGCCTTCATCGCAGACGTCGTTGAAGCTGATACCGAGCCTGCGGATAGGCGTGCCGCGTTCGGTGATTTTATCAAAGAGCTTCAGCACATACGGGCTGATGAGAGAATTAACCGCCGTTGCGCTTGTGAGCTTTGTCTGCGCGTGGGCCATTGGGAGAACATCTTGTGAATAGCCAACGGCAATCCACACCTTCTGGCAGATGACCTTGCGGCGCATAAGCTCCTGGCAGCCGTGGAGTATCATCTCCGTCATGACAATACGAGCCTCATCATAGGAGTAGTCCCTCTGCAGTATCTGCGTAAATGAGACGGAGTGGCTCTTGCTCTTATAGCTCTTAATATCCTGCATCCGGCACGGCTCCCTACCCCATGCATGGTCAATGAGCAGTTCCGCATCTTTTCCGAATATCTTATACAGCTGCTCCTGCGGAAACTGCGCCACATCTCTCAAGGTCGTGATACCATACCGCTCCAGCTTCCTTGCGGTGCCGTTTGCTATCATCCAAAAATCTGTGATGGGTTTATGGTCCCAGAGCGTTTCTCTGAAGCTCTCCTCGTTAAGAATACCCATGTGGTCCTTTGCGTGCTTTGCCGTGATATCCAGTGCTATTTTTGCAAGAAACAGATTTGAGCCTATACCGGCAGTGGAGGGTATGTGCTTTACCTCGGCAATCTCGTTCATCAGTTTTTTAGCCAGAGACTTACCGTCGGTATTATATGTGCCGAGATAATTTGTGGCGTCGATGAAAGCCTCGTCAATGGAATACACATGGATATCGTCCGGGGAGAAGTACTTGAGATAAATAGCGTAGATATCTGCTGCGTAATCTATATACAGCTGCATCCTCGGCAATGCGACTTCGTACTTGATATTTTTCGGTATCTCAAACAGCCGGCAGCGGTTCTTTACACCCTGCGCTTTCATTCGAGGACTTACGGCAAGGCACAGCGCGCCTTTTCCGCGAGAGGTATCCGCGACAACGAGATTCGTCTCAAACGGATTCAGACCACGCTCAGCGCACTCAACAGAGGCGTAGAAAGTCTTCATGTCGATGCAAAAGTATGTGCGCTCCTTGCCATTCATCCCGCACGCTCGACCTTCCTCATGAGTCCGACCATCACACCGAGAACCGTAAAATCTGTTGTGACCACATCCTGTGTAATGCCGTCCTCTCTGCGGAATCGACCTTTGTCACCTTCGAGGAAATAGCGCCGACAGCACATCTGTCCATCGACTTTCGCCATAACTACATCTCCGCTTTGTGGAGCAAGAGAAGTGTCGAAGATAACATAGTCACCGGTGCAAATGCCGGCACCGTTCATTCCATCACCGTCGGCAGTACAGACTATTGCCTTGCCGACATCTCCGAAAACCTCTGTGGATATGCTAATCGTCTTTGACTCTCTGCTTGGCACCGAAATACGAGGCATCTTTTTCTTTGGTCGCTTGGCCTCCTTAGAAAATGGGACACGCAGTTCCCTTAGCTCGTCTCGCTCCGGCGAGCACCCTGTATTGCATGCACATGTAGCGCAGGCCATAGAGATACAGCCGTGGCATGGGTTATCCGTATATGAATAGATATTGTTATGTACCATCTTGACCTCCTTCTGCTGTGGAAAGCTCTTCGTGTGTTGCTGTGCTTGAATTATAAGTTTCCTATTCGGACATGTCAAGGTCGCATTTGAGTAGCAATAGGAAAGAAATATCTTGACAGCAGTGTTTTCCCCATATATAATTCGAATATAAACAATAATGGAGGCGCATGATGAAAGCTAAGATTATACCTATAGGCCAGGTGCGGACAAGCGGATATAACGCAGCAAACGAAAAAGCCGATAATGTCATAGGCTCGAAGATTGCCGAAGCCCGGAGGTATCGTGGGCTTTCACTCAGAGCGTTTGTTGAAGAGCTCGAGAAAGTAGGTGTCAGCGTTAATTCGAGCGCCGCAAGCAAGTGGGAGAGCGGTAGCACACTGCCGAATGCGTACCAGTTGATTGCCATTACGCATCTGCTGGGTATAGAGGACGGTCTTGACTACTTCAAAAAAGAATACGCACCTCTGCTGAATGAAGCAGGGGCACGTAAAGTTGAAGAATATAAAGCGGATCTTATAGCAAGCGGCAAGTACAAGCCACTGGCAAAAAATACAGTATCGATTATCCGGTACATAGAAAAACCGGTCAGCAATCTGCCGGTATCCGCCGGCACAGGCGCCTTCCTCGATGAAGAGAACTTTGAGATGATCAGTTTCCCGGAAGACAAGGTCCCGGCCGATGCGGATTTCGGTGTCCGTGTTTCCGGTGACTCCATGGAGCCGGTTTATCATGACGGGCAGATAGTCTGGGTACAAAGATGTGAGCAGGTCGGCATTGGCCAGGTCGGCGTCTTTATCTATGATGGTGATGGCTATCTGAAGTGCTACAACGAGCGTGAGCCGGACAAGGCAATGGTGGAGGAATTCACCGACTGCTACGGCAATGTGCACGCTCAGCCCGTGATGGAGTCGTATAACGCTAAATACACTCCGAAGTACATTAACCCCAACGCAGCATTTCAGGTAATCGGACGTGTTCTGTAAGCACGGAGGCAGACCATGGACAGCATTGCAAAACTCAAAACATTGATTGCCGACAGAGGCATCACCCTCTATAGGCTCTCGCAGATTTGTGATATTCCTTATTCTACGCTCAAAAACGCGGAGGCGAGGAACGGTCAGCTCTCACTTGATTCTATAGAGCGCATCTGCCTCAAGCTCGGTATCCCGCTCTATGAGTTTTTTATGACCGATGAGGATTGGATTGGCATAGAGGCAAACGCCATAAGGAGAATGAAAGCTCATGAGTTGTGTTTATCGGAGTAAGCAACTTGACTTAATAATAGCTGCTAATATAGTAAATATGCAAAGGACATTTCCTTTGATGATACCTGTAATACCATTCAGACAATTATGGACGCAATCATGGTGTAAACGAAAGGCGGCTTCTTTATGGGTTGGCAGTAACGATTGATACAAACATATTTGACGCAGCGAAATTTGACTTGTGCGATACCGGTACTCTCAAACGTACGAAAACTATGTTTAAAGTGGGAAAATCAAGGTCGTTTTAAGTGATATTGTTGTACGGGGCAAAAAGATATAAGCTACCGCTTCGGGTAATACGGTTAAATTCAGCCTTATGAACATCCGCACCAAATCAGGAACACCGAATTGATACAATGTGTCAGTTCGGTGTTTCGTTATTTTATGACCTGAAACGCTTGCGGCGTAAGGGCTTTCAAAATGCGTCTGTGCATATTAAATTCCAAGTTTATTCCAAGTTGGCAAAACCCCGGGGGAGAAATCGCATTGCCATCTTGCCATCTCGGAAATTGGAGACTGTCGGTTTGATTTTGATGTTAAATATCCGGAAAGATACCGAGAATAGCATTTTTTCAATACTATTCTCGGTATCTTTATGTTGCCCTTGTCACGCCCTGATAACTTGGTGTTTTATACTTTGTTACCGGTCCGTGGCCATGGGTATTCTTTTTTATGAGGGCAATGCTCACACCTCGGTCTCAAGTTCCTCAATCTGACGTATCAACTCCGTCTGGCGCTGATAGAACATGAGCTGCTCGTTATGGCGGTAATAGGCCTCGCTGCCGTAGCGGGCGATAAAGCGCGCCGTGTAGTAATTCACGGTCAACTCCGTCACGATTATGAGAAGCTCCTGCCCCTCCGGCCAGACCCGCTCCGCAAAGTCGAACACATTTTCGAGCTGTGCGGAGGCTTTTTTTGCGTCCTCCCGCATACCCGACACCATGGCGTCATAGTCCGCCTTTATCTCCGGGAAGTCGGCTCCGCGGCGCTGATTTTCGGAGAGAAACCTGATGACACGTTCATACTCGGTGCGTTTCTCGGGCGAAAGCGTGCCGCGCCGCTCCTCACGGTGCATTTTTTCCTGCCGCTCCGAGAGCTTTTCTTCAAGTGATGCTCCGGTCTTTACCTCTCGCAGCACTTTCAGAAGCGCCGCCACCGTGTCCTCCGTGCGCATTACGGCGCGGATATCGGCCGACACACGCTCAAGAAGAAGCCCGATCAGGCTGAGCCGCTCGTCAAAGGGCGCCTGCCGCGCCCGGTCGGCTATCTCGTCCGGCGCTTCACCGCCGGCAATCAAATCAATCCTATAGTCGGCACGGTACTTGTTGAAGAGGTCGTAGTATACGGCGAAGTCCTCGGCTATGTCGGGCTGCTGGATATACTGCACGATAAGGAGCTTGTCCACGGGAATGCCGTTTTGCTCATAGAGATATATCATGTTGCTCAGGTCCGTCCAGCCGCGGGCGGTGACGAAGCGCTTACCATCGACGGTGGTCTCGACCCTGTAGAAATTTTCCTTCTTTGCGTCGAGATATGTAAGGATCGAAGCATGGACGCCGTTTTTTGCCGCGTATTCCTTCCACGCGGCATAGTCCGGCTCGATGTCAATGCGCTTGAGCCTGTCCCATGTCACAACATCGAACTCACGCGCCGAGCGGTTGTAGCCCACGGGATTTCCCGCCGTCACCACTATCCAGCCGTCGGGGACCCTGTGCCGCCCGAATGTCTTATACTGGAGAAACTGCAGCATGGTGGGGGTGAGGGTCTCGGAGACGCAGTTTATCTCGTCAAGGAAAAGTATGCCCTCCCTGACGCCGGTCTCCTCGATTATGTCGTACACGGCGGCGATGATCTCCGACATGGTGTACTCGCTGACGGCGTAGTCTCGTCCGTCGTAGCTTTTGCGGACTATGGCAGGAAGTCCCAGCGCACTCTGACGCGTGTGGTGAGTCATGGAATAGCTCACCAGCCCCACGCCCATCTCGTCGGCAATCTGCTTCATCACCGTCGTCTTACCTACGCCCGGAGGTCCCATGAGGAACACCGGCCGCTGCGATTCGGGAGGGATGATGAAATTGCCGTACTCATCCTTTGTGAAATAGGCTCGCATGGCGTTTTTGACCTGATTTTTTGCCTCCGCGATATTCATAGCTCGAACTCTCCTTCCTGTGTTTCCGCGGCGTTTTTCGCCTGAAGCAGCAATGCCGTCATCTCCGTCCGGCCGGACATGAGCGTTTTTTCAAGGCTCTCCCCGATGACTTCAGCCGATAAAAGCGCCCGCCGTGAAAGAGCGGTCATTGCCGGAACATTGTTTTCTCTGAGGATATGCTCCATTATGACACTCTGGTTCGCACCGATGAAACGCTCCGCCCGTGCGGAGGTTTGCGCACCGTGCCGCTCGGGGCAGGAACACCACAAAAGAGTATACAGCAGTTCCGCCGCTCTGTCAGCCTTCTTCGGATACCCCGGCGCGATATAGCCCTCAATAAGCTTATAATTGCTGCCGAAGGCGTCCTCGCCTATGTCGGTATTCTCGTCGAGGACATCCGCCCGCCGAAGCTTCTCGCAGGAGAAAAATCCGTACTCGCCGATTGTTCGCACCGTTTTCGGGATGCTCACCGTCTCAAGTCCCGTGTTCTGGAACGCATACTCCGAGATGGTCTCAAGCCCCTCGGGAAGCTCTATTCCTTTCAATTCCCCGCAGAAGATGAAAGCCCCGCTGTCAATACTCCTGACGCTTGAGGGGATGTTGATGTTCCCGAGCTTCGGGCAGTCGGCAAAGGCGGCGGGCCCGATGTTGATAAGCCCCTCCGGGAGCGTCACCCGCTCAAGTCCCGGACACTCCGCAAAGCACTCGTCCTCCATAAAGCCGACTCCCTGCGGTATGACGGCCTCGACGATATCGTCCCTCCGGGCAAACTGCTGTGAGCGGATATATGTGATACCGGGGGCGATGGTAAGCACTCCGTCACTGATCCGATAATCGTTTGTCAAGTATCTCATCCTCCGTAAGGCTTATGTGTATTGCCCAGACCGGCAGCTCCGGCTCGGCATAGCCTGATGTGTGGAGTACAAACGCCGTCTCATACTCCGGCTTTTCCGCCGGGAACTGTCCGTCGCCGTCGGTAAAGTACAAAAGCCCCTGCAGGGCCGTAAGCTCGTGCCTTCTGACAAGCTCATCCACATAGTGAAAGACCGGCCGAAAGTCCGTCCTCCCCAGCCCCTTTATCTCAAGGTTCTTTATATATTCGTCGATATCCTTGCGGCAGGTGATGTGCGCATCGTCCCTTATGCGGTCGTCGCACTGGATGATGTGGATATTCACCCGGTCGAACAGGTTCTCCTGCCGGGAGAGGATGTCATGTGTATGCTGAATGAATGACTGAACCACCTCGCCCCGGACGCTTCCGGAGGTGTCGATGGCAATAACAAAATCGCGTATGCGCCGCTGCTCGGAGTATTCAAGCGGCTCGATGAGTGGAATATTGCCCAGCAGCTCAAGGCCGTAGGTGTAGTAATTGTTGTCGAACTCCTCCTCAGAAAGGCGCATAACCTCTCCGCAGGTCATAAAGCGCCGCAGGAACTCGGAGTAGCTGTGTTTTGCCCTGTTCAGGCTGCGCAGGTTCTGCACCAGTGCGCTGTCGTTGTCGCGGAGCATGGTCTCAAGCTCCGTCTGCATGCGTTTTGAGACGTCCTCCCAGACCTTTTTCAGGTCTATGTTTCTATCGATCTTTGCCTCGGGGTCGAACTCCATGTACCAGATGCCGTGTCCGTCGCCGTGGAATTTCTCTCGCTCGCTCAGCAGCTCCTCCTCGGAAAGTCCCCTGTCTCCCAGCCACTTATAGATACGCTCCGCAGTCAGCGAGCCAAGCTCCTCCCTGAGAAGTGTGATCATTGCACGCTGTTCTCTCTCACGCGCGGCGCACAGCACCGGGGAATCGAATTCCGTCAGTGCGTTCTCCACGGCGATGTCACAGGCGAGGTCCCAGCGGAGCCGGTCGATATCACCGCCGATAAAATTGTGGCGGAACACGCAGTGGAGGATGGAGTGGAAAAGGTCGCGCGTCACTGCCGTCTGTTCGTTTTTATATATTCTGAGGATGTACCACCGGGAATAATAAATGCTCCCGCCGTCGGTGGCGAGGCTCACGTTCTCGTCGGCAATGAACTCCAGACGCGATACCGCCCGGTCAAGGAAACGGAAATTGACGACGAGCGAATTGCGGGCAAGTGCGAGGATATCCTGCGCAATGCTCCCTGCCCTTTCCTGAATGTTCATTTCCCGCCTCCTCTGTCTGAAAACGGGGCCGTATAGCAGTGATACGGCCCCACGACTCAATTTTGGAAATTATTAATAGTACACGCCGGGGACTTCGAGAACCATGTCGGAGGTTGCGAAGGTGGAGCAGGGATGGATATAACCGTATTCCTTGTCAGCCCAGCGGCGCATTTCGTTCTCGGCGGGGACGAAATAGGTGCCGGAGACGAGCTTCGATCTGCACCAGCCGCACTCGCCGCTGCGGCAGCGTGAGGGTGCCTTTATGCCGGCGCGCTCGATGGCGACCAGAACGGGCTCGTTTGCGCTGCAGGGGATCTTGTACTCCTTGTCGCCTTGTTTTACGGTAAGCTCGAAGGTCTTGTCCTTGCACTCGGCGGGGTAGCCCTCGCTCTCCCAGACGGACTTGGTGACATCGATGAGCTTGCGTCGGAAGAGACGCTCGGGCAAGCCGAGCTTCGCAATCTCGGGCTTGAGGAACTTGTACATGCCCTCGGGGCCGCAGAGAAACACGGAATAGTCCTCATGTGCGGGAGCGTATTTCTTTATAAGCTCCGCAGTGATTAAGCCGTGTTCATAGCCCTCTGCCTCCGAGTCGGAGAGGACATGGACGACCTTGAACTTATCGGTCTTCTTCGCAAGGGCGTCCAGTTCATCCTTGAAGAGGATGTTGTCAACGTCTCTCGAGCCGAAGAGAAGGACAAGGTTGAAGTCCTCAGTACCGTCGGCAATGGCCTCAGCCATGGAGAGGAACGGCGTAATGCCGGAGCCGCCCGCTAGGCCGATAACGGTGGGGCAGTCACGCAGGTCCTCGTAGTAGAAGAAGCCCTGCGGGCAGGAGGATACGACCTCGTCGCCGACCTTGAGTCCGGCAAGGAGCCTGTCGGCCGCAAAGCCGCCGGGATTGGAGCGGACGGTGATGGCGTACTTACCCTCCAGCGCCTTTTTGGGCGAGGAGCAGAGGGAGTAGGAACGGGTCACGAGGCTGCCGTCAAGCTCGAGCTTGAGATTGAGGTACATGCCCGCGCGGAAATAGGGCAGAGCCTTTCCGTCCTTGCCGCGGAAGATATAGGTCTTTGCGTTGGCGTCGCCGCGGTCGATAATCTCGTCGACGACGAGGGTGACATAGTCGGGGTGGAGCGCCTTGGCGTTATTGTTGATGGGGAAATCGCCCTTGACTTCTCTGGCGGGAGCGGCCTGAATGGCCTGCTCACGGACCTTCTTCATATTTTTGAACTTGAGCATGTCAAGCTTGCCGATAAGGCCGATTTTCACTTTGAGATCAGGCATTATGCGTTACCTCCTTCTTCTTCGGTCCTGAGGTCCTTGAGTGCGCTGAGAGCCATCAGCTGGCCGCAGATCATTGCGGCGGAGTAGCCGTCGCCGCGCGGACCAGCCGCACCTATGGGGCGCAGTCCCTTGATGGGATAGTCGGTGGAGAGCATCTGCATGCGAGCCATCATGCCGTCCCAGTCGGAGGTCTCGTAGCCGTACACGGAGCCTTCCGGCTGTCCGAGATAGCGGGCGAAGGTCCACGGAGAGGCAACCTCCATCTCCTCGATATGGCCGGAGAGGTCGATACCGGTCTTGTCCTTGAGGGACTTGAGCATTTTCTTGGCGAAGCGGGTCTTGAATTTGTAATACTCCTCCTGGGGCAGGTCGTTCCAGTCGACGGGAGAGCCGAAGGTGGTGAAGGAGCAAACGCAGGTACCCTCGGGCGAGAAGGCCGGATTGGTGATATTATAGCACAGGAAGATGGAGTAGTCATTGGTTCTTATGCCGCCGAGGATGTCTTTGTACTCCTGTGCGGAGTCAGCGGTTCCCTGAAGGAAGTAGCTGTAGTCGGTGATGCCCAGCTCCTCCGCCGTCTTGTCGCAGCAGAAGTAGGCCGTGAACATGCGGCCGCCGAACTTGCCGTTGCGTGCGGCGCTGAGCTTCTTTTCGCGCTCGGGAACAAGTTCCTTGGGCATCATCTTGCCGTAGATGATGTCGGGATTGATGTTCGCGAGAACATATCTGCACTCGACGGTGCCCATATTGGTCCTGACGCCGCAGAGATGGTCGCCGTCGAAGAGGAATTCCTCGGCGCGGCAATTGAACCACACATCTCCGCCCAGTTCACGGAAGCGCTCAATGCACGCTGTGGAAAGCTGATGGGATGTGTGTGCGGGGATATACGCACTGCGGGAGACATACTTGTGGACCATAGCGGCATAGTGGATGAACGCAAGGTGTTCCATGTCCACGCCCAGATATGACCAGTAGGTCTGAAGGATGTCCTGTGCCTTCTTGGGCAGCTTCAGTGCGTCAAAAACCTTTTGGGTGCTGTATGCGCCGGTGCGGAGCATATCGGGGTACTGGCTCTGAAGTACTGCGGTATCGGGATTGCCCTTGGAGGCGGTTATGTAGGCGATACCGTCAAGCACCTCCTGGAACAGCTCGAAGAGCTTGGTCATGGACTCACGGGAGCCGGGGACCTCCTTCTCCATCGCATCAATGAAGTTCTGCACGCCGGATGGCATGGTGACGTCCAGAGTCTTTCCGTCGCTGCCCTTTGTTATAATACGGAAGCAGTCGGGACACTCGACCCAGTCAAGCTTTACCCCGTAGGCGTCGAGAATGTTGCGGATATCGCCGGGATTATCCGCAGGGCCAAAGTCGCACAGCTCATGGAGGGAGGGTTCGATCTCGAAGCGTCCTCTGCGGAAGCTGGTCGCAGCGCCGCCGGGGAGGTTGTGCTGCTCGATAAGCAGCGTCTTTCTGCCCGCAAGCTGGGTCTGAAGGGCCGCCGACAGACCGGCATTGCCGGCGCCAACGACCACCACATCATATTTTGCCATTTGTTTCTCCTTTCGGTCATTTTTTCTCCGTGGTGGTTGTACCACCATTTGATATTAAAATAACACACTTTGCCGTTCTTTGCAATATCTTTCCTTGATAATTTCAGGCTTTTTTGCTATCATGGCTTATATGAGAGGTAGAATCATGAGCCAGAAAAGCAGTAAAGAGAACAATTCAATATCCGACGCCGTCGGAAAGGAGCTTTTGAGCAGGATACTCTCGGGCGAGCTGCGAGCCGGGTCCCGCCTTCCCACCGAGAGGGAGATGGCCGAACACTTCGGCGTGTCACGTGCCTCCGTCCATCAGGCGATTGTGAGGCTGCAGCTGCAGGGTTTCGTGTCCATCGTGCCGCGTCACGGCACGGTCGTGAACGATTTCCGCAAGCACCCGACGCCCCAGTCGCTCGAGGCACTGATGAGTTCGGATTCGCTGGAGCTTGACCGTTCGCTCTTCGACGATATGATGGACACACGTCTGTGGCTCGAGGCTGCGTGCGCAAGACGCGCCTGCACGCACATTTTTGACAGCACGCTGAGTGAAATGCAGGACATCGTCGACCGGCTCACGAAGCCGGGGGCGGATCTGACGGATCTCGTATACAGCTTCCACTACAAGCTGACGCAGGCCAGCGGCAACAGCGTTTACGCCATGATATTCCGCGGCTTTGAGCCGGTACTGCGCAGCATGATACACCACCATTATTCCGTCAGGGCCGAGGATATCGGCTTTACCGCCGCCATGCGGCAGGAGCTTCTCGACCTCATCCGGGCAAAGGACGAAAACGCCGCCGCAGAGTGCGTCTGCGCCATCATCACGCAGGGCATAGATGTTCTGCGCGAGAGATACTGTGCGACTTGACAGTATGACTATGGTATGGAAAGTACGGAGGCTATGTCTCCACGGTTATATCTTTTCCGACGAAAAATGAGAATACCGGCCTGCCGTCGTTGTATACGGTGATGTGGTCGACGGTCTTGTTAAATCTGTTTTCACCGAATACGATGTTCATTTCCGGCAGCTGCGTAATTTCACGCATGAAGTTGCTGAACGCATCTGCCTTGCGCACCCGTTCCCGCTTTTCGTACGCCAACCGTTCGAGCGCTTTACGCTGCTCCTCATATTTTTCGGCAAGGCCGTTGTAATAAGCGTTGTATTCCTCCTGGTTTTGAGCATGAACGGCGTTGCCCTCTACGCACTGCCGAATGAGCACGGCGACGGCATCTGTCTCCCGTTGCATCTCTCCAATACGCTTTTCAAGCTCAGCTGTATCGGCATTTTGTGAATTGCTGTGAGGACTTGGGCATTGACGGTGCCGTACCGTTCCTTGACCGCATGATTACAACAGATTATATCATTGCCAACGAGGATAGGCACTTCAACAACTTCGGTTTGCTTCGCAGTACGGAAACGCTTCTGCAACGCGGCTTTTCCCACCGCTCCATCGCCCCTCTCGCAGGGGCGTGAGCAGAAATAATGTCAACAAAATATTCCGAATCGGGAATAAATTTATGCTTTGTTTGAGTTTTGTTCCCGCTGCTGATGCATTATCGGGGATGTTGCCTTTGTTCGCATGCAATATTCCTTGACTTGAGGGTGTACGGGATTTATAATTATTCAAACTCAATGTCAAGCTGATATTGCGCACTGTTGAAAAGCTTATCGGTCGCACAAAGCACGTCAACGAACGGCTTCATAGAGTACCGCTGAATGTCATCAATCGGATAAAATTAAAAGGAGCTTTTGATTATGGTCACTGCAGGTATGGTAGTAGCAATAGAAATAGATGCGGTCATCGAAAAATACGGCAGTCCAATACACACCGAAAAGTGTGCGGGTGTCACCGTCATGGAGTATAAGACGGGCTATGGCACGTTGTATGTTGCGCATTCCGGTGCCGGCGAGATAGCGGCCGCATCCGCAACCGCACTTTTGATCGGCCGCTTCGGCGCAGAGGTGATAATCAACTTCGGTGTTGTCGGCGGACTTGCTCCGGAGATGGCGCTGACAAGCACCGTAGTAGTCAGCGGTGTGGTTCACTATGACTTTGATGCGCATGAAATCGGCTGGGGCGAGCAGGGGAAATACCCGGAGTTTGACGACGTGATTATTCCGACGACGCCGCGGCTTGTGGAGAAAGCGCAAAAGATTCTGCCGGATCTCAAAGCCGTTGTCTGCGCTTCGGCAGATAAATTCGTCGGAAACAGTGAGGCAAAGTCCGCACTGAATCGCAGCTTCAACGCTTTGATATGCGATATGGAAACGGCAGGCATTGTTATAACGGCGACTCGGGCGGAGATTCCGTGTCTGGTTATAAAATCGGTTTCCGACAGCGTAAACGGAGGCCCGGAAGAATTTGAAAAAATGCTTGAATCCGCATCCGCCGCTTGCATCGATATCGCAGACAAAATACTCAGCGAAACATTTAAATAATCCGAGTCCTCCGTAATGGCATGTGACAAATGACAAAAAAAGAGCCGTTTTCACGGCTCGATGCCGACAATCTCCGTTGGATTGTCGGTTTTTATACAGGTCATAAATTTCATTCCTTTAAAGCCTGCAAATCTCGCCGGAGATTTGCAGGCTTTTCAGACTGTCAGCATTTTTGCCGACAGTCCTGCTTTATACTTTATACTTTATGCCTTAACGCTTTACGACGTCCTCAATCTCAAGCGGCTCGAAGCGGTATTTTTGCTTTGCGTCGGGGTATTTGTCCCTCGGCAGCTCCTCAAGGAACATTGCCTTCGGGCGGATCCACAGGCTGCCATCACCGTACAGCTTGCGGTAGATCACATACTCCTCGCCGCTTTCCGAGTGACGTGCCACGTCCTCAACAATATAATGATTGCCTTTGAAATGACGGTACACGCCGTGAATTTTCAGCTCCTGCATTTTTCCTCCCTACAGCGCATGGCGGTTTATAAACTCCGCCCTCGTTTTTGAGTACATTATCTTCTGGCTGCTGTACAGTCCGTAGTAGCCGGACAGCATATACGATATCCCGCACGCCAGTGCGCAGTAGATGAGATTCTCCGAGCCGAACAGCTCGACGCTCAGAATGATCGACGCAATGGGGCAGTTGACCGCACCGCAGAACACCGCAACGAGTCCCAGCGACGCCGCAAAGGGCGCCGAAAGTCCGATGATCGGGCCAATAACGCAGCCGAGCGTCGCCCCGATAAAGAAGGTCGGCACGATCTCGCCGCCCTTAAAGCCGCAGCCGATCGTGACGGCGGTGAACAGTATCTTCCACAGAAACGCCCAGTCGGGCGCTTTGCCTGCGGTGAGCGCCGCCTCGATAACGTCGGTACCGGCGCCGTTGTAGGCGGCGCTGCCGACGATGAAGGTCAGAGCAACGAGTATGACGCCGCCGACGGCTCCCCGCAGAAACCGGTTTTTGACTGCGCCGGAGGCTATGCGCTCGCTCTTGTGCATCACGACGCAGAACAGTATGCTCACCACGGCGCACAGCACGGACAGTATGACGACCTTCATTATGACCACGACATCCATCGGCACAAAGCCCACGGTAAAGCTCATCGGCACGATGCCGCAGAGCCTTGAAACGGCATAGGCAACGAGCGACGACACAAGGCATGGTATGAACGCCGAGTAGTACAGGATGCCGACGGAAATGACCTCAAGCGCAAAAATCGTCGCCGTAAGCGGCGTTCCGAACAGTGCCGCAAAGACTGCGCTCATGCCGGACAGCGTCACGATGCGCATATCCTTTTCGTCAAGTCCCAAAAGCGAGCCGACGCCGTAGCCCATGCTTCCGCCGATCTGCAGCGCCGCACCCTCTCGTCCGGCAGAGCCGCCCAAAAGGTGCGTCACCGCAGTCGAGATGAAGATTATCGGCACCAGCAGTATCGGCAGTCGCTCACCCTCGTGGATGGAGTCTATGATGTTGTTGGTGCCCTCACCCTCCAGGTTGCTTATCCAGTACAATCCGGCAATGAGAACGCCGCCCGCCGGCAGCAGGTATATTAGCCACGGATTTGCCTGGCGTATCTCCGTTGCGCTCGTCACGGCAAGGTTAAATGCGGTGCCGACGAGTCCGCACACGGCTCCCACAACGGTCGCAAGCAGCAGCCAGCGGTAAAAGGTGCGGAAGTATCTGCCCGCATACAGGATTTTCTCTTTTAGCTCCGACACGTTCCGACCTCCTTTGCTCTTTACAACCACAATAATATATAACCAAAGCCGGCATTTGTCCAGCTAATTTAGAAAAGCTTGTCCCAAGGGCGGACTCAGATAAGGATAAGCCGCCCTGTAAAAAGTCTTTTGCCCCGTGGCTTCGTTGAAAATGCTCGAAATATATCTCCATTATTCCTGCGCTTTTCGCCTTGCCACAGAACAAAATCCAATTTTACAGGGTGCATAGCAGTTTTGAGCGAGATATTTTTCGTTCAGACAAAATAACAAAATCTCGGCAATACTTTGTGTATTACTGAGATTTTTTATGAAGTATGGGCGGAAAAGAGCCGCTCAAAACCGACTTATCTTTATTTGAGTCCGCCCAAGCGCAAAATATTGTGCGCTCTCTCTTGATTTTTTCGCTCGGATTATGTACAATATAGAAAATGTGATTTAAGGAGTTGGCGCAAATGGCAAAGCTCGTATCCAAAATCAAAGAGATTTGGCACGACCGCAAGAGATTTCTCGGTATGCCCATCACCTTTACGAGATATGCTCTCAGCGAGGATCGCTTCTTCGTGCGCAAGGGTCTGCTGAACGTTCAGCAGGAGGAGGTTCTGCTTTACCGCATTCGTGACCTGAGTGCAAGTCAGAGCCTTTGGCAGCGCATATTCGGCGTCGGCTCGATTATCATAACCTCGACCGACAAGACAACACCGCAGCTTTTGGTCAAGAACGTAAGGCAGCCGTTCGAGGTCAAGGAGCTTATACATGAGAGCGTCGAAAAGTTGAAAATTCAGCGCCGTGTGCGTGTCGGTGAGATGAGCATGGACGTTGACGACAGCTATGATTTTGACGAAATAACGGAGATGTAAACCGTTTTTTCCAATTGAATATTGTATTTTCTCCCGCACTTCAAAGCGGGTCAAAATATACGGAAGCGTATCGAAGTGGTCATAACGGGCCTGACTCGAAATCGCTTATCTCCTTGGCAGTTTCGTCCTCGTAAAATCCTTGATTTTTCAAGGCTTTTCGCGGGTTCGAATTTCACAATTTAATATCGTTCTTGCGTGTTTTTCTTGCATTTTATCAAAGGCAGAAAGAACACTTAAGATATACGGAAGCGTATCGAAGTGGTCATAACGGGCCTGACTCGAAATCGCTTATCTCCTTGGCAGTTTCGTCCTCGTAAAATCCTTGATTTTTCAAGGCTTTTCGCGGGTTCG
>CAVGBM010000018.1:0-17991 GCA_963627445.1 Oscillospiraceae bacterium | reverse complement strand
CATCGGGGAAGAAGCCGTCGCCGGGAACATATGCGACATTGCGCTTCAGGCACTCCTTAGCCATCTCATTGGTGTTAACATACTCGGGAAGCTCGACCCAAGTGAACAGACCGCCGTTGGGGTGAGTGAACTTTGCCTCTTCGGGGAACTCACGCTCCATGGTAGCGATCATGACATCGCGGCGCTTGCGGTAGCAATCCTTGATAGCTGCAACATGCTCGTCAAGGTCGTACATGTCGATGAACTTGGAGACAACCAGCTGAGCCTCGGTGGAGGACTGCAGGGAAGCTGCCTGAGCAAGGAAGTTGTACTTAGTAAGGATCTCACCGTCGGCGCAGACCCAGCCGAGACGGTAGCCGGGAGCGAGGATCTTGGAGAAGGTGCCGAGGAAGACTACGAGGCCCTTGGTGTCCATGCTCTTGAGTGCGGGCAGGTACTCGCCCTCGAAGCGGAGCTCGCCGTAGGGGTTGTCCTCGATGACGGGGATCTCGTACTTGTTGACGATCTCCATGAACTTCTCACGACGCTCCATGGGCCAGGTGCGGCCGGAGGGATTCTGGAAGTCGGGGATGACATAGATCATCTTGACGCTGTCGTTAGTTGCAAGAACCTTCTCGAGCTCTTCCATGATCATGCCGTCGCCGTCGGTGGGGATAGCAACGAAGTTGGGCTCGCAGGCCTTGAATGCGTTGAGTGCGCCGAGGTAGGACGGGCTCTCGATGATGATAGTGTCGCCGGGGTTAACGAAAACACGAGCGGAGTAGTCAAGACCCTGCTGTGAGCCGGAGGTCACGAGGATGTTGTCTGCGCTGGTCTTGATGTTGAGCTTTGCTTCCATACGGTCAGCGATCTGCTGACGGAAGTGCTCAAAGCCGTTGGTGCTGGAGTACTGGAGAGCGACCTGACCGGCCTCGTCCATAACTGCATCGGTAGCTGCCTTGATCTTGTCGACCGGGAACAGCTCGGGTGCGGGCATGCCGCCTGCAAAAGAAAGAACTTCGGGCTTGTTGGCAAGTGCCAGCAGCTCACGAATTGCGGAACCCTTGAGAAGGTTCATTCTGCTTGAGAATCTAACCATAAAAACATTTCCTCCTGTTTTTGAACCACGTCAGATAACTGGTTCACGATATACGGATATATTAAAGCACATTTTTGGATTTTTGTAAACACGCTATCGATCAAATCGGTACAATTCCACAAAATTTTTGCCTCGTTTTTTGCATTTTGCCATGTTTGACCTTACAATTTTCTGCGTGGGGTTATATTTTGTAGTACAGATAAATCCGTTTGAGTATCACACTTTATTATTTTGTCGCCGTGTGTTATAATGGCAAAAGTTTTTGCAAAAGGAGCTTTGCCGTGAAGCTGTATCTCATCGGACACGATTATAAATACGCAGCCGAGCAGATGATGCTCTCGCTCTACCCCGCCGAGCGTCCCGAGTACCCCGAGGGAAAGCCCGTCGGCGACAGGGTCGAGGTGAGCCTGCACGAGGGAGAGAAGTTTATCACCTGCGTGTGCCGTATGGTCAAGGGCAATGAGGTGTTTGTCGGGCGGTCGGCATTTAATGCCGGGATTGCCGTGGACGAGCTCAGCCGCGACAGGCTTTGCAGCCGCATCATCAAAAACGCATTTTACCGTGCAGCGCTGCGTTCGGGACACAGCCGCCCTGCTTGGGGTGCGCTCACCGGCGTGAGGCCGGGCAAGCTCTTCTCCGCAATGCTCGATGAGACCGGCGACCCCGACACGGCAACGAGACGCTTCATGGCCGAATACGATGTCAGCCCCGAGAGAGCCAAGCTCTGCCGTGACACCTCGCTCGTGACCCGCTCGGTCAGCGAGAGCCTGGGCGATAAGGACATCTGCCTGTATGTCGGCATTCCGTTTTGCCCGACAAGGTGCTCGTATTGCAGCTTTGTGAGCCAATCGGTGCAAAAGAGCATGAAGCTCATCCCGCCGTTTCTCGATGCGCTGATGCTTGAGATAGACGCTGCGGCAAAGGCAGTAAACGAGCTTGGGCTGCATATCATATCAATATACATGGGCGGCGGCACGCCCACGACGCTGTCCGCCGAGCAGCTCGACAGGCTTTGCTCAAAAATTGAGAGCTGCTTTGACCTTGCGCAGCTGCGTGAATACACCGTCGAGGCAGGCCGTCCCGACACGATAACGACCGAGAAGCTGCGTGTTTTGAAAGCTCACGGCGTTGACAGGGTCAGCGTGAACCCGCAGACGATGGTCAACTCCGTGCTCGACGCTATCGGCCGCAAGCACACGGCGCAGGATATAATCGACGCACTGGGCAAGGTGCGCGCTGTCGGCGGCATGGCGGTCAACATGGATCTTATAGCTGGGCTCACCTCCGACACCGTCGCAGGCTTTGAGGAGACGCTTAACACCGTCATCGCGCTGGCACCCGAGAATATCACGGTACACACGCTGTCGCTCAAAAAAGGCTCGCGCATAACGCTTGAGGGAAGCCAACTCCCCACGGCAGCCGAGGTCGGGCGCATGCTCGACATTGCGGGCGACGCACTGCGCGGCAATGGGTACTCCCCCTATTACCTCTACCGCCAGAAGTTCATGTCCGGCGGCTTTGAGAATGTCGGCTGGACGAAGGATGGGTTTATAAACCTCTACAACGTCTGCATCATGGAGGAGCTATGCTCGATAATCGCCGTCGGAGGCGGAGGCTCAACAAAGCTCGTCTCCGCAGGTTCGGGCAGGAATATCAGGCTCTTTGCGCCGAAGTACCCCACGGAATACATATCCGGTATAGAAAAGACCTGCTCTGATAAGCAGAGTATCATAGATTTTTACAGAAAGGTGAAGTGAACATGGCATATCAGCTCAGTGATATCAACTTCAAGGCCGTCGCCGACCCCAAGGGATTTATTGAGGAGTGCGACGAGGTTTACCGCAGGCGTGTTGAGACCGCCGCAGATAAAATAATCGAAAACAGGAAAAACAGCCCCATCGTGCTGCTGTCGGGCCCCTCGGGCTCGGGCAAGACGACCACGGCGCGCAAGATAAGCGAGGAGCTCGAGCGCAAGGGCGTGCACGCGCACTATGTCGGCATGGACGATTACTTTAAGACCGTCGATCCCGCTACCGCGCCCCGCACGGCCGAGGGTGAGATCGATCTTGAGTCGCCACTGTGCCTTGACATGGAGCTTTTAAATGAGCACTTTACCCTCCTTGCCCAAGGCAAGCGCATTTATGTGCCCAAGTACGAGTTTTCCCGCCAGATGCGCATGTTTGAGCCGTCCAAGTCCATTAAGCTCAAAAAGGACGAGGTCGTCGTGTTCGAGGGCATCCACGCGCTCAACGATATGATAACCGAGCGCCACCCCGAGGCATTCAAACTGTACATCTCGGCGCGCAGCAATGTTGAATTTAACGGCTCGGTCGTATTCAAGGGCACATGGTTCCGTCTCGTGCGGCGCACGGTGCGTGACTACAACTTCCGCGGCGCTGACCCCGCCGCAACGATGAGCATGTGGGCAAATGTGCGTCACGGCGAAAAGGCGTACATTTCCCCGTTTAAAAACAAGGCAAACTACCAGTTTGACTCATCCTTCCCCTACGAGCTTGCGGTCATGAACCGCACGGCAACGCAGCTTTTCTCCTCCATTCCCGAGGGCATCGAGCGCTACGACGAGCTTCGCAGTGTTCTCCCCGCGATCCAGCTCTTCGGCGAGATAGACGAGAGCCTGGTCGCTCCCGATGCGCTGATAAGAGAATTCATCGGCGGCGGCGAGGACGACTGATAATACAAAAAAAGACGGCACGGATTTTTGAGGGGCGAACACAGACAAGGAGAAACCGGTTTTGACCGGCTCTTTTCCGCCCATACTTCACAAAAATCTCCGGTAATACACAAAGTATTGCCGGAGATTTGTTGTTTTGTCTGAACGAAAAATAACTCGCTCAAAACTGCTGCGCACCCTGTAAAAGTGAGGAGTGCTTTTCTGAATGGCAAGAGCCTGTTTTACAGGGCGGATTATCCTTATCTGAGTCCGCCCTTCCGTGCCGTCTTTGCTATATGCGCTTATTTAAACAGGTTTACGTCTATCAGGGAGACGAAGTTTGCCTGGCCTTCGGCATTGTGATGGATGCCGTCGGGAGTCTGGGACTGGATGAGCTGAGTGGGGTCATCGGGATCTGCCATGCCGCTGAGGCTTATAAAGCCGTCGGAGGGGCATTCCTCGCTCGACAGCCATGCGTTTATATCAACACGCAGCTGGTCGATCTCGGCAGTCCACTGGACATCGTCGCCCGCGCCGAAAACATTGCGGGTGTAGCCCTTCCACGGGGTGACCTCGCAGAAGTATATCTCAACGCCCTGATCGTGAGCCATGTCGATGAGCTTCTGATAGCCAGCGATCATATCCCCAAGGCTTGCATAGGGAGCCTTGTCCGCCTTGGAGGCGCAGTGCGGATGCACGACGTCGTTGATGCCGAGCTTGACGATGACCTTGGTCACGCCTGCCTGGCCGAGAACATCCTCAGCAAAACGGTCAACGCCTGCTCTGCCGAGAAGCTTTGCAGCCTTGCCCACGCCGTCGGCGACAAGGCGGTTGCCCTTGATAGCTTCCTGGGTCACGGAGACATTGCTTATGCCGTTAGCACGCAGCTTTGCAGCCAGCAGACGGGGAATTTCGCTCGCAACGGTGGAGTCGCCGAACACAACGCAGGTCTCGGTGCCCTTAGCTGCCTTAACGTCCATCTCCTTGAGGGTGGTGGTTATCTCGTAGGAGCCGGAGTCTGCCTCATACTTGAGGGGGATGGGGACGACCTTGTTAGAGTGCGTGGTGTTGCCGATGCCGATGTAGGAATCAGCGCCGATAAGGCCGATGGTGCGGATGGCGGTAACATCCTTGTAGTAGATGTTCACGCACAGCTTTTCACCGGCGGTGACCTTCATGAGGACGGGGTCGGTGGTAACGGTCTTGCCTGCGGGGATGGTGAAAGTGCTTCTGCCGTTGACCCTGACGGTGTGCGCAGTGAGGGTGTTCATGACGCAATCGGTCAGGCTGCTTTTGACCACTCTGCCGACGCTGCATGCCTGGATCTTCATAGGAACGAGGCTGTATTCGTTGGAAAGCACGAATCTTACCTGAGAGCCGCTTGCGGTGGACTCGATGACCATTCTGTTGGAGACAGCTCCGATGGGAACGGCCAGCTCATCGAGAATACCGAGCTCACTGAGACTTGCATCGATGGGGCTGGTGCTCCATGCGCTGACCCACTTGCTGCCGATCGCAGCAGATGCGGTGGGCATAGGCAGCAGGGCGAAGACCATCACCAGTGCAAGTGCCATTGCTAAAAACTTTTTTGTCTTGTTCACAAGGCAAGCCTCCTGTTTACATCTTATTAATAATTTCCCGTTTGAAGTATATTATTTTGAAACAATTTTGTCAATATATCTGCGCAAAATTAGCTGTTTTTATCCATTTGCCGCCCGTTTCATCGTTTGACATTCGCCGCGCAATAGCGTACAATCGACGTAACACCAAATGTTGAAAGGATACCTCGATATGAAAATTGCACTTATCACCGGCGCATCCTCCGGCATGGGCAGAGAATTTGTCTACGCGATCGACCGCGACTTTGAGCTTGACGAAATATGGGTCATCGCCCGCCGCAAGGAACGGCTCGAGGAGCTTGCGGGAAAATGCCGGGCTAAGATCCGCCCGATAGCCCTTGACCTCGGCAAGCGTGAAAATTTCGCCGTTTTGAAGGAAATGTTCGCTGCCGAAACGCCCGATATCCGTGTGCTCGTGAACGCTGCCGGCTTCGGCCTTTTCGGCGTGTTCAAGGACATGGACATGGATAAGCAGCTTGATATCATAGAGCTTAACGACCGTGCTCTCACCGCTGTGACGTATATGGCCATTCCCTACATGTCCAAGGGCAGCCACATTATAAACATGGCATCGAACTCCTCGTGGCAACCGGTACCGTATATAAATGTATACGGCGCGTCGAAAGCCTATGTGCTCAATTTCTCCCGTGCGCTCGGCGTGGAGCTTAAGAGCCTCGGCATCCACGTCATGGCCGTTGCCCCGGGCTGGATAAAGACCGAGTTTTTCGACCATGCCGTACACGACGACACCATTAAATACTACGACCGCTACTACACCGCCGAGCAGGTCGTCACCAAGGCCATGAAGGATCTCAAGCGCAACAAGAAGGTGTCCATCCTCGGCTTCCCCGTCAGACTTCAGGTCCTGGGCGTGAAGCTGCTGCCGAATTGGCTGGTCATGAAGGTCTGGTGCCGCCAGCAGGGCAAATAATTGCGCAAATTGCTGAGTAAAATTTTAACTAACCCCGTTGGAATTGTGGATTTTTACTGGTTGACACGGCATTTAGACGCTGTTATACTTCATGATGTGAAAAGCATTGACTTTTTAAGAGGTATTTGAACATGAAAAACTTCTTCTTTTACGCATACTATTACCGCTTTACTTACCACAATAGTAGGGCTGTTTTGTGATGCGCAAAAGTAAGAGGGTTCATTTTTGAATTTCCGTGCGGCACAGAATAGTCTGTGCCGCATTTTTTATTTTGCTTATGGAGGACAAAGAAAATGATAGTAATTTTGAAGCACGGAACTAAGGAAGAGAAAAAGCAGCAGCTTATCGCATGGCTCAAGAGCCAGGGCGTTGACGTCCATATCTCCGTAGGCAGCTATCAGACCGTTCTCGGTCTCGTGGGCGACACTGCGCAGGTGGATAAGGATCTCGTTGCAAGTCTCGATATCGTTGACTCCGTCAAGACGGTCACCGATCCCTTCAAGTGCTGCAACAGAAAGTTCCACCCGGACGACACCATCGTCACTGTCGGCGATGTAAAGGTCGGCAGCGGCAACTTCGTCATGATAGCAGGCCCCTGCTCTGTTGAGAATGAGGAGCAGATAGTCGGCATCGCAAAGGCCGTCAAGGCAAGCGGCGCAAACATGCTGCGCGGCGGTGCCTTCAAGCCCAGGACCTCCCCCTACGACTTCCAGGGTCTCAGGGCCACGGGTCTTGAGCTTTTGAAGATAGCAAGACAGGAAACGGGTCTTCCCATCGTGACCGAGGTCATGGGCGTTAAGGACCTTCCCCTGTTCGAGGATGTCGATGTCATCCAGATCGGCGCAAGAAACATGCAGAACTTCGATCTTCTGCGCGAGGTCGGCAAGCTGCGCAAGCCGATCCTCCTCAAGCGCGGCCTTGCAAGCACCATCAAAGAGCTTTTGATGAGTGCAGAGTACATCATGGCAAGCGGCAACGAGCAGATCATCCTCTGCGAGCGCGGCATCCGCACCTTTGACGATTACACGAGAAACACCCTCGACCTTGCGGTCGTCCCCATGCTGCACGAGCTTACTCACCTGCCGGTCATCGTCGACCCGAGCCACGCAACGGGCGTTGCAAGACTTGTTCGCCCCATGGCGCTGGCAGGCACCGCCGCAGGCTGCGACGGTCTTATCATCGAGGTCCACAACGACCCGATGCACGCACTGTGCGACGGTGCACAGTCGCTGCGTCCCGAGGAGTACGACAGTCTCGCCAAGGCGGTAAACGCTATTCGTGAGGTCGTGACGGAATGACGGTCGGGATAGTTGGGCTGGGGCTTATCGGCGGCTCGTTTGCGAAAGCCTACCACGAAGCGGGCGAAACAGTCCTCGCCTGCAACAGAACGGACGATACGCTCAAATTTGCAATGCTCAGCGGCGCGGTCGACGGCGAGCTTACCGAGGAGAACATCGGAAGCTGCGATATAGTCATCATCGCCGTGTTTCCCGAGGCGGCCGAGAAGTTTTTAAGACGCATGGCACCGCACATCGGCAAAAAGCCCGTCGTCATCGACGCATGCGGCACAAAGCGCAAGGTCTGCTCCATGTGCTTCCCCATCGCCGAGGAATACGGCATAACCTACCTTGGCGGCCACCCCATGGCGGGCACGCACAAATCGGGCTTCAAATACGCGAGGGCAAACCTTTTCCACAATGCACCCATGGTCATCGTGCCGCCGTCGTTTGACGACATTGAGCTATTAGGCCGCGTCAAGACCCTGCTCGCGCCCGTGGGCTTCGGCAGCATTTCGGTCACCACCGCCGAAAAGCATGATGAACTCATCGCCTTCACCTCGCAGATGCCGCACATTATCTCGAACGCTTACATTAAAAGTCCCACGGCGGCAGCTCACAAGGGCTTTTCAGCCGGCAGCTACAAGGATCTGACGAGGGTCGCATGGCTCAACCCCAAGCTGTGGGCAGAGCTGTTTTTGGAAAACCGCGACTGCATTTTAAACGAGCTCGACTGGTTCATTGCCGCGCTCGAGCAGTACCGTGACGCTGTTAAAAACGACGACTTCGAGACGCTGGAAAAGCTTCTTGATGACGGCAGACGGCGCAAGGAGGAGGTCGACGGCAGATGATATCCATCCCCGTTTCCGCATCTGTAAATTATAATGTGGTCATCGAGCGCGGACTTCTCGCTCATGTCGGCGAGGAGACTAAAAAGCTCGTCAGACCCGCAAAAGCCGTCATCGTCAGCGGCCCGAACACCTACCTGCTCTACGGCGAAGCCGTCACGGCCTCGCTCAAAAGTGCAGGCTTTGAGGTTGCGCACTTTATCCATCAGGGCGGCGAGGCGGCAAAGAGCCTTGAGACCTATGGCAAGCTTTTAAACTTCCTGTGCGACAGCCGCGTCAGCCGCTCGGATATCCTCGTCGCCCTAGGCGGCGGCGTGACGGGCGACCTCACGGGCTTTGCCGCGGCGACTTATCTGCGTGGCATAAGCTTTGTGCAGATACCCACGACGCTGCTTGCGGCGGTCGACTCCTCAGTTGGCGGCAAGACTGCGATAAACCTGAACTCCGGCAAAAATCAGGCGGGCTGCTTTTATCAGCCCATCGCCGTTTTCTGTGACCCGGACACGCTCAGGACCCTGCCCGATGCCGACTACCGCTGCGGCTGCGCCGAGATAGTAAAGTACGGCGTTTTAGCGGGCGGCGAGCTGTTCGACACTGTCTCCTCCGGTGGTATCCGCGCAAACGAGGAAGCGGTCATAGCAAGCTGCGTGAGGATAAAAAGCGATATCGTAAACGAGGACGAGTTTGACCGCGGCACGAGGATGCTTCTGAACCTCGGGCACAGCATCGGTCACGCCGTCGAAAAATGCAGCGGCTATGCCGTTCACCACGGTGACGCAGTTGCCGTCGGCATGGCGATAATTGCCCGAGCGGCAGCCGACAAGGGCTTTTGCGGCAAGGCTTGCCGTGATATAATTATTGATACACTTAAAAAATACGACCTGCCGACCGAGACGAGCTTCACGGCCGAGGAACTGTTTGAAGCCTCAAAGGCGGACAAAAAAATTTCCGGCGGAAAGATGCATCTGATCGTGCCGGAGAAGATAGGCTCGTGCCGCATCGAGAGCATCGACATTGACGCTCTGCGGGACTGGCTTTAAGGAGTTAGTATGAACATCACCCTCAAAAGCGGACAGCGCTGTGGCGTGACCTCCGCTCCCAGCTCAAAATCACACGCCCAAAGGCTTCTCATTTGCGCCGGACTGGGCGAAGGCGCGGTCACGCTCGACTGCGGCGATATCTCCAAGGACATTGCCGCTGCGGCAAGCTGCGTGCAGACGCTGTGCGCCAATGTGGCAGAGCTCGGGGAGGGTGTTTTGCGTGTTGAGCCGTGCAAAAAGCCGAACGGCGGGGTCAAGACCCTGCACTGCGGCGAAAGCGGCTCGACCCTGCGCTTTCTCATTCCCGTGTGCGGCGCATTGGGAGAAAGCGTCGTGTTTAAAATGGAGGGCAGACTCTCCGAGCGCCCCCTATCCCCGCTTGACGAGGTGCTGACCGCACACGGCATGACGCTTGAGCGCCGCGGCACTGAGCTTCACTGCGCAGGCAGGCTCACCGGCGGCGAGTTTGAGATCGCGGGCAATGTGTCCTCGCAGTTTATCTCGGGGCTTCTCTTCGCGCTCCCGCTACTTGATACCGACAGCACGCTTACCGTCACGGGCAAGCTCGAATCGAGCGCATACATTGCCATGACGGAAAACGCCCTGCGCCAGTCGGGCATTGAGTTTGCGAAAAACGGTAATGTATACACCATCCCCGGCAGGCAGCGCTATCGTCTGAATGAGACTTGCACCGTGGAGGGCGACCTGTCGAATGCGGCGTTTTTCCTGTGCATGGGTGCACTGTCCGACGAGGGCGTGACGGTGCAAAACATCCCCGAGCACACAAGTCAGGGCGATAAAAAAATAATCGACATTCTGCGCAGCTTTGGCGCAAGTGTTGAAACTAATGGCGACAGCGTGACGGTCAAAAAGGGCAGGCTCACCGCCTGCACGGTCGACGCTGCCGAGATACCCGACCTCGTGCCGGTCGTGTCCGTCGTGGCGGCGGCCGCCGAGGGCGACACGCATATCATAAACGCCGCCAGAGTGAGGCTCAAGGAATCGGACAGGCTCATGACCACGGCGACCCTGCTTCGCAGCTTGGGCGCTTCCGTCGAGGAGCTTCCAGATGGGCTTATCATACACGGCGGCAAACCGCTTCACGGCGGCACAATTGACAGCTTTAACGATCACCGCATCGCCATGTCGGCAGCGGTTGCATCGTGCATTTGCGACTCCCCCGTCACGGTCACGGGCTGCGAGTGCGTGAACAAATCGTTCCCACGGTTTTGGGAGAAATTCAACGGATTGGAGTGCAGACAATGAGCAGCAGCTTTAACGGAAATATCAAATTCACAATTTTCGGCCAGTCGCACTCCCCCGCCATCGGCGTGACGGTCGAGGGACTGCCCGCCGGTTTTGAGCCGGACATGAGCGAGCTTGCGCGATTTATGCAGCGCAGAGCCCCCGGACGCAACGAATTTTCGACCCCGAGAAGCGAGGCCGACTCTCCCGAATTTATCTCGGGTCTGTTTGACGGCAGGCTCTGCGGCACGCCGCTCACGGCGATAATCAAAAACACGAACACCCGCTCGGGCGATTACTCCGAGCTTAAATATAAGCCCCGCCCGGGGCATGCCGACTTCACCGCCGGCGAAAGATACAACAATGCGCAGGACTACACCGGCGGCGGCCATTTTTCCGGCCGTCTCACCGCGCCGCTGTGCATAGTCGGTGGCCTGTGTCTGCAATTACTCAAGGCCGAGGGCATCAGCGTTATAACGCGCATTGCCGAGCTCGGCGGCGTTTCAGACAAGGGCGAAATTTGCTCCACTGCCGACAAGCCCTTCCCTGTCGTCGACGACGAGTGCGGCGAGAAGATGAAGGCTGCGATTTTGAGCGCCAAAGAAAACGGCGACTCTATAGGCGGCGTTATCGAATGCGCGGTGCTCGGCTGCCCCGCCGGTATCGGCGACCCAATGTTCGGCGGCATGGAAAACCGCATCTCAACGCTTGTATTCGGCATACCGGCCGTTAAGGGCATCGAGTTTGGCGCAGGCTTCGGCGCAGCAAGAATGCTCGGCAGCGAGAACAACGACCCCTTCGCCGTGGAAAACGGCAATATCATCACAAAAACCAACAACTGCGGCGGCATCCTCGGCGGCATAACCACGGGTATGCCCATCGTATTCAGGGCGGCCGTGAAGCCCACGCCGTCCATTGCCATTGAGCAGGACACCGTTGACCTGCGCACGATGGAAAGCACGAAGCTTACCGTGCACGGCAGGCATGACCCCTGCATCGTGCCGAGAGCCGTCCCGTGCATCGAGGCGGCGGCCGCCATCGCAGTTTACGACGCATTGCTTGAAAAAAGAAAGGACACAAAATGAATCTTGACGAGATAAGAAACGAGATAGACACTGTTGACGACGAGCTGACCAGGCTTTTTGCAAAGCGCATGGAGCTTGCCGCCGAGGTCGCAGAGTATAAAAGAGAAAACGCCATGGGCGTATACGACCCCGCGAGAGAGCGCAAAAAGCTTGCCGACATTTCCGCAAAGCTTCCCGATGAGCTCAAGGAATACGGCTTCTCGCTGTATTCGCTCATTTTTGAGCTCAGCCGCAGCAGACAAAATCGCTTGCTCGGCACGCATTCGGCTATCTGCGATGAGATAGAAAGCGCTATCGAGAACACCCCGCAGCTTCTGCCGAACGCACCGCTGGTCGCCTGTCAGGGCGTTGAGGGCGCATACTCGCAGCTTGCCTGCGACAAGGTGTTCACGAACCCGAACATCTTCTATTTCAAGAACTTCGAGGCCGTGTTCACCGCCATCGAAAAGGGTCTGTGCCGCTACGGCGTTATTCCCCTTGAAAATAGCACCGCGGGTTCTGTCAACAAGGTGTACGACCTCATGATGAAGCACCGCTTCAGCATCATAAAGAGCGTGCGCATTAAAATTGACCACAACCTGCTCGCCCTCCCGGGCACGAAGCTCAGTGATGTAAAGGAAATTTACTCCCACGAGCAGGCGCTCAGCCAGTGTAGTGCATATCTCCAGTCGCTTTCCGGTGTTAAGATCATCGCCTGCGAGAACACCGCCGAGGCAGCACGCATGGTCGCCGAATCCGGCAGGCACGACATTGCCGCTATCTCCAGCTTCTCCTGCGTCAAGCTCTACGGGCTTGAGTGCCTTGCCTCGTCCATTCAGGACAAGGGCAACAACTACACCCGCTTCATCTGCATCTCCAAGAACCTTGAAATTTACCCGGGCGCAAACCGCACCAGCCTCATGATGGTGCTGCCGCACACCCCGGGCTCGCTGTACAAGGCGCTGTCGAGATTTTACGCGCTCGGCATCAACCTCAACAAGCTTGAGAGCCGCCCCCTGCCCGACCGTGACTTCGAGTTCATGTTCTACTTTGACCTCGATGTCCCCGTCTATTCGCCCAACTTCATTCAGCTCATGGGCGAAATTCAGGACATTTGCGAGCAGTTTGAGTATCTGGGCAGCTACAGCGAGGTGATATGATGCCAAGGTGCGGTCTACTCGGCGAAAAGCTCGGCCACAGCTATTCGCCGCAGATTCATTCCATGCTGGCCGACTACGAATACAAGCTGTTTGAAAAATCGCCCGAGGAGCTTGAAGCGTTCCTCAAAAGCGGCGAATTTGACGGGCTGAACGTCACGATACCGTACAAGAAGGCGGTCATGCCCTACTGTAAAGAGCTCTCGCCGACGGCAGCGCAGATAGGCAGCGTGAACACGATAGTCCGCCGCCCCGACGGAAGTCTCTGCGGTGATAACACCGACGCTTTCGGCTTTGAAAACCTCATCTTGCACAACGGCATTGCGGTAAAGGGCAAAAAGGCGCTCGTCCTCGGCACGGGCGGTGCTTCCGTCACGGCGCAGGCAGTGCTCAAAAAACTCGGCGCACGCGAGGTAGTCGTCATCTCCCGCAGGGGCGAGAACAATTACGAGAACATCGCAAAGCACAATGATGCCGAGATCATCGCAAACACCACGCCCGTCGGCATGTACCCCAATAACGGAAAGGCCGCCGTTGATCTTGAGCAGTTCCCCAAGCTCATCGGCGTACTCGATGTTGTATATAACCCCGCACGGACTGCTCTGCTTTTGCAGGCGGAAAAGCTCGGCATCCCCTGCGCCGGCGGCCTGTATATGCTCGTTTCGCAGGCAAAGCGCAGCTGCGAGCTGTTTACAGGCAAGCTCCTCCCCGACAGCGAGATCGACCGCATTGAGCGTGTCCTGTCGCACCAGATGCAGAACATCGTCATCATCGGTATGCCCGGCAGCGGCAAGACCACCGTCTCTACCATGCTCGCCGAAAGGCTCGGCAGGAAGATACTCGACACGGACACGATAGTTGCCGAAAAAGCTGGCATGACTATTCCCGAAATTTTCGCTGCCCAAGGCGAAGCGGGCTTCCGCAAGCTTGAAACGGAGGCCACCGCCGAGGTCGGCAAGCTCAGCGGCAATATAATTTCGACCGGCGGCGGCGTTGTCACCGTGGGGGAAAACTACGAGCTTTTGCACCAAAACGGCGTTATCGTGTGGATAGAGCGCGACACAAATAAGCTTGCCCGCGACGGCAGACCTATTTCGCTCAGCACCGATCTAAACGAGCTTTACGCTGCGAGACTTCCGCTGTACCGGCGCTTTGCCGACATTAGAGCCGACAACAACGGCGATATTAATGAAACTGTCAACGCTATCATGGAGATGATAAAATGAAGCTTCTTATCATAAACGGGTCGAACCTCAACATGCTCGGCATCAGAGAGCCGGATATCTACGGCAGGCAGACCTACAAGGATCTTGAGAAGTTCGTGTGGGACGCATGCCGTGAGGCCGGTGTCGACTGCGAGCTTTACCAGTCCAACCACGAGGGCAGCATAGTCGACCGCATTCAGGCCGCCTTCGGCAAGGTCGACGGCATCGTCATTAATCCCGCAGCCTACACGCACACGAGCGTCGCCATTTTGGACGCGCTCAAGGCGGTGGCGATACCCGCCGTCGAGGTGCATCTGTCCGATGTCAGTCAGCGTGAGCCGTTCCGCCAGGTGTCCTACGCGGGCATGGCCTGCATCAAGACCTACATGGGGCTCGGCTTTGAGGGCTACAGGCAGGCGATAAATTATCTCAAAAACTATTTGGAGGGAAAAGCATGATACCGAAAAAGTATATCACTTGGGGCAGCTCCGGCGCTGTCATCCGCGAGCTTGCGGCCTACGGCGCAGAGCGTGCGAAGGTCGTCGGCCCCGAAAATGTCTATGATTTTACCATCGGCAGCCCGAGTATCGAGCCGCCCAAAAAATTTCTTGATGTTGTCAACAGGCTCATGAAGACCATCTCCCCCATCGAGCTTCACACCTACGCTCCGGCAGCAGGACTCGAGAGTGTCAGGACGGCGGTCGCAAAGTACCTGACCGAAAGCTTCGGACTTGAGTATTCCCCGAGCGATATATACATGACCCACGGCGCATCGTCGGCACTGGCCATCATTCTCGCAGCCCTCGTCTCCGAGGGCGAGGACGCGCTCGTGCTCGCGCCCTACTTCCCCGAGTACAAGGTCTATGTTGAGCAGGCCGGCGGCACGCTCATTGAGGTACCCTGTGACGAGGATTTTCAGGTCGATCTTGCGGCTTTGGAGGCAAGGCTCACCCCGAAAACCAGCGTTATCATCATAAATTCGCCGAACAACCCCTCCGGCGCGGTGCTGTCACCCGACAGCGTGAAGGCCATCGCCGAGCTGCTTAACAAAAAAGCCGCCGAGTACGGCCACCCCATCTACATTGTCGCCGACGAGCCGTACCGTGAGCTCGTTTACGGCGATGTCGAGGTGCCGTTCATTCCGGCGTACTACGAGGACACCGTGTATTGCTACTCGTTCAGCAAGTCGCTCTCCCTCCCGGGCGAGCGCATAGGATTTCTTGCACTCTCGCCGAAGATGGCTTCCCACGACGACGCTTGGGCGGCGGTTTGCGGCGCAGGCAGAGCACTGGGCTATGTCTGCGTGTCGACGATGTTCCAGCAGGCGGCGGCCGAGTGCCTCGGCGTGACTGCGGATATCTCAAAGTATGACGATAATCGCCAGCTTGCCTATTCGGCGCTCAGCGATATGGGCTTTACCTGCGTCAAGCCCGACGGCGCGTTCTATCTCTTCGTCAAGGCACCGGGCGGCGACTCGCAGGCGTTCTGCCGCAAGGCGATGGAAAAGGACATTCTCGTTGTCCCGGGCGATGCATTCGGCTGCCCCGGCTATGTTCGCCTTGCCTACTGCGTGCCGTTTGACCGCATCAAGCGCTCGCTCCCCGCATTCAAAGCCTTGGCCGAGGAATACGGACTGTAAATAGAAGCAAAAAATCCCCCAATCGTTAAGATTGGGGGATTTTTTTACAGCTCGGTGAGCATTGCAATGACCAGTTGGCGGGCTTCTTCAAAATCGTACGAGCAGGTAGACAGCATAACGAAGCGGTCGTCGGTGCCGAACTCGATGTTCGGCTTGAATGCCGAATCGGTCGTTATCTTGTCCAAAAATGCTTTTTTGTCCTCATTTGTCTCGATCGGCTTGTAGATGTCCGAGTCAGAGCGCAGGAGGAAGCTCGACACGATATCGAGCCTGTAGCTTTTCTCCGGCGTGAGCAGATACATCACCGGATGCTCGCTGTAATAGCCATCCTCGAGGTATTCCGGCAGCGTGCCGAACATGGCCTTCGACCGCATGCGGTGGCCGTAGATCACCGTGTTAAAGCCGCTGAGATCGGCCGCATCACGAAAATCCATGAACAGCGTGCCGTTTGTGTTGTAGGTACCGTCGGTGAGCCTGCGCAGGTAATACTGGTTATCCTCGGCCTGCACGACGGGGTAGTTTATCGGCGTATCCTCGCAATAAAGCCACGCGATTATGTCGGGGTTTTCGGCCTGGAGCGCCGCGAAATCGACGCTTATCGGCGCTTTTTCGCCCTGCTCGACCTCGGTCACGGCAATATCCTTGAGCTTGTCGACCGTGTCCTCGCCTTTTTTCATCTCCGAATAGTAGTCATACAGCTTGTATCCGGCAAAGCAAAAGGCCGCAATGCACACGACGAGCACGATGGTTCTTATAACTTTTCGCATAATCCTTCGCCCTCTGAAATTTGATACGATCAGTATAATACAAATACCCGCCGCATTTCAACGGGTATTTTGTAAAGCTTTTTCGCAAATTAGGCGATGGTTGACAGCATGCAACAGCATTACCAAGTATGTGTTGAGCTCGGATTACATGGCGTATGTAAGCATTCTTGCATTGATTATTGGATATCCTCAAAAAGCCTTGCAGTATCATGATACTTATTCCTTAGCTGCATACTATTAAACCAGTCATAGTTTAAAAGGAGCTCACATGTCTCAATCGCATTTAAATCTGATACTCCATATGTATTGGGGCAAGAGATGCGCCGGTTCTCAAGTGCAGTTCCTTTTGATATCTCCCTCGGCACTTCATCATCTGCGTTATTTTCACCCTCAAAGCAAAACTCTCTTATAAATGGCAGGTCATCTCCTCCGGTTTTTCCAAAATCAAAGCTTGCAAAGTAATAACTATAATAGTTTCCTCCTCCATTAGAGAAGTACTCTTCTGCATATAGTGCTCTAACACTTCCATTGGATACAAATCCAAAAGTAGAAATTGGGGCATTAGGCAAATCATAATAAGATGTGTTACACAGTGAAACTCCCTCACTAGAGATTTTTGTGTAGTCATTGACCGAAAAAATATCGCTGTAACTCTCAAGTTGAGTAACAAAATACGCTTTTATCGAGCCAGATTTATCAAATGCTGCTTGAATTACAAAGTACTCAAAAATATATGCACATAAAGTGTAATCATTCTTTTTCCCCGTAAACTGTGGTATTCCAAAATGCTCATTCATCCAATCCATGTTACATCCAATGTATATATTTGGAATGTCAAGTATTAAGCGCTCCTGCGCATTTTTCTGTTGTTCATTTTCCATAATCGATGTGGTTAAAAGAGAAGCTACTACCGCCAAAACTATTCCACTGAACAAAGCCTCTAGCGATCTGTGAAACAAAGAAGCTAATTGTTTGTTTGCTTTCATATTTTTACCCATTTGGGCGCCAGTTTGCGACCTCATTTAACATATCGGCGACAGAAGCAGCTCTTAGTAACGCTTGAGTTTCTTGCAAAAAACGCCTCTGGTTTTCGTAGGAAAGCTTTAAATAGTCCTCTCTTATTTCATTTGCCTTCTTCGAAATCTTTAACACAAACAAGTTATACTCTTCATTTAATTCCTGTTGTATTCTATTGTAATTGGCAATCATGTACACGCTCCTTAATTTTTGATACTTTTTTAATCATAGCCATATTCTGGCATTTTGTCAAGAAAATGTGCACATTTACTGCTTATCGAAAACAGATTGTCGTTTATAACTGAGAGTGATCTCCTTTTACAATTGAATATTAACAAAAAAACTGACACCGCGAAGCGGTGCCAGTTTTCTGTTGGATTACTGCTCTTTCTTTTTCCTGGTCGCAAACAGGAACACGAGTGCACCGGCGCAG
>CAVGBM010000017.1:0-3352 GCA_963627445.1 Oscillospiraceae bacterium | reverse complement strand
TGTATGCGCTCCTGCACGCAGCGCATCATAACACCGCCGACGAGCCGGAAGCTTTCGTGCTTTGAGCTGTGATCCTTTATAAATGATGCAACGGACAGGTTCGGCAGATACTCGTCTATCCTATGCCCGCGCACCTGCCGCGAGGAAAGGCCGGTATAGCCTTGTGCGACGCGGTTGAAGAAATCTATCTTGCCATCGGTGTCGGTCACGATGATGGCAAGCGCCGAGTTTTGCATGATGGCGTTCGTGATGGCGCGATTACGTCGGTTGAGCATGATATTCCGTGCGGTCTCCTCTGCCAGACGGCAGGCATTGGAAATGCTCGACGTGTTTGAATATACAAGATAGCCCGCCTTTCCGGCTGCCTCGGCCGCACTCACGGTACCGGCCGCGCCGATAAATGCATCGCACTCCGACTCGCGCACGATGCTGAACATTTCCGTAACATTTTCAAACTTTATCTCCGTTATCGGACATGACATGAGGTTTGAAAGCATCTCGACTTCAATGGGCTGTGTATAGCTATAGTGCGCGACGGCGATATTCTTGTGCCCGTCAAACAGCGCCTTTCTTGCCGCAACGGCATAATCGACCGTGCGGACGGGTATCTCGATAAGCGGCAGACTGTGTCTGCTGCGAAAATACGCGCCGTTGCCGGGGCCGGCGATAAACACCTCGCAGCCCAGTGACAGCGCATCCTGAACGCACGCCTCCTGCGTATCCATCTCGCAGTCATAAAGGACATAGTCGACCTCGTCTGATCTGAGCGAGTCTGTCACTTCCTTGGCCAGATCGTATAATTTTCCGTAGCCAAGAAAACAAATTCTGATCTTTTGTTTACCTAAAGTGCCGTTACCCATATCTGTCACCGTCGAAATTTAAAAGTTTTTGCGTTAATTTGTTTCATAATCGCACTTTAGCAGATAGTGAAACAAATTTCAAGTTTTATTTTGCGATTAGTTTGACAAATAGATTTTTAACTGTTATTACGATATTATGAACACACAAAAGGCGAGAGACCCGTTAAGATCTGCAGGCTTAAAGCGTCGTATCGCAAAGGAATAATGAAAAAAATGAAGGTGTGTTAATATGAAAAAAATTCAAGTCGTTGAAGTCGGACCGAGAGACGGTTGGCAGAACCTCAAGCAGATGCTCACATTTGAGGAAAAGATCAGCGTCATCGACGCGCTTGTAAACGCCGGCGTGGACGAGATCGAGGTAACATCCTTTGTAAGTCCCAAGGCTATCCCCCAGATGGCAGACGCGACCCAGCTTGCAGAGTATTGCCTTGAGCATTACCCCAACGTGAAGTTCTGGGCTCTGGCTCCTAACTTCCGCGGTGCCGAGAACGCCTACAAGGCAGGCATCCGCAACATTTCCTATGTTATCTCCGTCAGCGAGACCCATAACAAGGCAAACATAAACCGCACTCACGACGAGTCCTTTGCCGAGCTCAAGCGCATCCTCGATACCTTCCCCGATCTTACCGTTGCAGTCGGCATGGCTACCGCACTCGGCTGCCCGTTTGAGGGTATCCCCTCGGCTGAGAAGGTCCTCGACTTTGCTCAGTGTCTTTACGACACCGGCGTGCGCTCCATGTACCTTGCCGACACCATCGGCATCGCAGATCCCGCACAGGTCCGCAGACTTTGCAAGGCATGCACCGAGCGTTTTGCAGACTGCGAGTGGCAGGTCCACATCCATGATACCCGCGGCATGGGTCTTGTGAACACCCTCGCTGCTATCGAAAGCGGCATCGACAAGGTGCAGTCCACCCTCGGCGGCCTCGGCGGCTGCCCCTTCGCTCCCGGCGCTTCCGGCAACACTGCTACCGAGGATCTTGTGTATATGCTCCAGCGCATGGGCTACGAGGTTAGCATCGACTTTGACAAGCTGCTGGCCGCATCCAAGTTCCAGAAGAGCTTTGTCAACGGTATCTACAGCGGCCATCAGATGAATATCGAGGCCAAACAGCCGCCCTGCTGCTGATCGGGCAATCTTTTAGGAGGAAACAATAATGGATGTATTATCATTGATCATATTCCTGGCAGTCATCGTACTTGCCTTCTTAAGAAAGAGCAATGTCGGTATAGTCGCACTCGGTGTCGGCGTTATCGCCGTCAGGATCTTCGGCCTTACCGATAAGAACCTCATCGCAGGCGTGAGCTCCTCGATGTTCGTTACCCTCGTTGGTATCACGCTCCTGTTTGCGCTCATTAACTCCACCGGCGCACTTGATCTTCTCGCAAGAAAGATCGTCAGCATGGTCGGCACCAAGCTTTGGCTGCTGCCTATAGCCATCTTCATCGCAGGCTTTATCATCTCCGCAGTCGGCCCCGGCGCAGTTCCCGCACTTGCTATCATCCCCGCACTGGCAGTCAGCGTTGCTATCCCAGTCGGATATAACCCCGTAATGCTCGCACTTATCGGTGAGGCCGGTCTTATAGCAGGCCGAATGAGCCCCATCACCCCCGAAGCGGCCATCATCACCTCCGCTGCGGAAAGCGCAGGTCTTGAGAATGTTATGCCCACCATCCTCGTTTGCATCACCCTGATCTCCATCATATTCTCCATTATCATCTTCTTTATCTTCAAGGGTCACAAGGTCAAGGCTACCGAAAACATCGAGACCCTCAAGACCACCGAGAAGTTCAACGCACAGCAGATCATTTCCCTGCTGAGCATCCTCGTAATGCTCGTTCTCATCATCTTCGTCGATGTCAACATCGGTCTGTCGGCATTCATCGTTGCAATGCTGCTCATCCTCTTCCGTATCGGCGATGAAGCAAAGGCTATCAAGATGATCCCCTGGAGCACCATCACCATGGTTCTCGGTGTCGGCGCACTGCTAAGTGTCGTTCAGGAAGTCGGAGGCTTCGATCTTATGAGCAACGCAATGGCGTCTATCATGACGGAGACCACCGCAACCCCGATCATGGGTCTGTCCGCAGGCCTGCTCAGCCTCGTAAGCTCCGCTCTGGGCGTTGTTTACCCCACTATGATGCCTATGTGTGCTGATATCGCAGCACAGGTCGGCGGTGTTAACCCTGTTGCACTTATGGCAGCTGTCGGCGCAGGCGGCTCCCTGGCAGGTATCTCTCCCCTGTCCACCGGCGGCGCTCTGATCCTCGGCGCTATGGGTACTCAGACAAAGCTCACCGAGGCAGAAGAGAACAAGATCTTCGTACAGCTGTTCATCTACGCTGCACTGGCTCTCGTAGTCATCATGGTCGTGTCCTTCCTGTTCTTCAACCCCATCGCAAACCTCATGGCTTGATCGCTTAAACTTAAATATACAAAGGAGTAATAATCATGGCTTCTCATGCACTTAGTAATATTACTGTTCTGGATC
>CAVGBM010000016.1:0-4169 GCA_963627445.1 Oscillospiraceae bacterium | reverse complement strand
TTATAATGCCTGCAAGGACAAATTGCAAGGAGGAAATTATAATGAAAAAGGTTATCGAATTTTTGAAGGCAAACCCCGTACAGTATCTGGCGACCGTCGGCCGCGACGGCAAGGGCAAGTGCCGCCCCTTCGGCTTCCAGGGCGAAATGGACGGCAAGCTGTGGTTCTGCACCAACAACACCAAGGAAGTCTACAAGGACATGCAGGCAAACCCCGAGGTCGAGCTTTCGGTCTCGAGCCCCGAGTTTGCATGGCTGCGCCTGCACGGCACGGCAAAGTTTGAAAACAACATGGCCGTCAAGGAAATGTGCATCAAAGACCCCATCGTCAAGAGCCAGTACGGCGAGGCGACAAACCCCATTTTTGAGGTGTTCTATCTCGACGCCCCGCACGGCTGCATCTGCGACTTTTCCGGCAACCCGCCCTACGAGTTCTGAGCATGACACAGGGCGAAAGACGGCGCTATCTCATCGACTCACTGCTCGGCGAGCGCCCTGAGTGCATCGACATTCCCGCCGAGGCCGACGACCAGTGGCTTTTGCTGCGGGCGCTCATGAATGTGCGTCCGGCGCAGCGCACGGCGGCGGAGTTTCTCAAGGTGCAGGACGAGTATCTGCACGAGGAGCTTAACGACAAGGGCATCACCGACATCGACGAGCTCACCCCCGTGCAGCCCGGGCTGTACCTTTGGCAGGGCGATATCACGACGCTGCGCTGCGACGCCATCGTCAACGCCGCGAACTCCGGCCTCACCGGCTGCTACATCCCCAACCACCGCTGCATCGACAACGCCATCCACACCTACGCCGGTGTGGAGCTGCGCCGCGCCTGCGCCGAGCTCATGCGCCGTCAGGGGCACCCAGAGCCGACGGGGCGGGCGAAGATAACGCCTGCGTTCGACCTGCCGTGCCGCTATGTGCTGGACACGGTCGGGCCGATCATCGAGGGGCGGGTCACAAAGCGGGACGAAGCGCTTTTGTGCTCGTGCTACCGCTCGTGCCTCGAGCTGGCGGCGGAAAGCGGGCTTGAGAGCGTTGCGTTCTGCTGCATCTCGACCGGCGAGTTTCACTTCCCGAACGAGCGTGCGGCCGAGCTTGCCGTGCGCACGGTCAAGGAATTTTTGACGCAGGAAAGCAGCGTCAGGAGGGTGGTTTTCAATGTTTTCAAGGATATCGACAGAGAGATCTATGCCAAGCTTCTCCGAGCAGATAGCTAAGCTGCGCGAGGCGCTGGACGACTGCGACGCCGTTGTCATCGGCGCGGGCGCAGGGCTGTCCACCGCGGCGGGCTTTGAATACGGCGGCGAGCGCTTCGACGCGCTTTTCACCGATTTCAAGGCCAAATACGGCTTCGAGGACATGTACACGGCGGGCTTTTACCCCTTCCCCACGCCCGAGGAGCACTGGGCGTATTGGAGCCGCTTCGTCTACGCAAACCGCTATCAAGACCCGCCCGAGCCGCTGTATGCGCAGCTTCTTTCGCTCGTGCGGGACAAGGACTATTTCGTCATCACGACGAACGTCGACCACTGCTTTCAGAAGGCGGGCTTCGACAAGCAGCGGCTGTTTTACACGCAGGGCGACTACGGCCTGTTCCAGTGCAGGCTGCCGTGTCGGCAGAAGACCTTCGACAACGAGGCCGTCATCCGGCAGATGGTCGAGCGTCAGGAGAACATGCGTGTCCCGACCGAGCTTGTGCCCCACTGCCCGCATTGCGGCAGACCCATGACGATGAATCTGCGCTGCGACGACAGGTTTGTCGAGGACGAGGGCTGGCACGCCGCCAAGGCTCGGTACGAGCAGTTTCTAAAGGCGCACAAGCGGCAGAAGCTCCTGTTTTTGGAGCTCGGCGTGGGCTACAATACGCCGGTCATCATTAAATATCCGTTTTGGCAGATGACCGCCAAAAACCCGCACGCCACCTACGCCTGCCTCAACCTCGGCGAGACCTACGCCCCTGCCGACATCGCCCGCCGCAGTATCTGCATAGATGCGGATATTGCACAGGTGATACGCAAACTGCAAAAAGCTGTCTGAATCATCAGACAGCTTTTTTTCGCAACAAAAACATATATAAACATATAATATTCGCGATGACATGACGACATGATTGACGAGATAATAGCTCTCGTTTGTACATCA
Organism: Oscillospiraceae bacterium; assembly: GCA_963627445.1. Classification (GTDB taxonomy): domain Bacteria; phylum Bacillota; class Clostridia; order Oscillospirales; family Oscillospiraceae; genus F23-B02. The sequence goes on along the minus strand of CAVGBM010000016.1, from coordinate 2,028 downwards.
GTGGATATTTTCCTTGAAAACCTGGGAACAATCAAATTATCTCGTCATCAGAGCTTTAAAATCTCGTCAAGCGCATTGACTTAATTGACGAGATTTATTATAATGATGACGAGATAATTTTGCCAAGGGAGTGGATGACATGCCGTATCAGGAAAGTGAAGCCGTTGAATTGAAATCGGTCGTCGTAGACGACATCAAAAAGGAGATCATTGCCTTTGCAAACAGCGACGGCGGCACGCTGTATATCGGTGTCCGGGATGATGGTGAAGTTGTGGGTCTGGACGACCCGGACGGCACGGCGCTGCAGATCAGCAACATCGTTCGGGATTCCATCAAGCCGGATGTCACCATGTTCCTTCGCTACAAAACCATTGAGGAAGCCGGAAAGAAAATTATTGAGATCAATGTTCAGCGCGGCACAGACCGTCCGTATTACATTGCCAAGAAGGGAATGCGCCCTGAGGGCGTTTATGTCCGACAGGGCTATTCCTCTGTACCGGCTACTGATACCGCAATCCGCCGCATGATCAAGGAAACGGACGGAGACCGCTTTGAAACGATGCGCTGTCTGGATCAGGAGCTCACATTCGATGCAGCCGAAAAGGAATTTGGGGTTCGTAAGGTTGAGTTTGGGCCGCAGCAAATGCGCACGCTTAAGCTCGTGGATAACGATGGGTTGTACAGCAATCTGGCCTTGCTCTTGTCTGATCAGAACCCCCTCACCATCAAGGCGGCTGTTTTCCAGGGAACCAAACAGATGATCTTCAAGGATCGTCGGGAGTTCGGCGGTTCTCTGATGAAGCAGATGAATGATGTCTATGAGTATATCGACTTCCGCAATCAGACCCGCGCCACCATTGAAAAGCTCTCACGCATCGATGTTCGGGACTATCCTGTGATTGCCGTCAGAGAAGCGCTGCTGAATCTCCTAGTCCACCGGGACTATTCGTTCAGCGCCAGCGCTCTGATCAGCATTTATGATGACCGCATTGAATTTGTATCCATTGGCGGCCTTATGCCCGGAATTGACCTGGAGGATATTTTGGCAGGCATCTCTGTGTGCAGAAACCAAAATCTCGCCAATGTATTTTATCGGCTGCATTTGATCGAGGCATACGGCACCGGTCTTGCAAAGATCATGGAGACATACGAGGGCACTTCGGAAAAGCCTGTGATCTCCACCACAAAGAATAGCTTTAAGATCACGCTGCCCAACATCAATGCGAAATATGAGGCAAAAACCGCTCCTGCGCCAATCGAAAACATTCCGTCCGCCCCTGTTTTGGAGCCGGATAGTGATGAGCAGCGGGTGTTATCATATGTCCGGGAGCACGGCGCAATTACAAGACCGGAGGCCGAGGAGCTGCTTGGTGTTAGTGCGTCCACCGCTTCCCGACTGATCAGGAAAATGGTCAAAGCCGGTCTGCTTTTGCAGGATGGGCGGGCAAGAAACAGCAGATATATATTGGCAAGATAATTGCAGGAGTATTTTTGCTCTGGGTTGCACCTATGCGCCCGCCGCAGCATCTGCATAGATGCCGACAGCGCACAAGTGATACACGAACTGCAAAAAGCTGTCTGAAAATTCAGACAGCTTTTTTTCGGGCAAAAAACCGCCGGTCGGGGTGAGCCGACCGGCGGTGCGTTTGTTTAATTTTACTTCAGCTTCTAATTATGCTTCGTCAGCGACGATGGTGAAGGTGAAGGTCTTGGGGAATGCGAAGAAGTCGCCGCCGCGGACGGTTGCGGTAACGATGTACTTACCGGGCTTGGTGGGCATGGTGCTCTTTGCGTAGATCCTGTTGACACCGGTGAACCAGTAGCTGATAGAGCCGGCGGAAGCGCTGTTGAGGGGGTTGCCGTCCTTGGTGAGGATGCACAGGTCGTTGCCTTTTGCAAGCTCCTCAGCCTGGGAGACGGTGATGGTGTTAGCCTTCTCGCCGCTGCTCAGGATGGGGTTTTTCTCAAGCTTAATCTAACAACCCGCTTGCCAAGCACTCATACTGCCAATCGATAGCAGCTATCTGC
>CAVGBM010000015.1:0-8164 GCA_963627445.1 Oscillospiraceae bacterium | reverse complement strand
GCCACGGCAAGGCGGTTATATTTTTGGTCGAGGAAGAAGCCGGTTTTCTGCCCGTTTTCGACATCGACGCTGTAGTACACGCCGTTTTCGCAAATTTCGGTCACGCAGCTTTCGGGGTGCTCGTCGCCGAACCAGCCCTTGCCCTGCGCAAGCCCCTCAAGCTCACGAATTTTCACATCGTTGCGCTCGAAAATGCCGCTTATCTCATGGCCGTCTGCACGCAGGATCTCGGCAATGAGCGGGAACAGCATGGGCTTTAATTTTTCCATGCCGACCGAGAGCGTCTGCGTGACCAAAATGTCGGCAAACTTATCCACCGTCAGGCCGGGGAAGCCGTCGGCCTCGCCGAAAATGACGCGGCAGCAGTTTAGGTCGCCCGCCATAACGGTCTTGCGGTAATCCCATGCGTAGCCTATGCGCCTGCGCCAGAACGCCTCGTCAAATTTGTCGTTTGCGTTGCGGGATATAAGGCGGATGCGAATTTTGCTTTTAAGGCTCAGAAAGCCCGTGCCGAGGTACTTGCCCTTTTCGCTGACCGCGTCGACTAGGCAGCCGTTTTCGGCATCGCCCTCGGCTCTTATGACCTCCGCCTCGTATATCCAAGGGTGACCCTGCTCGACCCAGCGGGTGCCCTTGGCGGTGATGATGAACTTCGGAAAATTTCTTTGTACTTTCATTTATACCCTCAAAAAAATCCCGGCAAAACTGCCGGGAATGTTGTTAGTGCTGACCTGTGCAGAACGCCGACTCGTCGTTTGTCCAGCCCTTGCCCTCGAGCCAGTAGTCCTCGTCGTCATCCTCGGCGGCAAGGTCTTCCTCGGTGAGCTCCACATCCTTGTGCTTTGCGTGGCGCTTCGTGGCCTCGTAGACCTTGAGGTCGACCACGGTAAACGGCAGGCCGAGCTCCTCGGCAAACGGGATCAGGCAGGCTTCGACGAGCGCCTCACGCAGCTCGAGGCTGCCCGGGTATGCGTTCACTGCGTCCTGAACACGCTGCCGGAGCTCGGGGTCGGAGTCGTACTTTTCAAAAAACTTTATTACATTAATATTCATGCTTAGCTCTCCATAAAATGATATACTTAATTATACCTTTGTATTATCAATTCCGTCAAGTGCGGCGAGCTGATAAAATGCGACGGCGCTCGCCGCGGCGACGTTCAGCGAATCCACCCCGTGCGACATGGGGATGAGCACCGTGTAGTCGCAGTCGGCGATGGTGCCCGCTGCCAGACCGTCGCCCTCCGTGCCGAGCACGATGGCGAGCTTGTCGATCTTTGCGAGGCAGGGGTCGTAAATTGGCAGGGAGTCGGATTTGAGCGCCATTGCGGCGGTCTTGAAGCCGAGCCTGCGCAGCTGGGTGATGCCGTCCTCGCCGAGATAAGTCCACGGCACCTGAAACACCGTGCCCATGCTGACCCTTATCGAGCGGCGATACAATGGGTCGCTGCTTGCGCTCGTGAGCACGACCGCATCGATGCCGAGCGCTGCCGCCGAGCGGAAGATCGCGCCCACATTCGTGGGGTTCATGACATCCTCGAGCACCGCAACGCGCCGCGCGTTTTTGCAGATATCCTCGACCGTCGGAAGCTTCGGGCGGTACATGGCGCAGAGCATGCCGCGCGTGAGCTTAAAGCCCGTGAGCTGCGTCAGCACATCGAGCTCGGCCGTGAAAACGGGCACCTCCCCGCAGCGGGCGATGAGCTCCTTTGCCTGGTTTTCCACATGCCGCGTCTCCATGAGAAACGAGATCGGCACGCAGCCGGCGTTTAAGGCGCGCTCGATGACCTTGGGGCTCTCGGCGATGAAAATGCCCTTATCCGGCTCGCGGCGGTTTAGAAGCTGCACCTCGGTCAGACGGGCGTAAATATCAAGCTCGGGGTCGAGAAAGTCGTTTACTTCTTTTATGTTTGCCATAGCTAATTTACCCTGTAATTTTATAATTACTCGAATTATAGCACAAACGGGAGACATAAAAAAGCAAATTAAAATTTTATCATAGTTAAAAATTCAGAACTATTTTGCTGCTTTTGCGAAAATATTTATCTTATTTGAGTGTAAAATCCGAACGAACAGCGAAAAATGGACGCTTTTTGCGTAAGTGTATGATTGTGAAAATTTTAATGCATAATGCCTGTGAATTTTAGATGTTGCACTTAATATAATCAAATGATATACTAATTTACGAAAATTGCGTTTTAAACAACTGACATATATCAAAAGAAAGGACAAAGAAATGGCTGAGATCAAATTCAAAAAGGTACTGGCGGCCAACCGCGGCGAGATAGCCGTCAGAATTTTCAGAGCGTGCTACGATCTGAATCTGCACACGGTCGCCATGTACTCCAAGGAAGACGCGCTGAGCCTGTTCCGCACCAAGGCCGACGAGGCGTATCTTGTCGGCGAGAACAAGAGCCCCCTCGGCGTGTACCTCGACATTCCCGACATCATCGACCTTGCAAAGCGCCGTAATGTCGACGCTATCCACCCGGGCTACGGCTTTTTGTCGGAAAATGCCGACTTTGCAAGAGCCTGCGAGGAAAACGGCATCACCTTCATAGGACCGCCCAGCGATGTGCTCGGCAAGATGGGCGACAAGCTGTCGGCAAAGCAGATCGCTATCGACTGCGGCGTGCCGGTGGTCCCGGGCTGCAAGGAGCCGCTTAAGAGCGGCGAGGAGGCGCTGGAAAAAGCAATAAGCTTCGGATTCCCCGTAATACTCAAGGCAGCGGCAGGCGGCGGCGGCCGCGGCATGCGCCTATGCAATGCGCCCGAGGAGGTCATCCCCGCGTTTGAGCTCGTTAAGAGCGAGGCCAAGAAGGCGTTCGGCAACGACGATATCTTCATCGAGAAGTACCTTGTCGAGCCCAAGCATATAGAGGTGCAGATCCTTGCCGATAAATACGGCAATGTGCGCCACCTCGGCGAGCGTGACTGCTCCCTGCAGCGCCGCTATCAAAAGGTCGTCGAGTTTGCTCCCGCGTGGAGCGTGCCGCAGGAGGTGCGCGACAGACTGCACCGCGACGCTGTGAAGATCGCAGAGGCTGTCGGCTATGTCAACGCAGGTACGGTCGAATTTCTCGTCGATCGCGACGGCAACCACTACTTTATAGAAATGAACCCCCGTATCCAGGTCGAGCACACCGTCACCGAGATGGTCACCAACGTCGACCTCGTGCGTGCGCAGATACTCATCGCAGAGGGCGCACCCATAAGCCATCCCGAGATCGGTCTCGGCAGCCAGGACGACCTCAAGATAAACGGCTACGCCATCCAGTGCCGCGTCACCACCGAGGATCCGTCAAACAGCTTTGCGCCCGATAACGGCAAGCTCGCAGCATACCGCTCCGGCGGCGGCTTCGGCGTGCGTCTCGACGGCGGCAATGTCGCCACGGGCTCGACCATTTCGCCGTACTACGACTCGCTGCTTGTCAAGGTCACGAGCTGGGACTGCACCTTCCCTGCGGTCTGCCGCAAGGCCACCCGCGCGATAAACGAGGAGCATGTCCGCGGCGTTAAGACGAACATTCCCTTTGTCACCAACATCCTCAACCACCCGACCTTCATCGCCGGTAAGTGCCACACCAAGTTCATCGACGAGACTCCCGAACTGTTCGAGTTCTCCGAGGGCAAGGATCGCGCTACCCGCGTGCTCAAGTACATTGCGAACATCCAGGTCGCAGAGCCCGAGACCGAGCGCCATCAGTACGATACGCCGAGGTTCCCCAAGGCAAAGCGCGTCATCACCGCCGAGGACGGCCTCAAGCACCTGCTCGACACCAAGGGTCCCGAGGCTGTAAAGCAGCACATACTCAATGAGAAGAAGCTGCTCATCACCGACACCACCATGCGCGACGCTCACCAGTCGCTGCTGTCGACCCGTATGCGCAGCCGCGATATGCTCAAGGCCGCAGAGGGAACTGCCGATATCCTTTCCGACTGCTTCTCGCTTGAGATGTGGGGCGGCGCGACATTTGACACCTGCTACCGCTTCCTGCACGAGTCGCCGTGGGAGCGCCTGTGCATGATGCGAGAGCTCATCCCGAACATCCCGTTCCAGATGCTGCTACGTGGCTCCAACCTCGTCGGCTACGCAAGCTATCCCGATAACCTCGTGCGCGCATTCATCGCCGAGGCCGCCCACGAGGGCATCGACGTGTTCCGTGTGTTCGACTCGCTCAACTGGCTGCCGAACATGGAGGTCGCAATGGACGAGGTACTCAAGCAGGGCAAGCTGCTTGAAGGCACCGTGTGCTACACCGGCGATATCCTCGACCCGACCCGTGACCGCTACACGCTTGAGTACTATGTCAATTTTGCAAAGGAGCTCGAAAAGCGCGGCGCTCATATCCTGACGATCAAGGATATGTCCGGCCTTCTCAAGCCCTATGCTGCAAAGAAGCTCATCTCCACCCTCAAGCAGGAGGTCGGCCTGCCGATAAACCTCCATACGCACAACACCACCGGCAACCAGCTGGCAACGCTGCTGCTTGCCTCCGAGGCCGGCTGCGACATCGTCGACACCGCCATCGGCTCCATGGCAAACCTCACGAGCCAGCCGAGCATGAACGCCCTCAACGAGGCTCTGCGCGGCCAGGAGCGCGACCCGGGCTTCGACCCGCAGCGTCTGCAGGAGCTGTGCGATTACTGGGGCGATGTCCGCCTGCGCTACGAGAAGTTCGACAAGGGTCTCAAGATCCCCGTCACCGATATCTACCGCTACGAGATACCCGGCGGCCAGTACACCAACCTCCAGCCGCAGGTCGAGTCTATCGGCCTTGGCAACCGCTTTGGCGAGGTCAAGGAAATGTACCGCACCGTCAACCTCATGCTCGGCGATATCATCAAGGTGACCCCGTCGTCTAAGATGGTCGGCGACCTTGCGATATTCATGGTGCAGAACGATCTGACCCCCGAGAATATCGTGGAGCGCGGCGAATCTCTTGCATTCCCCGACTCCGTCGTCAGCTACTTCAAGGGCATGATGGGTCAGCCGCCCTGCGGCTTCCCCGAGGATCTGCAGAGGGTCGTTTTGAAGGGCGAAAAGCCCATCGAGGGTCGTCCCGGCGACCTGCTCGAGCCCGTCGATTTTGAGAAGCTGCGCAAGGAAGTCGCGAGCTTCTATCCCGGCTACGAGTACCCGCGCTCCCTCATCTCCTATGCCATGTACCCCAAGGTATACGAGGAGTTTATCCGCCACCGCAAGGAGTACGGCTACATCATGCGCATGGGCAGCCATGTGTTCTTCAACGGTATGGCGGTCGGCGAGACCAACCAGATAAACATCGAGGATGGCAAGACCCTCATCATCAAATACCTCGGTCTGGGCGATCTTAACCCCGACGGCACGCGCAACGTGCAGTTCGAGCTCAACGGCATGCGCCGTGAGGTCGCAGTGCCCGACCCGAAGGCTGCCGACAGCGTCGTAAAGACCGTCATGGCAGACCCGAACGACAAGAGCCAGACCGGCGCATCCATCCCCGGCATGGTCTGCAAGGTCGCCGTCAAGCCCGGCGATGCGGTAAAGCAGAACGACGTGCTCGTGGTCATCGAGGCCATGAAGATGGAGACCAGCATCGTTGCCCGCATGGACGGCGTGGTCGACGAAATGTTCGTCAAGGAAGGCCAGAGCGTCAAGGCCGGCGAGCTGCTGCTCACCATTAAATAATAAAATTCAGCGAGTAGTTAACGCTACTCGCTGTTTTTTTACTTGACTTGGAAGGCTCAATGGGATTAATATGTGTTAAAGGCGAAACAAACTACACGGAGGATCACATCATGAAGAAATGGCTTATCATAGCACCCATCGGCGCAGCCGCAGCCGCCGCAGCGGCAGTGCTGCTTTCCAAAAAGGGCGGTGAGCCCAAGCAGACTAAGCAGGCTAAGCCCGCCGCAGGCAAGAAGCAGGCTAAGCCCGCCATCACCAAGCCCAAGACCGGCGTTTACAGCTTTGCTTCCGGCTACAAGGATGCAAAGACCGTCGAGGTCTCCCTGACCTACGATGAGGAAAAGTGCACCTTCGGCGAAGTGTCCGAGGGCTTCCTTGTCCCCACCGACGACTCCCACGCCGCGATCATCTACGGCGAGGACTTCGCAATGCAGGCCGAGTACGCTTCCTACTACGCAGGTGACGACTTTGCCGCGCACATCGACGAGCTCAAGGAGCGCTTTTCGCATGTCGATCCCATCACCTACAACGGCAACACCGGCGTTCACTACTTTAACGGCCACAACTACTGCCTCGCGTTCCCCATCGAGGGCGTGGCGGCGGATTATCTGCTGATCACCGTCGTTTCCATGGTCGCAGAGGACGACGACGAGGCTGCCAAGCTCCCGACCAACGAAATGGTCGTTGCTATCCTCAATTCCCTCACCGTTTCCGCAAAGTAATTTAAAAGACTTAACGCCGCAGGAAAAAACCTGCGGCGTTTTTTGATATCGTTTACAAAATACGCATTGACAAGCGTTTTTGCGTGGCATATATTGAAAATAAAAAGGAAGCAGGCAAAGGAGGAGCAATTATGATATATTATTTTACCGGCACGGGAAACAGCGAGCTTGCGGCAAAGCGCATTGCCGAGAAAACGGGGATGATGACCGTGCCTGTGTATGAGTATATCTCCGAGGGCAAAATTTTTGAGCCGGTGCAGGGCGAAATGCTCGTTTTCGTCACGCCGACCCACGGCTGGCGCATACCCCGCATCGTGTCCGACTGGATAAAGGCAGGCTCATTTGGCGGTGCGCACAAGGCGTATTTCGTCATGACCTGCGGCTCGGAGATAGGCAACGCCGAAAAGCACTGCAGGGCTCTGTGCGCCGAGTGCGGCTTTGATTACATGGGCGTCGGCGAGGTAGTCATGCCCGAAAACTATGTTGCGATGTTCTATGTCCCGGGCGAGGAGGAAGCAAAGGCGATAGTCGAAAAGGCCGTACCCGTAATTGACGGCTATGCTGAGCTCATCGCCGAGGGAGAGCCCCTTGAGCCGAAGAAGATAAGCCTTGCCGACAAGCTCAAAAGCGGCGCTGTCAACGACGCATTTTACTCCATGTTTGTCAAGGCCGATAAATTCTACGCCACCGACAAATGCATAAGCTGCGGACTGTGCGCCGTGTCGTGCCTGACGCACAATATCGAGCTCAAAAACGGCAAGCCCACATGGGGCGATCGGTGCGTCCATTGCATGAAGTGCATCTGCGACTGCCCCGAGGCGGCCATCGAATACGGCAAAGCCAGCGTCGGCAAGCCGCGCTATCATTGCCCAATGTCAGTCGGCAAATGACAGGGATAAATCGGTTTTGGACGGCTCTTTTCCGCCCATACTGCGCAAAAAATTTCGGTAATACACAAAGTATTGCCGAAATTTTTTGCTTGTCTGAACGAAAAATAGCTCGCCCAAAACTGCTGCGCACCCTATACCCGATCTCGAAAGACCGGGTATAGGGCGAATTATCCCTATCACTTACCGCTGCCATTGTGCTTTTCTCTTTTGTGTGGTATGCTGTACACATCAAGATTTCGGAGGGCAACATGCGGAAAATTGACCTGAATACATGGCCGCGCCGGGATATTTTCGACTTTTTCTCGAAGATATCAAACCCGTTTTACAGCGTGACCTTCAATGTCGATGTGACCGAGGCTTACGCCTACGCAAAGCGCAGCGGAGTGTCGTTTTACTATGCGATGGTGTACCTCGTGACGAAGGCGATAAACTCCGTCGAGGCGTTTCGCTATGCCATCGTTGACGGCGAGCTTGTGCTTTTAGACGAGCGTAGCCCGAGCTTCACCGACCTTAAAAAGGGCTCGGAGAGCTTCCACATTGTCACCATGCCCTGCGAGGGCGACATAGCGGAGTTCTGTCATGAGGCCAAGCGCCGCAGCGCCGAGCAGACGACATTTTTGCCCGTCGACGAGGAGAGCGCAGACCTCATTTATTTCTCCTGCCTTCCGTGGGTCGAGCTCACGGCGCTTACAAACGAGCGCGACTTTGACCCCGACGACGCAATTCCCCGCATCTCGTGGGGCAAATTCCACGAGCGGGACGGTCGAAAAATTCTCGGCATGTCGCTTGAGCTCAACCACCGCTTCACCGACGGTGTTCACATCGGCAAATTCGCCGAGACACTGGAAAACCTAATATCCGAGCTATGAAAAAAGCAGACAGGAATT
>CAVGBM010000014.1:0-17180 GCA_963627445.1 Oscillospiraceae bacterium | reverse complement strand
AATAACTGCCTTGGTGTAGGTCGAGCCTACATCACAGCCGCCAAAATACTTCATTTATATTTCCTCCAAATAATTTACTTAAGAATGTGTTTGTGCTGCAAATTACATGCAGACTTCGTCTTCGAACTCAACGAGAGAAGGATCAACAGGCTCTGCGTTCATAACGGTACGCATGTACTCATTGACCTTGTCACGCATAGTGCGGCGAGAAACGGTGCGGGGGTCCATAAGATCGTGCTCGATCCAGATGAGATCGTAGCCACGCTCACGGCCCTGGTCATCAAGCAGACCCTGAACGGTTGCCATGTTCTTGCAGGCAACGTTCTGGTACATGATGATGAGCTTTGCGTTCCAGTCTTCGCACTGACGCCACAGCTCGGTTACGACGTTGTGGTAACCGCCGTTGGTGTGACGACGCATGACCATGCGCTCGTACAGACGAGCCAGGTCGCGGAGAGCTTCTTCCTTGTCCTCGGTCTCGAGAGGCTTGGTGAAGTTCAGGGACTCCATCTCGACCAGGACATTGATGCCCCAGCAGTTTGCAGCCCAGTTGGAGAAGTTTGCATAGTAGTGAGCCGGGCAGGACCATACGATTGCACGGTACTTCATCTTGCCGGGCCATGCTTCCTCACGCTTCTCGTATGCCTCGAGGAGGATCTTGTTGACCTTCTCGCAGGTGCCGATGACACGAGGATCGATGCCGCCGTCCATCTCGTAGTTCCACTTGCGGAACAGCTCATAGACAGGGCCGAGCAGCTGCGGGTAAGGAGTCTTGTTGATCTCCCACTTCTGCAGCTCGTAGGAAGTTTCGACGTTGAAGCGCTTCATTGCGGAGAAGTATGCATCCCAACTCCACTTTGCGCCGGTCTGATCTTCGATGAACTTGATGCAGGCCTTGATATCCTCGGCCGCGCTCTGCAGAACGGTCTCGTCCTCGTAACGAACCGGGAAGCAGAGGTGGAACACGGGGATGTCGGGGAAGCGGCGGGCGAAGTAGGAAGATGCCATGGTGGAGCCGTCGCAAGGCATGGAGCTGGAGATGAAGCCGGCACCCATGTCAGGCAGAGCGTCGATGACCAGTGCGCCACACTCGGAAGAAGGAACGGGGCAGCAGTCAGCGGGCAGACCGAAGGACTCAACTGCATCGATGTAAGGTACGCAGGTGAGCTGGTCGATCTCGGAGACGAGGAAGACGGGCAGCAGCTGGTGAGGAATACCGAGCAGGTCGGGGAAACCGGCCATGATCTGACCCATGGTCATCTCGTCGAAGGTCACGAGCATCTTGTTGAGCTCCGTGCTGTTACCGTTCTTGCGGTCAGCCTTGGAGAGGAATACGAGGTTTTCTGCAACGTAGCGGAAAATATCGTAAATGAGGATATGGCTCATGCGCAGGTTGCTTCCGCGCAGACCCATAATGTTCTTGTCCATGAAGCCATGGCAGCAGAAGTAGGAGATCATCCAGCGGTAGTGCAGAGCACTGTTGAGAGCGGGGATGAGGTCCTTGGAGAAGGTCATCAGGAGCATGCCCCACATACGAGCCCACTCATAGAAGTCATATGCGGTGTCCTTGATACCACGCCACTCACGGCGAACGGTTGCCATTGCGCCCTTGCGGTACAGACGGCCGAGGCGTCTTTCACCGTTGAGGATGACATCCTTCTTGTTTGCTGCATCAAGTGCCATGAATGCAGCATACTCTTCTTTTACACGATCGGCAAAAGCGACTGCGTTGTTCTTCTGACCCTCAAAGAATCTGTTCCAATCGGTTTCCTTGAACATTTCAGCGAAGATCTTTACGCAGGTCATGAGGTTCTCACCCTGCTTTTTCCAATCGATATTATCTTTAGCCTTAAAGAACTTAGGATTGGGATACTGAGGTTTCTTAGCCATTACTTATTACCCTCCTCTTTGTGAATGCGCTTGATCTCGAGAGATTCAACAAAGGCCTGGCAGCGAGTACGCAGCTGACCGGAGGAGCCGTTGTTGTACAGTCTGTCGATAGACAGGACAGGCCAACCGTATTCCTCAGCCATGACATGGGAAACGAGAGCACGCTCGAAGCCCCAGTAGTCGCAATACTTCATCTGCTCGTAAATGATACCTTCTGCGCCGTATTCCTTAGCAAGACGGTCAGCAGTCTCACGACGCTGATGTACCTTCTCGTCGGATATGTAACGGGCACACTCGGAGTGCTCCATAACATGGCGGCAGATCTGAGTGAGTGCATCCTCTTCGTTGTTCAGCTCGATGACCTCGCGGCCGGGAGTAGAACCGAAGCAGTAACGGTCGGAGCAAATGAATGCGCCGCAGTCCTCAAACAGCTTGGTGAGGTTGGGATCGTCGATCTCGGAGCCGACCATTGCAACTCTTGCACGGTACCAGGGCTTGGGATCGGGCTTACGAGCCTTGATCTCCTTAAGGGTCTCCTTCAGGTACGGGAGAATGAGTCTCTTCGGGCAGGTGAAGGAAACGAGGTTCAGGATGTGGTACTCATAACCGGTGATGACGGGGTTCTCTGCCTTGCGCATGTCGCCGATCTCGGTGAGGATCTTGCAGACTTCGTTGTGCTCCTTGACTGCCTTGCGGATAGCCTTGTCGGAAACATCAACGCCGAACTTCTCGTGCAGGTTGTCAAGTACATGTACCTTCATCTGGGTGACATATGCCTCGATGGTGTAGTCAACGACCTTGAAGGGGATGTCAATATGGGTGACGAAGAACTTCTCCTTGTCGTTGCAGTCGAGCAGCTCAAGATGCTCCATTGCACGGTTCATCATCGAGCAGGCGTCAACGCCGATGAGTGCATCGAGGAACTTGTAGCCGCCCTCGATACCACGCTCTACGAGTGCGCGGGCGTACTCGCAGGTGTAGTTGGACATGTAGTAGGTCGCGATGTCGATAGAGCCTGTGTTGGGTGCGCGCAGACGCACGGAGAAACAGTTGCCTAGGTTGAGAAGGACCTCAGGAACATGGTAGCAAGTGTAGCCAAGGCAGATATCGCCGTCGGCCTGAGCCTGCTTTACCAGCTCGTTGTTGGCATTCTCAAGAAGACTTTCGAAGTAGATCAGATGCTTAAGATCTTTCAAATGTTACACCTCTTCTTCAAAGAATTTCTATTTTTTGGAGTGCTTCCTTTACTCCATTGAGCATAAGACTATCTTCCGGCAGCTCGAGCACGCTCTTGCCCTTGATATCATTAGCGGCAAAAGTGTTATCGGCCGGAATGTACGCCACGATGTCTACACCGGGCACTTTGATGAGCTCCGCCAGCTCGGGATTTGTCATGCGGTTGATGATCGCACCGATCTTATCGTAAACGATAAGGTCATCAGCGACACCCTTGATAGTGGAAATGACCTGGCAGCCTTTCTTGCTCTGGTCGGTGACCAGGAGCAGATGCGTTACCTTATCCATTACTCGGCGCTGTATCTGTTCGATACCGGCCTCTCCGTCTATAACAACATAGTCGAAGCTGTTTGCCAAAATGCCGATAACTTCCTTGAGGTAAGAATTGACCTTGCAGTAGCAGCCGGAGCTCTCGGGTCTGCCAATTCCCAAGAACGCAAATCCGGGCATCTCAACGAGAGCGTCAAAGATCTTGAACCTTGCCTCGCTGAGCAGTTCAAGCGCTTCCCTCGTCTCGCCGTTTTCGACGCTGTCAACGATGCTCATACGGATATCGTCAAGCGTGAGCTTAACGTCAACACCCAGAGCAACAGACAGGCCGACAGCGGGGTCTGCATCGATGGCAAGTATCTTCTTGTCGGGATAATTCTCGACCAAAAGCCTTACGATAGAAGCAGAGATCGAGGTCTTGCCGACGCCGCCCTTACCTGCAACCGCAATAATTTTTGCTTTGCTTTCCAATAAAGTGTCCCCCCTTCACTTAGCGCATTGACATACCTTGCGCATTTTGATAACAGTTTAACACAAATCATGTTAATTTGCAAGCAATTATCATTGGTTTTTATGCACTTTTTTAGGCATGAGCACAAAAAAGAAGCCTCCGAAGAAGCTTCTTTTTTGTAATTTAGATAAAACTGCCGAAATTGTTCAAACTATTCTGCGGTCTCTGACCTGAGAGTCGTAATGCTTGTTCAGCAGAGGGCGAATGACATAGTATATGAGCTTGTTTTCGCCGTTGGCCATATAGAGCGTAAAGGTTCCAACGAATGCGAGAACGGCTGCCAGGCAGATCTTGCCGCCGACTTTAAAAACGGTTTTCATCTTGCATAACCTCCCTATTAATATGCATCGGAGTCGTCAAACTCAACGATGGTAGGATCCAGAGGCTCCTCATTGAGAACAACGGACATGTAGTTGTTTACGCAGTTACGCATATCCTGACGGGATACGGTGCGGCAGTCCTCAAGGTCGTGCTCGATGAAGATAAAGTGGTAGCCGAGGTCTCTTGCCTGCTCTTCCATGACTGCATGAACGCCGAGCATGCCCTTGCAGGCGATGTTGTCGTTGAACAGAACCATGTCGCAGTTAAAGTTCTTGGCGTAATCCCAAACGGCGTTGACATTGTCCCAGCCGCCGACGGCGTGGTGACGCATGGTAGCCTTTTCGGAGAACAGAGCCAGATCCTTGATAGCCTCTTCGGGATCTTCGGTGTTGATCATATTGTGACCCATGGTGGAGTCCATGTTGAGGACAATGTTGATGCCCCAGCAGTTCTGTACCCAAGTCGGGAAATCGGTGTAGTAAACCGCGGAGGGTCCCCACAGGAAGGCACGGTGACGGGTAGCGCCGCCGAACGGCTCGTACTTCTCCTCGTATGCCTTTCTGATGATCTTGATGACCTTGCGGTCGGTCTTATTGAAGTAGGGATCCTGGCCGTTGACGGATGCCCACGCATACAGACGGTACAGGGTCTCGGCAATGCCGACGAGGGGGTTATACGGAGTCTTCATATAATCCCACTTCTCGAGCTCAATGGTGTTCTGCTCGTTCATGAGCTTTGCGTACTTGAACAGCTCGTTCCAGTCGTACTTTACGCCATACTCCTTCTCAACGAATGCGATGGCATCCTTGAGCATCTGAGTGGAGTACGGATGTGCGCCCGGCTCGTTGTGGATCATAGCCAGCGTTACGGGGAAGTCGGGCATGCCGATGCGGCGGCGCTGGAACATGGAGGTCGCCTCGGATGCGTTGCAGGGCATGTTGGTCGAGACCAATGCCTTGCCGATGAGGGGGAATGCGTCGTCCATTGCGACACCGGTCTCTGCTGCGCAGCGGGAGCATACGTCAGCTGCAAGGCCAAAGGACTCTGCAACGTCTATGTAGTAAGGCTCGATATGCTGGTCAACATCGCAGATGATGAACTCGGGCAAAGTCTGCAGAGGGATGGGAATGAGCTCCTTGAAGCCCTTCATGAACAGAGGAGGCAGAACCTCATCCATGGGAACCATGACATCGGTCAGCGGACCGCCGCCGAAGCGCCTGTCGTTTGCGAGAACGAGAGCGATCTTCTGGGTCAGGCTGCGGACGATAGCGTGCATGTTCTGGTGAGCGATCTTAAGCTCGTAGCCACGATAGCCCTCGAACAGGCGGTCGATGAACATGAAGGTGCCGAGGTAAGAGCCCATCCAGCGGTATTCCCAGAAGCCCTTGAGGCAGGCAACGGGAGCGGAGGCGACCATCTGCACCATGAACATGATGTTCTTGAGCCATGCTGCATAGTCCACGAGGGTGTCCTTAACGCCGCGCCACTCACGGTACTTTGCAACGCCGGTCTTGTCATAGTATCTGTCACGCTGACCGCCGACGCCGTTGCGCGCACGCCAAATGGGGTCAAAGCGTTCGAGTTTCTTATCTACAGAAGCAATTACTTTATCAAACATCATTACTTGCCTCCCTGAATATTCTTAATTTCCAAAGATTCGATGAATGCCTGGAATCTGGTGCGCAGCTGGCCGACAGAGCCAAGTGCGTATTCCTTCTCGATGGTGCAGCACGGAACATTGAATTCCTCGGTGAAGATGTGGTTTGAAAGGATCTTATCATAGCTCCAGAACTCACAGAACTTCATGCTCTCGTAAATGATACCGTCAGCCTTGAACTCGTCGCAAAGTCTCTTTGCTTCGTTATGGCGCTGATCGATCTTCTCGCCGTCCATGAAGCGGGCGCACTGGTTCCAGTACAGATAGTGGCGGCAGATAGCGTCAAACGCGGTCTCGCCTTCTCTGATCTCGATCTCCTCGCGTCCGGGGAAGGAACCGAAGCAGTAACGGTCGGCAACGACCATTGCGCCGCACATCTCGATGAGCTTTGTAAACTCGGGATCGTCGATCTCGGAGCCGACAACAACTACTCTTGCGCGGAACGGGAACTCCTTCTCGGGCTTGCGGGTCTTGATCTCCTCAAGAGTCTCCTTGAGGTAAGGCAGGATAAGCTCATGCGGGCAGACCTGGGAAACGAGCTCGATGACATGGAACTCATAGCCGGTGATGGGAGGATTATCGAGCTTTCTGTAGTTGCCGATCTCGGTGATGACACGGCACAGCTCGTTAAATCTCTCGATAGCCTTGCGCATTGCTTCGTCGGAAACGTCGATGCCGAGGCGATCTCTCAGAGGCTCGACGACCTTGAGCTGAAGCTGAGCCTTGTAGTAATCAAGGTTGGTCTTGTCGCCCTTCATGGGAGGATCGATCTGAGTGACGAAAAAGCCGTCATGCTTAACGGGATTGATCAGGAAGAAGTGCTCCTGCATACGCTCGATGGTAGCGCAGCTCTCGGCGCCGAACAGGCAGCTGAGATAATTGTAGCCACCCTCAACGGCTCTCTCAAGAATGGAGCGGGCGTAGGGACATGTTCTGTTGGTCATGTAATAGCTGGAGATATCGCAGGATGTGCAATTAGGTGCGCGAAGTCTTGACGAGAAGCAACCGTCAAGGTTCATAAGTACCTCGGGGATATAGTAGCAGTTGTAACCAAGTGCTTTCTTACCATCCTCGACTGCTTTCATGACTAGCTCGTTCTGAGCTTCCTGAAGCAGATTTTCAAAGTAGATCAGATGTTTTAGGTCTTTCATATGCAACCCCTTCCGCTGTATTGAAATTTTTTGCTTCCAATATTTTCGGCGGCAGCGCCGCCTACCCATACAGCAAGATTATACTAAATTACCACCCCATATGTCAATATTATGTCAAGGCAATCGGCATGATTTTTCGCAATACATACTTCCCTTTTTGTGCAAAAACGGCAATTATGTATTCTTTTACAATTAGGCAACAAAAAAGCGGCACCAAAACAGTGCCGTTTTTGCAGATATTTATTCAAAAAGCTTATCAATGCTTTTTATATACTCGGGCAGCACACCCTCAAAGTCGAGGCCGTAATGGCGCGGAGTGTCACGCACGGCGGTACGCTCGATGCAGGCAGCGACAAAATCCTCGGCAAGGCGCAGAGCATCCTCGAGCGCAGCACCTCTTGTCAGCAGCGCCGCAAACGCCGAGGCAAACACATCGCCCGAGCCGTGGAACATGCCGTCTCTCGTCTCGTTCATGACGATGCTCGTTTTGCCTGCTGCATTATCCCGCGCAACTATACCTACCTTTCCTTTTTCAAGGCTCACGCCCGTCACGGCGACAACTCTGGGGCCGAGCGCGGAAAGCTTATCGATAAGCTCGGTAACAAAGCCCTCGCTATGCGGCGCGGTGCGGTACTCGGTGCCGGTCAAAAAGCAGGCTTCGGTGATGTTCGGAGTTATGATATCAGCCTTGGCGATAAGGCGGCGGAAGCACGCGGCCATGGAATCGTCAAGATTTGTATAGTACCTGCCGTTATCGGCCATGGCGGGGTCAACGATGACGAGCGTGTCGTCGCTGCGCAAAAGCTCAATGGTGCGCTCTAAAAGCTTGCCCTGCGCTTCGGAGGCAAGGTAGCCGGAATAGATAGCGTCAAAGTGAACACCGAGCTTATTCCAGTGCTCGGCAATGGGCACGATAGAGTCGGATAGATCGGTAAATGTCCAATCGGTGAAGCCGCCGGTATGCGTTGACAAAAGCGCCGTCGGGATGCCGCAGCACTCAACGCCGCTTGCGGAGACTATGGGTAAGGCGACGGTAAGCGAGCACTTGCCGAGGCCGGAAAGATCATGTATCGCCGCCATTCTCGGCAGCTTGGGAAGCTTATCAGTCATTTTGCAAAACCTCGCAATAGATATCTCGTCAACTATAACATAGTTTGTTTGCCCCCGCAAGTGTTCAAAATTTTGCATAAATTCCCTTTCGAAAAGCATTTGCCAGCATAACGCAGCAGTGTGCGCAGATAATAGTATCGAGCTAACAACTCAAATTATAATGGAGGGAAAATTTATGACACCGAAGGAACTTCTTTATATCGAAGATGCGCTCGGCCACATCAAGTTCATGACCACCCAGTGCAACGAGGCTGCAAGCAAGCTTACAGACCCGACGCTCAAGCAGGCTGTGCAGCAGCTTGCAAACGAGAACCAGAAGCTGTTTACGCAGTTTTATAACCTTGTTTAAGGAGGATGCGAAAATGAACGACAGAGACATCATGGAAAACCTGCTTCTTACCACCAAGGGCGTTTGCGACCTGTATATGCACGGCACGATCGAGTCATCGACGGCAAACGTTCACCAGACCTTCAACACCGCGCTCAACAACAGTCTTCGCATGCAGGACAACATTTATAAGGAGATGTCCAGCCGCGGCTGGTACACCACCGAGCAGGCTCAGCAGCAGAAGATCAGCCAGGTCAAGCAGAAGTTCTCCGCTCAGGGCTAAAAAATAAAACCGCAGAGCGATCTGCGGTTTACATAATATCACGAGCCTTTGATCTTCCCCGGGCTCACGCCGAAGGTTTGGGAAAATGCTCGGTGGAAGGCCGAGTAGTCTGTAAAGCCGCATTCGGCGGCAGCCGAGGATGCGCTCATCCCCTCGCGAATGAGCCTTGCGGCGAGGACGAGACGCTTTTGGCGGATGTAGTTATGCACGGTGCAGCCGGTCTGCTGCTTAAAAAGGCGCATAAAATGATAGCGGCTTAAGTAGCACATGGCGGCAAGCTCGTCAACGCTCAGGCTGCCGGTGAGGTTTTCATTTATATAAGAAAGAGCCGCCGATATCTTGCCGCTTTGCTCGGCAGGTGTATCCTCCCTGCTCGAGTCACGCTGCATTACGCGGTTTAGCTGCACCATGAGCTGTGCAAGCAGCGTCCCGCGCATGAGCTCTGCACCAAACTCCGTATCGTTTATCGAAGCCTCCAGTCTGTCTAGGCTGTCCTTTAGCTTTTCGATCTCGCCGTCATCGGGGCGCATGAGGCAGAATCTTCGCTTTTCGGCCGCGGCAAAGCAGTCCATGAGCCCGCCGTCGGGCGCAAAGCGCTCGACATACGAAGAGTCAAGATAAATGATGATCCTCTCATACGGCACTGAGACATCTATAAGCGCCTTGTGTATCATATGGTGGCGCACGAGCAGGATATCCCATGGCTTGAGGCTATAGTCCGTGCCCTCGACCATGTAGTTCACGCTGCCGGATATGAGGATGACTATCTTGTCAAACTCGTGAAAGTGAAAGTCCCTCTCCTGCCCTGCCGTGTCACGCAGGTGGAACATTCTGAAATTTTCGTTTAAGTACCCTTCCCGGTTGTATTTATATCGTTCTGACATCTTTTTGTCTCCGTTGTGTCTTTTTAAGAAAGTATACCGCACAAATTGCAATGTTTCAAGCACGATATTCAATTTACATTGTAATTTTATCAGAATATAATGCTATCACAGTAAATTTTCAGGGAGAATTGATCATGGCAAAAAAATCTTTCTTTAAATCATACGGTTTTATAATCTTTATGCTGCTCGGTATAGTCTGCGGCTGCCTCATCGGCGCGTTCGCTCCCGAGCTTGGCACTAAGCTTGAGCCGCTGGGCACGGTGTTTATCAACCTCATGTTCTGCATCGTCGTCCCGCTGGTGTTCTTCTCGATATCCTCCGCTATCGCTAACGCGGCAGGCGCAAAGCGCGCCGGTAAGCTCATGGGCGTAACGGTCGGCACCTTCCTCGTGACGGCAGCCATCGCAGCGGTCTTCATGTACATAGTCATCCTCATTTTCCCCATCTCAGGCGGTAAGGTCGTTGAGGACAGCGTTGAGGTCGCAGGTCTCGGCTTTGCGGATATGATCGTAAACTTCTTTACAAAGTCCGACTTCTTTGAACTGCTTAGCCGCAAGGCAATTTTGCCCCTTATCGTTTTTGCGATACTCTTCGGCTTCGGCGTGCAGAAATCCGGCGGCAAGGAGACCCTTACCGCAAAGATACTCGCCGATGTCACCGACAGCATCCTTAACATGATGAAGATCGTGACCTACTACGCACCTATCGGCTTCCTCGGCTTCTTTGCCTCCCTCGTTTCCGCATACGGCCCCGACCTCATCGGTCAGTACAGCAGAACGCTCATTATCTACTATGTAGTCTGCTTTGTCTACATGTTCATCTTCTTCCCCATCTATGCACGCTTCGGCGGCGGCAAGGGCGCTGTCAAGGTCATGTTCCAGCACCTGTTCCAGCCTGCCGCGGTTTCCTTCGGCACCTGCTCCTCCGTTGCGACTATCCCCACTAACATGGAAGCTGCTGAGGACACCGGCATCTCCCGTGAGGTCAGCAATGTCGTGCTCCCGATGGGCGCAACGATGCACATGGACGGCTCTGCAATGAGCGCGATCGTCAAGGTGCTGTTCCTGTTCGGCTTCTTCGGCATCGACGCAGAGCCCGGCCAGATAATCCTCGCTATCGTCGTTGCAGTGTTCTCCTCTGTCGCAATGAGCGGCATTCCCGGCGGCGGCGGCACGGGCGAGCTCGTTCTGTGCTCGCTGTTCTTCCCCGACCACCTCGCAGTCGCTTTCCCCATTGCACTTGCACTGGGCAACCTCGTTGATCCTCCCGCGACCATGGTCAACGCAGCAGGCGACTATGTTGTTTCCTTCATCGTTGAGCGCTATGTCAACGGCAAGGATTGGCTCCAGAAAAAGCTTGCAGCCAAGGCCGAGACCAAGGCTGAGAGCGAAGTCTGAAATTAGAATATAACAAAAACGCTGATGGTAAACATCAGCGTTTTTTCTTTAGAAAGCTCAGTTTTGTTTCGGAAATTAAAATTGCGCAGAATATCAGCACAAAGCCGAGGCCGATGCTGAAGGTCATCATCTCCTGCCCCATGGCGATAGAGAGCGCCGTGCCGAAAACGGATTCAAGCGTCATGATGACGGCGACAGCCGACGGGGGCGTGAACTTCTGCCCGACCGTTTGCAGGAAAAAGCACACACCGGTGCACATGAAGGTCAGGTATGCTATCGACCACCAGGAGTTTGAGGGAATATTCTGCGGCTTCGGCTCAAAGATGAGTGCAAACACAAGGCATAAAACGGCTGCCACTGCAAACTGTATCATCGTCAGCAGCAGCGGACTTTTGCCCTCGACATGGCGGCCGGTCACGATGATGTGCAGGCCGTAAAACAGGCCGCAGCACACGGTCAAAAGGTCGCCCTTATTGACGCTCAGGTCTTTATTAAGGCACACAAAGCCCATGCCGACAAGGCAGATGAGCGCTGCGCTGATATTATATTTGTCCGGCTTTTTGCCGAAAATGAGCCAGTACAAAAACGGGACGAGTATACAATAGGTCGCCGTCAAAAAGGCATTTTTGCCCGGGGTCGTGTACATAAGGCCATAGGTCTGAACTGTATACGCTGCCGCAAGGCAAGCGCCCATTATTGCGCCGCCCTTGAGGTACTGCTTGTCCAGCTTCTTTAGGAGTGGGATAGACGCAATTAGCATCATGAGCGCTGCGCCGCCAAAGCGGATAGACAGCACCCACAATGGCGTGATGCTGTCAAGCGCAGACTTGAGCACAACAAAGGATGTGCCCCAAATGAGGGTCGTGCAGATGAGCGCCGACCTTCCCAATACTGCTTTATTTAAATTTTTCATTGCTTATATCTTCACCATATGTAAGGCAGCGGCACGGAGCATCAGCTTCTTTGTAACGCCGCCGTCAAAGCTAATTTCTATTAATTGATCGTTGCCCATAGGGGTCATTTTGGTTATCTGTCCGTCACCGAAGGCACGGTGTCTTACCCGCTCGCCTACCTTAAACGACGGTGCGGGAGCTTGCTTTGCCGCGGCCTGCACGGGAGCGGACACTGGTCTGGACTTGGTCTGATAGCTCGGTCTTTGCACATATTCACGCTGAACGGACGACTTTTCCGAATAGCCGTATCCGCGCGGGATATTGCGCTTTTCGATGTGCTCGTCGGGTATCTCGTCAATGAAACGGGACACACGGTTTGCCGTGGTCTTGCCGAAGAGCATACGCTGTCTTGCGCAGGAAATGCACAGCTTTTTCTTTGCTCTAGTTATCGCGACATAGCAAAGTCTGCGCTCCTCCTCCATCTCGTCCGGCTCACCTATCGCCTTTATGCCCGGGAAGATGCCCTCCTCGGCACCGACGAGGAAAACATTCGTAAACTCAAGACCCTTGGCCGAGTGCATCGTCATCATGACGACGCAATCGGCGTCA
This sequence comes from Oscillospiraceae bacterium, assembly GCA_963627445.1. Classification (GTDB taxonomy): domain Bacteria; phylum Bacillota; class Clostridia; order Oscillospirales; family Oscillospiraceae; genus F23-B02. The sequence continues at coordinate 4,640 of CAVGBM010000014.1, read as the reverse complement.
TTGTCGTAGTTGTCCATATCGGTGTACAGCGCAACATCGGCAAGGTAGCCCTCAAGCGTAGGCTCGGTCGTCTCGCTCTTGTAGTTTATGATGCTCGTTTTGAGCTCCTTGACGTTTTCGGCTCTCGCCGAGTCCTCAACGGTGTTCTTCTCCTCCAAAAGTCGGAGATAGCCCGTTTTTTCAAGCAGCTGATCGTACAGAAGGTCGGGCGCAAGCTCCTTGGACTCCTCGATAAGCTCGCTTATCATGTTCGCAAAAATGCGCATCCTCGTGCTTGCACGGCTAAGCTCGGGATACATGTCCGCGTTTTTTATGACCTCAAACAGCGAGGTCTCGTTATGAGCTGCAATGCTCATTGCAAGCTCAACGCTCCTGTCACCGATGCCGCGGGGCGGGTTGTTGATAATTCTCGTCAGGCGCAGGTCGTCATTGGGCGATGCGATAACGCACAGGTAGGCAAGCATGTCCTTGACCTCGGCTCTATCAAAGAAGCCCGTGCCGCCGAAAATTCGATACGGTATGCCGTTGCGCTTGAAGGCCTGCTCTAACTGGTGCGACTGGGCATTCATGCGGTAAAGCACGGCATTGTCGCTCCAAGTGCCGCCCTTGCCGTAGTTGCCCATTATCTTCGACGCAACGTAGCGCGCTTCGTCGTGCTCGTTATCGGCGACATAAAGCTCGATAGTCTCGCCAGTGTCGCCGTTTGTCCAGAGCTCCTTGCCCTTTCGGCCGACATTGTTGCGGATGACTGCGTTTGCGGCCTCGAGGATGTGCGCCGTGCTGCGGTAGTTCTGCTCAAGGCGGATGACGCGGCAGCCCTTGTACTCGTCCTCAAATGAGAGGATATTCTCGATAGTTGCGCCACGGAATTTATAGATACTCTGGTCATCGTCGCCGACGACGCAGATATTGCCCCAGCCGCCCGCCAGCTTTGAAGCGAGCAGATACTGAAGCTTGTTGGTGTCCTGATACTCGTCGATGAGCACATATCTGAACCTGCGCTGCCAATACTCGCAGACATCGTCGTGCTCCTCTAAAAGCTTTACCGTGTAATAGATAAGGTCGTCAAAATCCATGGCACCGGCGGCAAAGGCGCGGCGCGAGTATTCGGCGTATATCTCCGCAATTTTCGCCTTGCGGATATCGCCCATGGCCTTGGCTTTTGCATAAAGCTGCTCGGGCGAGAGCTGAGCGTCTTTGGCGCGGCTTATCTCGCCAAGAAGCATGCGGGGCGGATAGCGCTTGTCGTCAAGCTCGAAGTCCTTGAGTATGCGCTTAACTAAGCTCAGGCTGTCAGAGGTGTCGTAGATGGTAAAGCTCGTCGGGAAGCCCAAGCGCTCAGCGTCACGGCGCAGGATGCGCACGCAGGCCGAGTGGAAGGTCGATGCCCAAATGTCGTTGGCCTCGGGGCCGAGCATGCGCTCAAGCCTCGCTTTAAGCTCGTCAGCAGCCTTGTTTGTAAAGGTTATGGCGAGGATACGCCACGGCTCAACGGGGTCGAGAGCCGCTATGCGTCTTGCTTCGTCCCCACCCTTGAGCATTATCTCGATATCCTCCTCGCTTGCGTTTGCCGGAAGCTCGTTTGTGTCACCGGCGATGCCGTAGCGAAGAAGATTTGCGATCCTGTTTATGAGCACCGTAGTTTTGCCGCTGCCTGCGCCTGCTAAAATCAGCAGGGGCCCCTCGGTCGCCATTACAGCCTTTCTCTGCATGGGATTCAAAGAGGCAAAATCGGACTCAATCAGCTTGCGTCTTGCGTCAATATATCGTTTTTCAAAATCCGAACTCATAGCCAAGTATTTTAGCACGAATTTTGCGATTTAACAAGTGTCTGTAAGAACTTCCCTAAGCTTATCGACCGCCCGTCGCTCGAGTCGCGACACCTGCACCTGCGACACGCCGAGCACTCTGGATGCAGACTCCTGCGTCATGCCGTGGAAATAGCGCAGGTATATCGCCTTTTTCTCCTTTTCGGGAAGCTGCTCTATTGCGTAGCGCAGCGACACCTGCTCTATCATTCGCTCCTCGCCGTAGCTGTCTGTCAGCACATGCTCGAGCGTAAAGCCGTCATCGCCGTTTTCACGCTGAAGGCTCTCGGCAGGATTTGTCGCAGTCTCGGCAAAGGCTATCTCCTCGGGCGTGAGCCCCATTTCGGCGGCTATCTCCGAAAGCTGAGGCTCACGGCCGAAGCGCTGCTCAAGCTCGGTACGCACCGAGCGGATGCGCTGCGCCTGCTCTTTTATGCTGCGGCTGACCTTGACTGCGCCGTCATCACGCAGAAAGCGCCGTATCTCGCCGGATATCTTCGGCACGGCGTAGGTCGAAAACTGCGTGCCGAAGCTCTCGTCAAAGCCCTCTATCGCCTTTAAAAAGCCGACGCAGCCGAGTTGATACAGGTCGTCAGGCTCCGTGCCTCTGCCGAAAAAGCGGCGGGCAACGCTCCAGATAAGCCCCGAGTTTTCCTCGATGAGCGCTTCCGCCGCCTGCTTGTCCCCGCTCTTGGCCTTGCGGAGATTTTCGACTGTCTGCTCGGTCATCGGCGGCCTCGGCGCTGCTTTATCGTGCGCAGCATGGTGACGCTCGTGCCCTTTTGGACATGGGTCTTGACCTTGAGCTTGTCCATGAAGCTTTCCATGATGGTAAAGCCCATGCCGCTGCGCTCCTCTCCGCCGGTGGTGTACATGGGCTGCATCGCCTTTTCAAGGTCCTGTATGCCCCTGCCCCAGTCGCGCACGGTTATCTCAAGCTTTTCGCCGTCAAGAATGCGCAGGCGCATGGTTATCTTGCCGATGCTGTCGGGGTATGCATGGACGATGCAGTTTGTGACCGCCTCGGAAACGGCGGTCTTGATATCGCCCAGCTCCTCAAGCGTCGGGTCGAGCTGCGCTGCAAAGCCGGCTGCCGCCGCTCTTGCGAAGCTTTCGTTTGCGCTGTAGCTCGGAAATTCAAGCTTTATGTAGTTTGTTATAGTCATGTTGTTACCTCCCTTTTGCATATAATGTCTACCACGCGGTCAACGCCCGCCGCCTCAAGCACCTTTAGCGGTTGGCTTTTCGGACAGTCGATGAACAGTCTGCCGCCGTTTTCCTTTAGTCTGCGGTCGGCCTTTAATATGACCGCTATACCGGACGAGTCCATGAAGCTGAGCTTTGACATGTCAAGCAGCACCTGCCTTGGCAGAGTTGCGTCTATCGCCTCGGCTATCCCTCTCATGGCCTGTCTTGCGCTGTGGTGGTCAAGCTCGCCCTGTAGGGCTATGCAGAGCTTGCCGTCTGCGTATCGTGTTGATATTTTCATTTTTTCACCCCAAACAAAAAACTGGTGTTGTGCTAAATACACAACACCAGTTTATTAGTTTTTATATGCGGATTTTAATAAAACAGGTCGAGCTTACTTGAGATTTTTAAGGCTTTCCTCAAGATTTTCGATAAGTGCCTCGAGCTTTGCCTTTTTCTCACGCTCGGTGTTGACAACTGCCTCGGGTGCTCTGGAAACGAACTTCTCGTTTGAAAGCTTCGCTATCTGTCCGTCAAGCTGCTTGCAGGCGTTTGCAAGTTCCTTTTCCATGCGGGCTCTTTCCTTTTCAAGGTCGACGAGCTCAGCCATGGGCATGAACATGCGGGCGTTATCGGTGATGACGGACACCATGCCGTCGGTAGACTCGGGAAGCTCGGCAGTAACGCTTATCGCGGAGGCGTAAGCCAGCTTGCAGATAAACTTCTCGCCGTCTGTAAACGCCTTGGCCTTATCGGTCACGATGATGAGGTGGCTCTTTCTGGACGGCGGCACATTCATCTCCGACCTGCGGGCACGCACGGCCTTTATAGCGTCCATGACCATCTCGAAGTTCACTTCGTCCACGGGGAAATGCAGTTCTTCCTTGTACTTGGGGTACTCGGCTATCATAAGTGCCTCGCCCTCGTGCGGCAGCGCCTGCCAAATTTCCTCGGTGATAAACGGCATGAACGGGTGCAGAAGCTTGAGTATCTCGGTGAGGACATACAGCAACACTCTCTGCGCATTTTCCTTTGCCGCCTCATCGTCGCCGTTAAGGCGGGGCTTTGTGAGCTCAATGTACCAGTCGCAGTAGCTGTCCCAGATAAAGTCGTATATCTTGCCTGCGGCAACGCCAAGCTCAAAGCTGTCCATGTTATCGCAGACTTCCTTAGTGACCTGATTGAGCTTTGAAAGTATCCACTTATCCTCGGTCTCAAGCGTTTCGGGCAGGTGGTTATCCTCAACGGTGAGGTTCATCATGACAAAGCGGGATGCGTTCCATATCTTATTGCAGAAATTGCGCATTGCCTCGCACTTTTCAACATAGAAGCGCATGTCGTTGCCGGGGCTGTTGCCGGTGATGAGGTTAAAGCGCAGTGCGTCGGCACCGTACTTTTCCGCCATCTCCAGGGGATCGATGCCGTTGCCGAGGCTCTTGGACATCTTGCGTCCCTGCGAGTCGCGCACAAGGCCGTGGATGAACACGGTCTTAAACGGCTCCTGCTTCATCTGCTCCATGCCGGAGAATATCATTCTTGCGACCCAGAAGAAGATGATATCGTAGCCGGTCACCATGACCGAGGTCGGGTACCAGTAGTCAAGCTCGGGGGTCTTATCCGGCCAGCCCATGGTCGAGAACGGCC
>CAVGBM010000013.1:0-28224 GCA_963627445.1 Oscillospiraceae bacterium | reverse complement strand
CACTGTATCATCAGGTGCGGGAGCTGCTTGATATCAACAAGGCCGAGCGCCACATACGCGGCGGCATGGCGACAAGGAGAAAATATAAAGGCAAATAGGCAGGTTTGACCTGCCTATTTTTCATGTAAGCCGCTTAATTTCCCCGCAGGCGATCTTCACGCCCGACTTCCCCGACGGCTGGGTCACGAAATCGTCGGGGTCAGAATGTATGACGACTGTTTTTCCTATTATATCGTCGACGCTTATTCTGTCGGTCAGAAACGCCATCCACGCCCTGCCGGAGTTGCCGAACAGCGGCGGCATGTCGCCAGCGTGGCACGGATGCAGGCAGTTGTCGGGGTTAAAATGCCCTTTTGTGTCCGCAAAGGGATCCTGCTGCGTGCCGGTGCAGCTGCCGCCCTCGTGGATGTGAAAGCCCAACCCCTTACAGGCGCAGGCGTCGTCGCCGACAGGCAGTCCGTCAATATCCGCTGCAAAGATAACGCCCTTGTCGAGGCCGAAAAAGTCCACCCCGCCGTGGATGTTTGGATATGCTGCACTTCCCTTTATTTCCGCCCTTGCAAACGGGAAATTTGAAAGCAAAATGTCCGACAGCATGGAAATTGTCATTGTCATCCCTCCCGAAAAACATTTTATGAGCAAACTGCAAATTCGTGTATGTTTTTCTGCGCTGAGGGCAAACTAAGGCCGGTGATATTATGACTAAAAAGATAGGCAGGCAGACCCTGAAGCTTCAGTATCCACCGACCATTGCGGCGACTGCTGCAGTCGTCGGGCAGGAAGAGGGTCAGGGGCCGCTCAAGCGATATTTTGACTATATCTCGCACGACTCGTACTTCGGCGAAAAAACCTGGGAAAAAGCAGAGACCGCTATGCTCAAGCAGTGCTTTTCGCTGTGCTGCGATAAGGGCAAGCTCTCGCCCGAGGAGCTTGACTTCGTTTTCTCCGGCGACCTTCTAAACCAATGCGTGGGCTCGGCTTTTGCGATGAAGGACACTAATGTCCCCTACTTTGGGCTTTACGGCGCATGCTCGACGATGGGCGAAGCGCTCACGCTCGGCGCTATGACCATTGACGGTGGCTTTGCCTCCACGGTCTGCGCCCTTACGAGCTCGCACTTTTGCTCGTCCGAGCGGCAGTACCGCTTCCCTCTCGAGTACGGCGGCCAGCGCACGCCCACGGCGCAGTGGACGGTCACGGGCTCGGGCGCTGCGATACTCAGAAGCAGCGGAAACGGACCGTTTATCACACATGTGACCCCGGGCAGGATAGTCGACGCGGGCATAAAGGACGCAAACAACATGGGCAGCGCCATGGCTCCCTCGGCATACGAAACGCTCAAGGCGCATTTTGAGGACACGGGCAGGACGCCCGATTACTACGATCTTATCGTCACGGGTGACCTCGGTGTTCTCGGTCACGACACGCTTGAGGATCTGTTCCGCCGTGACGGCATGACCCTCGGCAAGCACTACAACGACTGCGGCATTTTGATATTCGACATTCAGAAGCAGGATGTCCACGCGGGTGGCTCGGGCTGCGGCTGCTCGGCCTCGGTTTTCGCCTCGTATATCATGCAGGGCTTTGCCGACGGCTACTGGAGCAAGGTGCTTTTTGCGCCGACGGGTGCGCTCATGTCGCCGACGAGCGCCCAGCAGGGCAACAGCATCCCGGGCATCTGCCACGCCGTGGCGATAGAAAAAACGCTGTAAGGTGATAAAATGGACACATTTTTAGATTATCTCAAAGCATTTGCCGTCGGCGGCGTTTTATGCGCCATCGACCAGCTTTTAATTGACGAAACAAAGCTCACGCCCGCAAGGATACTGACGGCCTATGTTGTCGTCGGCGTCATCCTCGGTGCAGTGGGGCTGTATCAGCCGCTTGCCGACTGGGCTGGCGCGGGTGCGACCGTTCCGCTGACGGGCTTCGGCAACACGCTTGCCAGGGGCGTTAAAAAAGCCGTTGAAGCTGACGGACTTCTCGGCGTATTCACCGGCGGCTTCACCGCCTCGGCAGCAGGTATCTGCGCCGCCGTCTTCTTCGGTATCGTCATCGCGCTGATATTCAAACCCAAGGAAAAGAAATAACAGGCTTATCGCTTGATAAGCCTGTTCATTTTATTTGTCACAATTGTCGCCGTAGTTGATTTCATCGACTGTTTTAAAGACAACGACATCTTCTGAGTCGCACAGCTGGGTCACCAAATACTTCGCCAAATAGCAATCGTCATCCTCGAGCAGCACAGTTATGCGGTTACTAACATCATCTATTCCGACACTGAGCTCATTCGGTGCAAGACATTTCACGCCCGAGAGCATGAGGAAAAATCAATTCCTGTTCAGTTTATCGCACAGCTCCTCAAGGTGCAGCCATGAGTAATCGCACTGATAGAAAGTGACGGGGAATTTGCCGAACAAGCTCAGTATATACGCTTGATTTTCGGGAGTGTTTTCCGTCAGGCCGAGCATGATCTTGTCGGTATCAATATCATAATAGCATGTTCCGAAGTATGGCACTTTATTGTGATAAGATACATACCATGCGCAATTTGCCCGATACATTTGTCTGGACTGTTCTTCAGTTACTTCGCAGCTGTCACTGGGCACCAGTTCAGGGCTCATGTCGTTCGCCGGAGTGTGCTGGCTGATCATGCAGTACCATGCAGGCGGCGGCGATGGAGGCTCCAATGCGGTACGGCATGGACAGGCGCTTTCCTTTCGGTTTATAGTCGACCGCAGCGGACACGAGGTCATCGTCAACAAAGCTCATTGCTGCGGCAAGTGTAGATGTATTCAACAGTAAATACCCTCCTTTTTAAGAAAAGCCCTAAGGCGGTTTCGGGTGTGGTACAGCATGCTTTTGACCTTGCTTTCAGAAAACGAATAGCGCTTTGCAATGTCGGCGATAGTGTCAAAGAAATAGTACCGCCGGATAAAAACATTGCGGGCATCGGCCTTCTCCTGCCGGAGAAAGCGGCTTATGAGCTTGCCGAGCTCCTCGCCTCCGGCTCGGGTGCGGTATGCAAGACCTCCTCAAGCTCCGATAACGGCATCGTGACATTGCCGTTTCGCTTTTTCGCAGTATTGTAGTCAAGCCTTTTGAGCGATAAATTGCGGACTATTTTACACAAAAACGCCGTGAAATTATTCGGCCTCGTCGGCGGGATGGCGTTCCACACACTCAAATAAGCGTCGCTGAAACATTCCTCGGCATCCTCTGCGCTCGACAGGATGTTACTTGCCAGGCTGCGGCACAGCTTGCCGTATTTTTTGTCCGTCTCGTCTATCGCCTGCTCGCTGCGGGCAAAGTACAGCTCAATGATCGTCAGGTCATCCATGCGTTCACCTCCCCTTTTGTGTGATAAGTATCCCTTCACCTATTAAGTACGCTTTTAGGGCTTTTCGGTCGCAGGGTAATTTGAGTTTAAAAAAATCAGCTCATCAAAAGATGAGCTGATTTTCATTATTAAGATTACTGCTGTGCTGCAGCGGCCTTGCCGGCCTCGAGAGCCTTCATGTTGCCGGGCAGGAACTTTGCCTTGCGCTCGCCGAGCTCGATGCGAATTGCTTCGCTCATGAGATCGTCGCTGACAACGGGAGCCTTCTGAAGCAGTGCGCCCAGGATGGCGACGTTTGCGCCCTTGGGGTTGCCGACTTCTTCTGCAATGCGGGTAGCGTCGCAGTAAACAACATTGATATCATCACGCTCTGCCTTGCGGTCGATGAGGGAGCTGTTGATAACGAGGGTGCCGCCGGGCTTGACATGTGCCTCGAACTTGTCCAGAGAAGGACGGTTCATTGCGACAACAACGTCAGCCATGTCGACCAGAGGAGAAGCAACGGGATCGTCGCTTACGATGACGGAGCAGTTAGCGGTACCGCCACGCATCTCGGGGCCGTAGGAAGGCAGCCAGGAGACATGCTTGCCGTCGAGCATGCAAGCCATTGCAAGGAACTTGCCGATCAGGAGCATGCCCTGACCGCCGAAGCCTGCGAATATAAACTCTTTTTTCATATTATTCGGCCTCCTTGTCTTTCTTTACGCCGAGAGGATAGTAAGGAATCATGTTCTCTTCAAGCCACTTCATTGCCTCAACAGGAGACAGACCCCAGTTGGTCGGGCAGGTGGAAAGAACCTCGATCAGGCAGAAGCCCTTGCCCTGCATCTGATAGGTGAAAGCCTTCTTTATTGCTCTCTTGGTCTTGTTGATGTTCATGTTGTTGTTGACTGCGCAACGCTCAATGTAGTAAGAGCCGGGAATGGTTGCGAGCATCTCGGAAATGCGGATAGGAGCGCCGCACCATGCCTCGTCACGACCCTTGGGGGAAGTGGTGGTCTTCTGGCCTACGAGAGTGGTAGGAGCCATCTGGCCGCCGGTCATGCCGTAAATTGCGTTGTTAACAAAAATGGTGGTGATATGCTCGCCGCGGTGTGCTGCGTGAACGATCTCAGCAGTACCGATGGAAGCGAGGTCGCCGTCGCCCTGGTAGGTGAACACGAGGGTGTTGTCGCCGACGACGCGCTTTGCGCCGGTTGCGCATGCGGGTGCACGGCCGTGAGCGGCTTCGTACATATCGCAGTTAAAGTAATCATATGCAAAGACGGAGCAGCCGACAGGTGCTACGCCGATGACCTTACCTTCTTCGATAACGCCTTCCTTGATGAGCTCATCAATGGACTCAGCTACCAAGCGGTGGATAATGCCGTGGTTGCAGCCGGGGCAATAGTGGAAAGTCTTGTCGGTAAGGAGTTTGGTTCTCTCAAATACTACGGACATTTTACATACCCTCCTTCATGCTCTTGATCTTTGCGACGATCTCGTCGGTGGTGGGCATCTCGCTGCCCAGATGACCAAAGAAATCAATGGGCTTCGCGCCGTTGATTGCGATCTTGACATCCTCGAGCATCTGGCCTTCGTTCAGCTCTACATCGAGAACTGCCTTTACGCCGTCTGCGCAAGCTGCCTTCTTGACTGCATCGTACGGGAAGGGCCATACGGTGATCGGGCGAACCAGACCGACCTTGATGCCTTCTTCTCTGAGCTGGTCGATAGCGGACTTTGCGATACGGGCAACAGTACCGAAAGCGGTGATGACGAACTCTGCGTCCTCAAGCTTGTACTCTTCCCACATCTGCTCGTTTGCCTTGACCTCTGCGTACATCTTCTGAAGCTCAGCGTTATGTACGGACAGAGACTCGGTGTCGATGTAAATGGAGTTGATAACGCCGCGCTTTGCAGGATCGTCGCCGGGCTTCCAGCCGGTGCAAGCCCAAGGCTTCTTCTCGGGGTCGATCTTGAAGTCGACGAAATCGGGCATTTCAACAGGCTCCATCATCTGAGCGATGATGCCGTCTGCGATGAACAGTACGGGGATACGGTACTGCTCTGCCTTGTCGTATGCAAACATCATGATGTCAACTGCTTCCTGAACGGAGGAGGGTGCGTAGGTCAGCAGGTGGTAGTCACCGTTGCCGCCGCCCTTAACTGCCTGGAAGTAGTCGCCCTGGGATGCCTGAATGTTGCCGAGGCCGGGGCCGCCGCGCATAACATTGAGGATGACACAGGGAAGCATTGCGCCTGCGCAGTAGGAGATACCTTCCTGCTTCAGGGAGATGCCGGGGCTGGAGGAAGAAGTGATCGCACGTGCGCCGGTACCGGCTGCGCCGTAGATCATGTTGATAGCTGCGACTTCGGACTCTGCCTGCAGGAAGCAGCCGTTTACTTCGGGATCGAACATACGAGCAGACATGTACTCAGGGATCTCAGTCTGCGGGGTGATCGGATAGCCGAAGAAATAACGAGCGCCGGCTCTGATGGCGGCCTCTGCGATAGCTTCGCTACCCTTCATAAGCTGTTTTGCCATTTTCTATTTTCCTCCTTAATCCTTCTCGATGCGGATCACCACGTCGGGGCAAGTGCGTGCGCAGGATGCGCAGCCGATGCACTCCTCGGGTTTTACAACCTCTGCCGGGTGATAGCCTTTTGCGTTGATTTTTGCCTTGGAAAGTTCAATGCAGCCCTTGGGGCAAGCTCTGGCACAGAGACCGCAGCCCTTGCACAGGTCTTCATTGATGGTTACCTTTACCATTTTGCTACCTCTTTTCTTTATTTTGCTTTTATTTTGCCAACTATATAAAAACCGCATAAAGCGGGGTCGCGCATATTAATGCTTGAAATTCTTCTGCGGGTCGACGGTATGCAGGCCGTACTTTATGTAAGAATCCCAGTCACGGTGCATGTACATGTCGATGGCGATCGGAGTGCCGATATACTTCGGATCGTGACCCTCGGCAAGGAACTTATCCAGCAGAGCCTTTTTGCCGGTGGTGTAAGCCACGGGGATGCCGGTGCGGTCGGAGACCTCCTTGAGCATCTTGTATCCGTCGCGCAACTCCTCCTCGCTGGTCTCGGTCGCAAGGTTGGTGTTATTTATCATGCCGGTGATCTTGAGTCTTGAGTGCTTGGCCATGCCGTCCTGAAGTCTTACAAGCTTCTCAACAGTGCCCGAGAGCGGTCTGCGGATATTGACGACATTCAGCACCTCAAGCTGATCCTCGGTCATATCGTCAAAGTCGGCCTTATATCTGCCGAGCGCCGTTGCGCCGACATCGTCGCCGCCGACGTCGAAGATGACCGTGTCCCAATCAAGAACGAAGGCCGAAGCGACCTCAGCAGGAAGCGAAAGCGTCTCGATACCCGAGCAGGCGTAGTTCGGAGAAACGAGACGTATCTCCTTCTGCTCGACCATCTTGCCGCGCTCTGTCAGGCGGAAGTAGGTGTTGACCATATCAAGGTCGATAAGCTCGGTGCGGTCACCGCGCGCAGCTGCCTGCATTGCGAAGTTCAGCGCCAGCTCACTCTTGCCGCTGCCGTAGTTTCCTATAAGGACTTTTACTTTCTTCATTGGACATGCCCCTTCTAAACCAGTATATGAACCTACTGGAACGAATATATTTTAACATCATGCAATTTTTCCGTCAATAATATAAATCGTATTTTTCCAAATATTCTACCTCAAAAATCGCCAAAAATAGCTCTGTTTTTTTGTTTATTTAGTCAATGGATATATTTTTCACACATTTTTGCATCGATTTAAGTGCATTTTTCGCTTTTATTGCTGTTTAGGCCGTAAATACAGGCATAATTGGTAATTTAAAGCTTTCTCCGCATTTTTGGCGTGAACAGTGAAAATGTTTGCTGTACAAAGGCTTTCCGCTGTGGTATAATTTAGGTGCACATACAAAAAAGGAGCGAAAAATGGTCTGTCCGTATTGCGGAAAGGAAATGGAAGCAGGCTTCATCCAGTGCCGCAACGGCGTGACATGGACGCCGAAATTGCAGTTCCTCGCTTCCCTGTCGTTCCTCGGCAAGGGTGCGATCAGGCTCGAAAACGGCGTTAAGGACAGCTTAACGGCAGTGCACGCACACAACTGCCCCGAGTGCAGAAAAGTGATCATTGAATACACCGGTGAGTGAATAGTGAATAAGTAAAATCGGCAAGCACTTTTCGGTGCTTGCCGATTTTGGTGGAGAATAGCAGACTCGAACTGCTGACCTCTCGCGTGTGAGGCGAGCGCTCTAACCAGCTGAGCTAATTCTCCGTAGCCAGTTGATTATAACATCACCGTTAGATTATTTCAAGTACAAATTTTAAGTAAAACGAGACAGGCAGCGCCTGTCTCGTTTTTGATCACTTACTTGATGGAGAAGAATGCGTCCTTGCCGGGGTACTGAGCTGCGTCGAAGAGCTCTTCCTCGATGCGAAGCAGCTGGTTGTACTTGCAGACACGGTCGGTGCGGGACGGTGCGCCGGTCTTTATCTGACCTGCGTTCACGCCGACGGAGATGTCGGCAATGGTGGTGTCCTCGGTCTCGCCGGAGCGGTGGGACACGACTGCCGTCCAGCCTGCACGGTGTGCCATCTGGATAGCGTCGAGGGTCTCGGTCAGGGTGCCGATCTGGTTGAGCTTGATAAGAACGGAGTTTGCCGCGCCGAGCTCGATGCCCTTCTTGATGCGCTCGGTGTTGGTGACAAACAGGTCATCGCCGACGATCTGTATCTTATGGCCGAGGGTCTTGGTCATGAGCTGCCAGCCCTCCCAGTCGTTCTCGCCCATGCCGTCCTCGATGGAGATGATGGGGTACTTCTCAACAAAGTCTGCCCACATATCGACCATCTGCTGACTGGTCATGACGGTGCCCCTCTTGGGCAGGTGGTAGCACTTATCTTCCTCGCTGTACCAGTCGGAAACAGCGCCGTCGATGGCTATCATGAAGTCCTCACCGGGCTTGTAGCCGGACTTTTCGATTGCGGTGACAAGAGCCTTGAGTGCGTCCTCGTCGGAATCGAGGTTCGGTGCGTAGCCGCCCTCATCGCCAACGCCGGATGCGGGGACGACCTTCTTGAGGGTGTGGAAAACCTCTGCGCACATGCGAAGAGCTTCCTTCCAGCTGGTTGCGCCGACGGGCATGATCATGAACTCCTGAATGTCGACATTGGAGCCGGTTGCGTGTGCGCCGCCGTTTAAGACATTCATCATCGGGCAAGGCAGGGTCTTTGCGTTAACGCCGCCGATGTAGTTATACAGGCTCTGGCCGGTGACCTCGGCTGCTGCGCGGGCGCATGCAAGAGATACGCCGAGGATGGCGTTTGCGCCGAGACGGGTCTTGTTGGGGGTGCCGTCTATCTCGATGAGCATTTTGTCGATGCCGGTCTGGTCAAGGACATTCAGTCCTACCATGGCCTCGGCTATCTCGCCGTTAACATTCTCAACTGCCTTGGTAACGCCCTTGCCACCGTAACGGCTCTTGTCGCCGTCGCGCAGCTCGCATGCCTCGTACATGCCGGTGGAAGCGCCCGAGGGAACTGCCGCACGGCCGACGGTGCCGTCATCGAGGGTGACCTCGACCTCAACGGTGGGATTGCCTCGTGAGTCAAGAATCTCTCTTGCCATCACGTCGACGATTTCAAAATACTGCTTCATTATCGTATCTCCTTACAAGTTATTTTATAAGACTTACGCCGTTCATCTCGGACGGCTTTTCAATGCCCATTATCTCAAGTATCGTCGGGGCGATATCGGCAAGCCTGCCGCCCGACCTGAGGGTAACACCGGCCTTGCAGACTGCAAAGGGCACGGGGTTTGTGGTATGTGCGGTGTTGACCTTACCATCTTTGAACATGCAGTCGGCATTGCCGTGGTCGGCGGTGACCAGAAGCACGGTATCACTCTGCTCTTTAACGGCATCATACACCCTGCCCATGCACTCGTCAACAGTTTCCACGGCTTTTACCGCAGCCTCCATGATGCCGGTGTGGCCGACCATGTCGCAGTTGGCAAAATTGCAGACTATAAGCTCATACTCGCCGCTTTCTATCGCTGCTATCAGCTTGTCGGCGACCTCGACGGCGCTCATCTCGGGGATGAGGTCGTAGGTCGGAAACTGCTTGGGTGACGGCACAAGGCAGCGTTCCTCGCCCGCCTCGGGCTTTTCGACACCGCCGTTGAAGAAAAATGTCACATGGGCATATTTCTCGGTCTCGGCGACACGAAACTGCTTATAGCCCTTTGCGCTCACGACCGTGCCGAGGGTGTTTTCAATGGTCTCGGGCGGGAATGCAATGGGGATATCGAGGTTTTCATCGTACTGCGCCGTGCAGACGTAATTTAGCGGGTACACGGTCTTTCTGCGCTCAAAGCCGTCAAAGTCCGGCAGGTTGAGTGCCCAGGTTATCTCTCTTGCGCGGTCGGGGCGGAAGTTCATGAAAATGACGCTGTCACCCTCATTTATCGCACCGTCGCGGCAGCAGACAACGGGCTCGACAAACTCGTCGCTGACATCGGCAGCATAGCTTTCCTCGACCGTCTTCACGGCATCGGGCTCAAATTTACCCTCACCGCAGACGATGGCATTGTACGCCTTCTCTACCCTGTCCCAGCGCTTGTCACGATCCATGGCGTAGAATCTGCCCTGCACAGTGGCGATCCTGGCATTACCAAGCTCTTCGCACTTATCGGCAAGCTGCTTTACATAGCCCGCTCCGCTTCTGGGCGGCACATCGCGGCCGTCAAGGAAGCAGTGGACATAGGTCTTTTCCACGCCACGGCGCTTTGCCATGTCCAAAGCCGCAAAAATGTGGCTTATATGACTGTGCACGCCGCCGTCGGACAAAAGCCCCATGATGTGCAGCGCCTTACCGTTTTGCTTTGCGGCATCCATGGCGTTAACATACGCAGGATTTTCAAAGAAATCTCCGTCCTGTATGGACTTAGTTATCTTCGGCAGATCCTGAAACACGACGCGGCCTGCGCCGATATTCGTGTGGCCGACCTCGGAGTTGCCCATCTGCCCCTCGGGAAGCCCCACATCAAGACCGGAGGCGGAAAGCCGGGTATACGCATTCTCGGCAAAGAGCTTGTCGAGATTCGGCGTTTTCGCAACGGATATCGCATTATACTCGGAGGCTGGGGCAATGCCGAAGCCGTCCATTATAACAAGTACCGCTTTACTCATTTTCTGCCCCCGTGGCGGCGATTATCGTCGCAAAATCAGCAGGCTTGAGCGATGCGCCGCCTATGAGGCCGCCGTCGATATCCGGCATGGCAAGAAGCTCGGCTGCGTTCTTTGCATTCATGCTGCCGCCGTAAAGGATGCTGATGCTCCTTGCGGGGCGGGCACCGTAAATTTCTCTTACGATCGAGCGGATCTCGCCGCAGACCTCCTCGGCCTGCTCGGCGGTGGCGGTCTTGCCGGTGCCTATCGCCCAAATGGGCTCGTAGGCTATGACGCAGCGGCGAAGTCCGGCAGCGTCAATGCCTGCAAGTGCTGCACGCACCTGATAGTTTATGTGAGCCATAGTAAGCCCGGCCTCGCGCTGCTCAAGCGACTCGCCCACGCAGATGATAGGGCTCACGCCGTGCTCAAGAAGCTTTTTGGTCTTGCAGTTTACATCGAGGTCAGTTTCATTGTGATATGCTCTGCGCTCGGAATGGCCGACGATGCAGAACTTTGCGCCGACATCGGCAAGCTGAGAAGCGGATATCTCACCGGTATATGCGCCCTTGTCGTGGCAGGAGACATCCTGCGCACCGCAGGCGATCTTGGCCTCCTTGCCCGCTCTTATCATAGCGGGAACATTGACCGCCGGAACGCACAGCACCGTGTCACAGGTCTTTACCTTGGGAAGCAGGGGCTTAAACTCCTCGATAAAGGGCTTAATGTCGCTGACGAGCATATTCATCTTCCAGTTGCCGGCTATTATCGTCTTTCTGTACTTGGTATTCATGGAATGCCTCCCTTTCTTATTTATCAAGCAGGCAGGCAACGCCCGGCAGCTCCAGTCCTTCAAGGAACTCAAGCGATGCGCCGCCGCCTGTGGATATGTGTGTCATCTTATCGGCAAAGCCGAGCTTTTCAGCAGCCGCAGCCGAGTCGCCGCCGCCGACGATGGTGATAGCGTCGGAGTCGGCAAGAGCCTGAGCCATTGCCTTTGTGCCCTTTGCAAATGCGTCAAACTCAAATACGCCCATGGGTCCGTTCCAAACGACCGTGCCCGCGTTTTTGATAGCGTCGGAGAACAGCTCGATTGTCTTGGGTCCGATGTCCATGCCCATCCAGCCTGCGGGCATAGTCTTAATGTCGACGACCTCGCTGTCGCAGTCGGCCTTGAACTCATTGCCGACGGCAGTGTCGACAGGCAGCAGGAGCGAAACGCCGTTGCGCTTTGCCTTTTCGATCATCTGGAGGGCATAGTCGAGCTTATCGGCCTCGAGCAGGGAGTTGCCTATCTCATAGCCCATCGCCTTTATGAAGGTATAGGCCATGCCGCCGCCGATGATGACGGTGTCGGCCTTTTCAAGCAAATTGTTTATAACGCCGATCTTGTCGGAGACCTTAGCGCCGCCGAGGACTGCAACAAAGGGGCGCTT
The DNA here is from genome assembly GCA_963627445.1 of Oscillospiraceae bacterium. Taxonomy (GTDB): domain Bacteria; phylum Bacillota; class Clostridia; order Oscillospirales; family Oscillospiraceae; genus F23-B02. The sequence continues at coordinate 16,290 of CAVGBM010000013.1, read as the reverse complement.
CGGGTCATCGAGCGCCTTGCCCATGACGGACAGCTCTTTTTCGACGAGCAGACCTGCGTATGCGGGAAGATATGCCGCAACGCCTGCGGTGGAGGCGTGGGCACGGTGGACAGTGCCGAATGCATCCGAGACATAGACCTCGGCCATATCGGCAAGAGCCTTTGCAAAGTCAGCGCCGTTTTTCTCCTCACGGATATCAAAGCGCAGGTTCTCAAGCAGCATTATCTCGCCGGGCTTCAATGCCGCGGCCTTTGCCTTGGCATCGTCGCCGATGATATCGCTTGCGAAGATCACTTCCCGGCCGAGGAGCCTTGAAAGATGCTCGGCAACGGGAGCAAGCGTCAGCTTCGGCTTCCACTCGCCCTTGGGCTTGCCAAGGTGGGAGCAGGCGATCACGGCTGCGCCGTTTTCAAGCAGATACTTGATCGTGGGCAGTGCGGCAACGATGCGCTTATCGCTTGTTATCGCACCTGTTTCCTTGTTCTGGGGCACATTGAAGTCACAGCGCAGCAGCACCTTCTTCCCCCGAACGTCGGCATCGAGAACGCTTTTTTTGTTGTAATTCATATTTTGATCTCCCTTCCGTCAAGTGATCTGAATTTATTTGATAAGCCGGAGACCGGCTCAGTCGGCACTCATAGAGCCTTCCCCGTTCAGTCCCGGGAAGCCCTGCTGCCGCAGCGCCTCATAGGCGAGTATTGCGGCGGAGTTTGATAGATTGAGGCTTCGCGCCTCGCTTCTCATGGGTATCCTTATGCAGCGGTCGCGGTATTTTTCGCGCAGCCACTCGGGAAGTCCCGCAGTTTCCTTGCCGAGCATGATGGTCACGCTTTCTGTCGTGAAATCGGCCTCGGCATACGAGCGCGGGGCCTTGGTGGTCGCGAGCCAAAGGTTCTCGTCACCGTTTTTGGCGAAGTATTCGTCAAGGTTTTCGTAGACGTTTATATCGACGAGCCACCAGTAATCAAGCCCCGAGCGCTTGACGGCTTTGTCGGATATATCAAAGCCCAGGGGCTTTATAAGATGAAGCCTTGCGCCCGTGACGGCACAGGTTCTCGCAATTGCGCCGGTATTATGCGGTATCTCCGGTTCGACCAGTACGATGTTCAACATTAGCTTTACCCAATTCGTATCTTTTTAACTGTTGTTAAGCTCATTTTAGCACATTTTCTTTAAAAAAGATGCACTTTTTTATGAATTATTATATTTGTTGCATTTTCGACAATTTTTTGATATATTCAAAGCGGTAAAGTGCTTAACAAACAGCAAACTGCACATCCAAAGAAGGTCTGTTATGATTTGCAACGAATGTCCGAGACATTGCGGACAATTAAGAGACGATACCGCGGCTGCCGGCGTGTGCCGCTCGCCGAGACTTCCCCGCATTGCGAGAGCCGCCCCGCACTACGGCGAGGAGCCGTGCATCAGCGGTGAGCGCGGCTCAGGAACGGTGTTTTTCTCCGGCTGCAGCCTGCGCTGCGTGTTCTGTCAGAACCACGAGATAAGCCGCGGAAAGATCGGCAAAACTGTTTCGGTCGATAGATTGAGCGACATTTTTCTTGAGCTTCAGGACAAGGGTGTCCACAACATTAACCTCGTCACCGGCTCGCACTATGTGCCCGAGATAGCCTCGGCACTCGAAAAAGCAAAGCTCAATATCCCCGTCGTGTGGAACTCATCCGGCTACGACAGTGTGGAGATGCTGCAAAGGCTCGACGGGCTCGTGCAAATTTACATGCCCGACCTTAAATATCTCTCGTCCGAGACCGCAAGGCGCTACTCCGCTGCGCCGGACTACCCCGAGGTCGCCGCGGCGGCCATTGACGAAATGTTTAGGCAGGTCGGCAAATTTGTACTTGACAGGGATGATATGCTGAGAAGCGGAGTGCTCATCCGGCATCTTATTTTGCCCGAGAACGAGGATAATTCAAGAGCGGTCATCAGATATGTTGCCGAGCATTTCCCGGGTGACAGCGTGCTTTTCTCCCTCATGTGCCAGTTCACGCCCATGCCGAACACCGAGCGCTTCCCCGAGCTTCAGGGCACGGTGTCCAAGGACTTAAACGACAGGCTGTGCGACTACATGGCCGAGTGCGGCATCGAATACGGCTTCTGGCAGGAGCCGAGCTCGGCAACGGACGAGATGATACCCGATTTTGACCTAACAGGAATTTGATCATAGAAAAAATCATAGGAGGTTCGTTATGAATTACAATGAAATCTTAGCTTCTGCAAGAACTCAGGTCGGTCCCTACTGCAAGGCTTGCCCCGTGTGCAACGGACGAGCCTGCGCAAACGCAATGCCCGGTCCCGGCAGCAAGGTGCCAGGAAACGGCGCTGCCCGCAACTATGACAAGTGGCAGGAAATTTTCGTCAACATGGACACTCTATGCCCCAACGCCGAGGTGGATACCTCCTTCGAGCTGTTCGGCAAAAAGTTCGCTGCCCCCATTTTTATCGCCCCCCTCGGTGCCGTCAACATGCACTACGGCGATAAGCACAACGATATAAGCTACAACAGCATACTCGTCCCCGCCGCTGCCGAGTACGGCATCTGCGCCCTGACCGGCGACGGTGTTGACCCCGAGGTCATGAAAAACGCCGCAAAGGACATGGCAAAGGTCGGCGGCATGGGCATCCCGACGATAAAGCCGTGGAACAAGGAGTTTGTTTTTGAAAAGATAGACCTTCTCAACGAGGTCGGCACATTTGCCGTTGCAATGGATGTTGACGGTGCGGGTCTTCCCTTCCTCAAGGCCATGAACCCCAACGCCGGCTCAAAGTCCGTTGAGGAGATGCGTGAGATAGTTTCCTACGCGAAGATGCCGTTTATCATTAAGGGCATCATGACCGTCAAGGGCGCACTGAAGGCCATCGAGGCCGGCGCCGACGCTATCGTCGTATCCAACCACGGCGGCAGAGTTCAGGGCTGCACTCCCGCAACTGCCGAGGTACTGCCCGATATCGTCAAGGCGGTCGACGGCAAGATCAAGGTATTCGTCGACGGCGGCATCCGCTCGGGTGTTGACGTGTTCAAGGCTCTGGCACTGGGCGCTGACGGCGTTCTGATCGGCAGGCCCGTCGTTCCCTTCGTCTATGCCGAGGGCAAGGACGGCTTCAAGGTCTACATGGACAAGATAGTAGCCGAGCTTAGAGACACAATGACAATGTGCGGCACGCCCACCCTCAAGGACATAACCGCAGACAACATTTTTATCGCAAAGTAAAATGTAATTTGATATGCAAAAGCTCATGCTTTGGTCGGGCCAAAGCATGAGCCTTTTTGTTATTCAGAAACAGGAATGCATATCTCGGTCACAAACTTTTCGGGGTTGCTGGTAACGCCGTAGTCGATGAGCGTTATCTCGCGCGAAAAGCCGTTTAAGATCATATTGTGCTCTGCTATATACCTAAGCAGCTTGTCGTAATGCTCGGGAGCCTCGGTGTGGCTTCCGCAAAAGCGCAGGCGGACGCACTGCATCTCGGGGAGCGTCAAGGTGTCCTCATTGTAGATATCCTCTTTATCGAGCATGAGAAAAATGCCGTCGTAGCGGCGGGTCTTGCCCTCGGATAGATGCTCTGCGGATATGCCGAGCCCCACCTTGCCGAGGAACACGACGGCCTCAGCGTCCGAGCGGTCGAGCCTGCGTATCGGCGCTTCCATGTCGAGCGAGCCGTCAATTTTCATGGCATCGTCCATCCATACAAGGCGGCAGGCGGGCGTTCGGATAAGTGTGACGGTATCAAGCGGCACGGACTGCGCATCGCTCAGCCAATCGAGACGATGGTCTATCTTGCGCTCAATTCGCTCAAGCTCACGCCGCTTCTTTAGAACTGCCTCTTTTTGTTGGCGCAGCTTTTCCTCGATGCGGCCGATGTCGCGGTTTTTGAGAAAATCCTCAATTTCCGAAAGCGGCAGATCGAGCGCGCGCAGGTAGCGGATGGTGTTCAAGACCTCGAACTGGCCAGCACTGTAATAGCGGTAGCCGGAGTCGGGCGAGACATACTCTGGCGTGAGCAGCCCGACATTTTCGTAGTGTCTGAGGCTGCTCACGCTTATGTGAAACAGCTTTGACACCTCGCCGATGGGAAAAAGCTTCGTTTTGTCCATCCTAGACCTCCTGCACGGCCGCCTTGCGCCTGAGTATCGCAAAGGCTATGAGGCATACGGCGACAGACAGCAGCGAGCCGCACGCCGTTGCAAGACCCATGGGAAACAGCGTTGCCGGAAACAGCTTCGATGTGAGGTACGCGCCCGGGACACGCACGAGCGTGACAGCGAGGATGTTGTGCAGAAACGACAGCCCCGATTTGCCGATGGCACAGAAATAGCCGCTGAAGCTGAAGTGGATGCCCGCAAACATGCAGTCCCAAATATAACCCCGGAAATACTGCCCGCCGAGGCGGATAGCCTTGGCATCGTCGGTGAACAGCGCAACGATCCCGTCTGCGGCAAACTGCGTGCTCACGGCGATGATAAGGCCGAAGCTCACGGTGATGATAATTGCATAGCGCAGCGTTTTTATCGCCCGCTCGGGCTTGTTTGCACCGATATTCTGCGCCCCCAGCGCCGACACAGCCGACAGCATAGACGACGGGACGAGGAACAAGAAGCTCATTATCTTTTCGACTATGCCGACTGCCGCAGCATCGTTCAGGCCACGGCGGTTTGCGATGATGGTGATGATGATAAACGCTATTTGAATGAGCCCGTCCTGCATGGCGACCGGCACGCCGATGGAAAGAAGCTTACCCATAGATGCCCTACTGGGCTTGAGGTCTGACCTTTCTATCGTAATACTGTGTTTTTTTCTTATAAAAGCAAATGCGATCACGACGCTGACAGCCTGAGAAAGCGTTGTGCCGAGGGCTGCACCGGTCGGGCCGAGGTGCATTGCGCCCATGAACAGGTAGTCAAGCGCAATGTTCACAACGCAGGCGATGGCGATAAAGTACATGGGCGTTTTGCTGTCGCCCATGCCGCGGAACACCGAGCTTATGATGTTATAGGCCGTGATGAACGGGATGCCGATAAAGCAGACGGTTAGGTATGCCGCCGTGCCCTCAACCGCCTGCGCGGGCGTGGACATGACGGAAACAATTGGGTCAACGAGCAAGAGCAGCACGATAGTCAGCGTCACGGACACCGCCATGAACAGCGTCACGGTGTTGCCGATAAAGTGCGATGCCTTGCGCTTATCCCCTGCGCCGACGGCCTGACCGATGCTGACGGTCGTGCCCATGGCAAGGCCGACTATCATGACAGTCAGCATATGCATGACCTGCGAGCCGACGGAGACTGCGGTCGTGCTCGCAACGCCCTCATATTGGCCGATTATGAACAAATCCGCCATGCCGTAGAGCGTCTGCAAAAAATACGACAGCAGATACGGCAGCGAGAACAGTATCAGGTTTTTGGCGACACTTCCGGTCGTAAGATTTCTTTCCATGTACTTCACTTCTTTACATCAAGACTGCACATATTATAAACACTACAACTGTTGTAGAGTCAAGCTTTAATTATAAAAAAGAGACCCGAAGGTCTCTTTAAAGCTTTTCGATTGTATAAATTGCGCTGCCGAAGTCGCCGAACATGTGAAGCTTATCATTATAACCGGTGCCGAGGAACTGGTTATTGAGTCTTATGCCGGACATTAAAGCTGCGCCGCTTGCTTCAAAGTCCTCCGCGCCGTCGGGCATGGCAAAGAACTTGTTTGCCGTGCGGAGGATAAATCCGTCGGGGTTTAATTCTATCGGCATGACATGCTTGACAAGGCCACCGAGGCGCTTAATAAACAGGCTCTGCGTTTTGCATTTGAGGCGGTAGCGGGCGTTTTTGTCCAAGCCCTTGACCGGCAGCTCGTCATAGCCCTCGGAGGCGGTGCACAGTTTCTGAAAATGGCCGACGATGTGCTCTGAGCCGTCGGGTGCGGATATCTGCCAGTGCACCTTGTTGTCCTTGCGCTCGTCAAAGCGGTAAAACCGCCCGAATTGCAGGGTTCTGCGGTGCTTTTTATAAAACTCGATCTGCCCTTTTATCTCCTTGAGCTCAACGCGGCTCATGTACTTAAACTCCAGCTCATAGCCGAGGACACCGAAGGCGGCGACATTGAAGCGTGTCGACAGCGGCGTGTCTCTGAGAGTCTGCTGGTGCGGCGCTGCGGAAACATGTGCGCCCATGGTCGACTGCGGGTATAGATAGCTCAGGCCGCCCTGAATGTCAAGCCGCTCGATGGGGTCTGTGTCGTCCGATGACCATACCTGCGGCGAGTAGCACAGCATGCCGAGGTCAAAGCGGTTGCCGCCCGAGGAGCAGCTTTCAAACAGGATATGCGGCCGCGGCTCAAATATCCTGCCGAGTATCTCATACAGGCCGAGGATATAGCGATGGTAAAACTCGCCCTGGTTGTCAAGCTGCTTTGAATACGCGTCCGACATATGGCGGTTCATGTCCCACTTTACATAGCTTATCTTCGCCGAGTCGAGCACACCGCCGACAGACTCGACGATATAGTCCCGAACACAGCTTTGCGTCAGGTCGAGCAGCAGCTGATTGCGTCCGAAGCTCGGCTTGCCCTTCGGCGGCTTTATCGCCCAGTCGGGGTGCGCGCGGTAGATCTTTGAATCGACATTCACGCTCTCGGGCTCGAACCACAGGCCGAAGCGCATGCCCATATCCTCAATGCGCTTTGAAAAATCACCGAGGCCGCCCGGCAGCTTCCTCAGATTAACATCATAGTCACCCAGCCCTGCCGTGTCGGTGTTCCGATCGCCGAACCAGCCGTCGTCAAGGACGAAAAGCTCTACGCCTAAAGACTTCGCTTTGCGTGCCAGTTTCAGAAGCTTTCCGCGGGTGAATTTAAAAAAACAGGCTTCCCAGTCGTTTATAAGGACAGGACGCTCGATGTTTTTCCAATCGCCCCGAACGATGTTATTGTTGACAAAATCGTGAAAGTTGCGGCTCAAGCCGTTATAGCCCGCATCGGAGAAGGTCATGACCGCCTCGGGAGCTTCAAAGCTCTCGCCGTCGTGCAGCGTCCAGTCGAAGCAGTGCGGGTTTATGCCCAGCTGCACGCGCACAAGGTCGTGATTTGATTTTTCGACCATGCCGAAGTGGTTGCCGCTGTAGACGAGGTTAAAGCCCCACACCCTGCCGTAGTCGGCGCAGGCGTTTCTTTCCGACAGCAAAAAGCCCGGGTTGTGGCGGTTTGACGATGCGCCGGTGGTGGAGGAGTTTACATACATTCCGTACTCAACGGGGCGCACATGGCGGTGCGTCTCCTTTATCCAGCCGCCGTCAAAGGTCTCCATATTAAAGCCGCGGTCAGCCATGTCAACGGACATGCTCATGAACCTGCGAAGGGATATATCCGCACCGCTGGCGTTTATGAGCACGCTTCTGCGGGCGATGACATTGCTGTGCGGGAAAACGGTGTAGTAGAGCTTGAGCGTCACGGCGTTAGAGCGCTCTTTAATCGTCACAATGAGCGTTTCCGCCTCGTTTTCGTCGTCATAGGCATTGGGCAGGCTCTGCATGGGCACGCAGCCGGAGACTATCTCGTGGCTGTCGTAGATAAAATCGCATGCAAAGCTGCCGTCGGGCATTTTGAGCTCTATCGGCGTTTGGCGATAATCTCCCCTGCCGACACCCGACCACTCAAGGCACAGGTTATCAAGGCAGTAATTGTCGTCCGACGGGTCGTACATGATGCTGCTGCCAAGCTGGATATCGTGCTTGACGGCAAGAGGCTCTGCATCCCCCTCGGGCATTTTTTCGCCGAAATGGATGTGCTCTAAATGCTTAAATTTTGTTATGCGGAATATGTAGCTTACGGTATCAGTGCAGAGTGAAAACACCCCTGCATTAAACGAAATACTCATTGCCTCACCTCAAAAATATGATACCATACGCTTCCCCAACTTACAAGTCGGAATCGTCGTGCTGCGAGCCTGTTGGTTTTTTGCGCTGCGCAAAGTGCGCCCGCACACGCGTGACGATGTACGATACCAAAACGCCGCAGACGATCGGGATAAACGCCGCAAGAAAAATGTCTCCGCCCATGCTTTTCACCTCGAATTTAATTTGGCTCATAAAAGCTCAAAAATTCCGCAAAGGCATTGCCATTTGAAGCCATTATATGATAAAATAAAATTTATCACGAAATTTGAGGTGAAGCGCATGATCACAGTTAACGATCTATCGATAAATTTTGCGGGCAACATTTTGTTTTCCCGTGTCGACCTGCAATTTACCGCAGGCAATTGCTACGGCATTATCGGCGCAAACGGCGCAGGTAAGTCGACATTTATAAAAATTCTCTCGGGCGAGCTCGAGCCGTCTACCGGCTCTGTTAACATCGCTCCGAAAAAGCGCATGTCGGTTTTGAAGCAAAATCAGAACATGTATGACGAGTACACCGTCATGGACACCGTCATCATGGGCAACCAGCGGCTTTACGACTGCGGCAAGGAAAAGGACGCAATCTACGATAAGCCCGACTTCTCCGATGAGGACGGCCTGAGAGCCGCCGTTTTGGAGGAGGAGTTTGCCGAGCTCGGCGGCTGGGAGGCAGAGTCCGACGCAAGCCGAATTTTGCAGGGTCTCGGTGTTTCACCCGCTTACCACGACACGCTCATGAGCGACATGGACCCGAGGATGAAGGTCAAGGTGCTGCTTGCGCAGGCGCTGTTCGGCTCACCGGATATCATTCTGCTCGACGAGCCTACGAACAACCTCGACCTCGCAAGCGTCGTGTGGCTCGAGGATTTCCTCATGGATTACGAGGGCACGGTGCTCGTCGTGTCGCATGACCGCTACTTCCTCAATAATGTCTGCACCCACATAGTTGATATCGACTATGGCAAGATCAAAATGTACGTCGGCAACTACGACTTCTGGTACGAGTCCAGCCAGCTCATGCAGAAGCTCATCAAGGATCAGAACAAGAAGGCCGAGCAGAAGATCGCCGAGCTGCAGGGCTTTATCGCTCGCTTCTCGGCAAACAAATCAAAGTCCCGCCAGGCGACCAGCCGCAGAAAGCTCCTTGACAAGCTCACCGTTGAGGAGCTGCCCGCATCCGGCAGGCGCTACCCGTGGGTCGGATTTAAGGCCGACCGCGAGCCGGGCAAGGACAGGCTGTTTGTCACCGAAGTCAGTAAGACCGTTGACGGCGTGAAGCTTTTAAACAACATAAGCTTTATCGTCGGCAAGGAGGATAAGATCGCCATTCTCGGCAAAAACGAGCTTGCCGTCACGATGCTGTTTAAAATTCTCATGGGCGAGGAGGAGCCTGACTCCGGCACGGTAAAGTGGGGCGCTTCCACCACGCAGGCGTACTTCCCCAAGGATCACAACAGCTACTTTGAAAACTGCGACTACGACCTTATGGACTGGATGCGCCAGTTCAGTGACGATAAGCGCGAAAGCTACCTGCGCACCTTCCTTGGCAGGATGCTTTTCTCGGGCGACGATGTGTACAAGCCCGTCAAGGTGCTCTCGGGCGGCGAAAGAGTGCGCTGCATGATAAGCAAGATGATGCTCTCGGGCGCAAATGTGCTGCTGTTTGACCAGCCGACGAACCATCTTGACCTTGAAAGCATTGCGGCGCTCAATAACGGCATGGAGGCGTTTAAGTATAACATCATTTTCGCAAGCCATGACCACCAGCTCACGCAGACCGTTGCAAACCGCATCATCGAGATAACCGACGACGGCATCATCGACCGCATGTGCTCGTTCGATGAATACATGAACCTCACAGGTCAGGAGACCCCGACAAGATAACAAGATAATATAAAAAACAGCCTGCTGCGTTTTAGCAGCAGGCTGTTTTGTTTACAGATTCAAGACTGAGACCAGAAGCGGTATCGTTATCATGGAAAGCACAGTGCACAGGAACACCGCTTCCGAGGATTCGATGCCGTCTCGGCCGTTTTCGATGCCGAGGATGGTACAGACGACCGCCGAGGGGCAGGATGAGAGCACGACTATTGTGCCGAGGATGACGGGGTTCGTGACAAAAAAATGCATTATAAACCACACGACGAGCGGCGCAACGACAAGGCGCATGAAGCTCAGGCCGTAAAGTCTCGGGTGGACGAAGGCATCCTTGAGGGACACCGAGCCCAGCGACAGGCCGATGCACATCATCGAAAGCGGCACGGTCGCAGCCGCGATGGTGTCGACCGTATCGTCGATAAGCGTCGGCATAGGGATCTTGAACACGAAGATGATGACCGCAATAAGCGTCGCGATCATGGGCGCGTTTATCGCGTCCTTGAGCTTGAACTTCTCGCCGTGCCCGTCCTCGCGCAGGAACATGACACCCACGGAGTACAAAAGCAGGTTAAACGGGATATTCGAGAGCGAGGCGAAGAATACAGCACCCTCGCCGTAGATGGCGGCAACGAGCGGGAAGCCCATGAAGCCGTTATTCATAAACGAAACGAGCATGCGGTACATGCCGCGGTCGCCGTCCTTGATGCGAAGCACCGTCGGACTTATAAAGCCGATGCCGAGACAGATGACGACCATCAGCGCCAGCATCAAAAAGCCGGTCAGTGCCTCTGAGCCGGACAGCTCCATGTCCTTATTTATGACCGAGGACAGGATCATTGCGACCAGAAACAAATTCATGACGAGCTTGCTCAGACCCTTGTTAAACTCCGGGCCGACAAGCTTCATCCTTGCGCATAAGTAGCCTAAGGCAAGCAGGATGACCAGCATTGCCATCTTTTCAAACAAAACTATCATATATGGAGAAACACCTTTGCAATTTCAAGATAAATAAGCAGCGACACAGCGTCGGAGATGGTGGTAATTAGCGGCGTTGCAACGACCGCGGGGTCAAGCCCTATCTTCTCTGCCAGCATGGGCAGGAAGCTGCCGACGGCCTTGGCGAACATGACGGTAAACACGATGGCAAGGCTTACTATCAGCGCTATGGTGTAGTCAACATCGGGGTTACCCAAAAGAAGATTATCCACCAGCAGCATTTTCACAAAATTGACCACAGCAAGCGTGAGGCCGCACAAGATCGCGACACGCAGCTCCTTCCAGACGACCTTCAGGGCATCCTCAGGTTCGGTATCGCCGAGCGACAGGCTTCGGATTATCGCCGTCGAGGACTGCGCGCCGGAGTTGCCGCCCGTGCCCATAATGACGGGGATAAAGCCTATGAGCACCGCCTGCACGGCAAGCGCATCCTCAAAGGAGTTGAGTATCATCGTGGTAAATGTCGCCGAGAGCATGAGGAAAAGCAGCCACGGCACGCGGTTTTTCCACATGTCGATGGCACCGGTGCGCGAGTACGGCTTATCAGACGGTGTCATTGCGGCCATGATCTCGAAGTCCTCGGTGGTCTCCTGTTCGAGAACGTCGATGATATCGTCAACGGTGACTATGCCGACGAGGCGGCCTTCCTTGTCGACGACGGGTATCGCCATGAGGTCGTAGTCGGAGATCTTCTCGGAGACCTCCTCCTGGTCGTCATGGGTCATGCAGAAGATGACATTCGTGTCCATGATATCCTCAATGACCGTTTCATCGTCATTTAAAAGAAGATCCTTGACGGACACGACACCCTCAAGCTTGCGGTCAGCGGAGGTGACAAAGCAGATATAGATAGTCTCCTTGTCCTCGCCGATGCGTCTGATGCGGGCTATGGCCTCCCGCACGTTCATGTATTTTTTAAGGTCGACAAACTCCGCGGTCATGATGCTGCCGGCAGAGTTCTCGGGGTAATTTAGGTACTGGTTTATAAGCCTTCTCGTCTCGGGCGTTGCCGTGCGCATGACACGCTTGACGACATTCGCCGGAAGCTCCTCCATCATGTCGACAGCGTCGTCGACATACAGCTCTTCGATAATGGCTGACAGCTCAGAGTCGGTTATGGAGTTTATTATCTGCTCCTGCTCGGGAGCGTCGAAGTTCGCGAAAACATCGGCCGCCGTCTCCTTTGACAAAAGGCGGAACACCATCGGCATCCTGTTGTCCCCTATCTCAGACAAAAACTCCGCAACATCGAACTCGTTCATGTCCTCAAGGCGGGTTTGAAGCTCCTTCATGCGGCGGGAGTCTAATAGCTCCATCAGCTCGTCAGACTGCTTTTCGTGGATGGCTTCAAAGTCCATGTTCTCAATGTTGTCCATTGCCGAACCTCCCTTCGGGAATTTGCTTTGGCAGAATTATTTGCCGAGATAGTCGGCCTGAGCGCGGCTGAGGGTGTCTATCTCAACGCCCATTGCCTTTAATTTGCGCCGTGCAACAGCTTCGTCTATATCCTTGGGCACGGCCACGACATCGGCAGCCAGCTTGCCCTTATTAAGCGCCAGGAACTGCGCCGAAAGCGCCTGGATGGCAAAGCTCATGTCCATGATCTCCGCCGGATGACCGTCGGCCGCGGCGAGGTTCACGAGCCTGCCCTCGGCGATGGTGAACAGCGTCTTGCCGTCGGGCATGACATAGCCCTGGATGTTATGGCGAGCCTCGTATTTCCTGACCGCCATCTTTTCGAGCGCTTCCATGTCGACCTCGACATTGAAGTGACCGGCATTTGAAAGGATAGCGCCGTCCTTCATGAGTGGGAAATGCTCGGCAGTGATGATATCCCTGCCGCCGGTGACGGTGCAGAAGATATCGCCGATCCTGGCAGCCTCGGTCATGGGCATGACCTCGTAGCCGTCCATGACAGCCTCAAGTGCGCGCACGGGGTCTGTCTCGGTGACGATGACCTTTGCGCCCAAGCCCTTTGCACGCAGCGTTACGCCCTTGCCGCACCAGCCGTAGCCGGAGATGACGACATACTTGCCCGCAACGATGAGGTTCGTTGTGCGGCAGATGCCGTCCCACACGGACTGACCCGTGCCGTAGCGGTTATCGAACATGTGCTTGCAGTCAGCGTCGTTGACCATGACCATGGGGAACTTGAGCTCCCCTTTTCGTGACATTATTTTAAGCCGGTTTATACCGGTCGTAGTCTCCTCGCAGCCGCCGATGACGTTGGGGATGAGGTCTGCGTACTTCGTGTGCATGAGGTGTACAAGGTCACCGCCGTCGTCGATGATGATATTGGGGCCGACCTTCAAGACCTCCTCAAGGCACTGCTCATACTGCTCCATCGAGCAGCCGTATTCGGCAAACACATTCATGCCGCCGGCAACCAGCGCCGCCGCGACATCATCCTGAGTTGAAAGGGGGTTTGAGCCGGTGACATACATCTCGGCACCGCCCATTTCCATGACACGGCACAGGTAAGCGGTCTTTGCCTCAAGGTGCACAGACAGCGCGACCTTCATACCGGCAAAGGGCTTTTCCCTCTTAAAATCTTCGCCAATGCCGCGCAAAACGGGCATATTGCGCTCCACCCAATTTATCTTCATCTCGCCGGAAGGCGCAAGGCTTATATCCTTTATCCTGCTCATGGTCAAACCTCCAAACATTTTCTAAACGATTTATTTTACCACCATATTTCAAACTTCGCAAGTATCGCAGCCTCAAATACGGCGAAAAAAAGACGACCCGAACGGGTCGTCTTTTGGGGTGACATTCTTTACTTTTCGAGTGTTTCGGTGTTCTGAAGCTTTGCGCTCTTGGCAACGAGGCTCGAGAGGGCAACAAGCGCGATGACGTTGGGCAGGACCATGATGTTATTGAACATATCGGTCAGCTCCCAGACGAGGTCGTTCTGCAGAAGTGAGCCGAGGACGACGAAGATGATCGCGATTATCGAGTAAGGGATAACTGCCTTTTTGCCGAATAGATACTCAACATTGATGCGGCCGAAGAAGTTCCAGCCGATGATGGTCGAGAATGCGAAGAACAGAAGGCAGATGGCAACGAATGCGCCGCCGAAGCCGCTTCCGAACACGCTTCCGAATGCAAGCTGTGCCATGTTGGTCTTTGCGATGCCCTCAGGAACGCCGTTTGCAACGCCTGCTGCGAGCACGCCGTCGCCGGTGTAGAGGGTGGAGATAACGACAAGGGCTGTCATGGTCAGAACGATGAAGGTGTCGATGAACACGCCCATCATTGCGACGATGCCCTGCTCATGCGGGCACTTGACATTTGCCTGTGCGTGTGCGTGGGGGGTAGAGCCCATACCGGCCTCGTTGGAGAAGAGGCCTCTCTTTGCGCCCTGCGAGATAGCTGCCATGAGGGCTGCGCCGATGCTGCCGCCGAGGACTGCGGTGGGGTCGAATGCGTATTTGAAGATCATTGCGAAGGTCTCGGGGATGAACTTGATGCGTGCGATGATAACTACAAGTCCACCGACGATGTAGAGAACTGCCATGACGGGGACTATCTTCTCGGTCGCAGCAGCAAGGCGCTGAGTGCCGCCGAGGAAGATGAAGCCTGCGACGACTGCAACGATGAGGCCGCTCACCCAGCCGGGGATGTTGAATGCGCTGGTGCAGCTTTCGGCAATGGAGTTGGACTGGACCATGGTGCCCATGAAGCCGAGGGCGAGGATGAGTGCAACGGCGAAGAAGCCTGCAAGGAACTTGCCGAACTTGCCCTTGAACGCGGTCTTGATGTAGTAAACAGGGCCGCCGGAAACGCTGCCGTCAGCATTGATGACACGGGTCTTCTGAGCGAGAACCGCCTCGGCATAGATAGTAGCCATGCCGAAGAAGGCGATGATCCACATCCAGAAGATTGCGCCCGGGCCGCCGATGAGGATAGCGCCGCATGCGCCGACGATGTTGCCGGTACCGACCTGAGCTGCGATAGCAGTGGTCAGAGCCTGGAAAGAGCTCATGCCGCTTTTGTGCTTATCGCCCTTGAGGCTGAAGTTTCCGAACACCTTGCGCCACGCCTCGCCGAAGCAGCGTACCTGAACGAATCTGGTCTTTATAGAGAACCAGAGACCGCAGCCGACGAGCAGGAAAATGAGCATGTAGTTGGACAGATAAGTGTTTATCTGACATACGATTTCGTACAGTTTTGCTTCCATCTTTCTTTCCTCCAAAACAAAAAACTGCTGAACTAAATTCAGCAGCTCCGGAGACATTATCGAAAACATATAAATATTTATGCTTCCTCTGTCCTTTGGCCTGAGAGATTCGGCTTTCGCCTTACACCTTCGGCACCCTTTCGGGATTCTCCAGAGCTTCCTCCGCCCCCAGTCTCCTGAGATTCTTGGGGTTTCACGGGAATTGATGAAAATAATCTAGCATATATATTTTTCTATGTCAATAGTTTTTTATTGTTAATAATCAGATTAATTCATAGTTAGTTAACACAATTGAAGTCGGGTTATACTAAAATCGTCATACCCCAGTGAAAGGAAAAATGCTTTATGAAAAAAATCACTTCACTTGTCCTTGCCCTTATGCTGATCGGCAGCAGCGTCTGCTATGCCGACAACATTTCCGACAGCCGCACGGTCATCGGTGCCGACCTTGACAGCGACGAGATCGCCACCGTGTACAAATCCTTCGGCATCGAGCGCGGCGAGGTCAAGGAGCTTACCGTTACAAACGCAGACGAGCGCAAGTACCTTGAAGGTCAGGTCGACGAAAGCCTCATCGGCACAAGGTCGATATCCTGCATCTACATTGAGGCAGCCGGCACCGGCGAGGGACTTGATGTCTCGGTCGAAAACATCACCTGGTGCACTGCCGACATGTACATGAACGCCATGGTCACCGCCGGCATCACCGATGCCGATGTCAAGATCGTCGCTCCCTACAAGGTCTCCGGTACGGCCGCCCTCACCGGCATCTACATGGCGTATGAGGACATTACCGGCAAGAAGCTTGACGAGGACGCAAAGCTCGTCGGCACAAAGGAGCTCACCATAACCGCCGAGCTTGCAGATGAGATAGGCAGCGCAGACTCCACTGCGATCGTCAATGAGCTCAAGCTCATCCTCGATCAGACCAAGGATATGACCGACGACGAGCTGCGCGAGCAGATAAAGCAGATCGCCGAAAAGTACGAGGTCACGCTCAACGATTCGCAGATAGATCAGCTTATCAGCCTCTGCCGCTCGCTTGAAAAGCTCGATGTCTCCGCGCTTAAGGAGAAGGTCGAGCAGGTGCAGCAGTACATCAAAAATATTGCCGACACCAAGGGCTCGGTCGAAAAGTTCCTCTCCCAAGCCGCCGACACCGTCACCGAGTTTGTGAACAAGGTCATCGACTTCTTCAAGAACCTGTTCGGATGATAATTTAACATCAAAGCCGCCTGTTTTCACAGGCGGCTTTTTTTACAAGCATAAAACGGATGCATCCATCGGTGCATCCGTTTTAATTTTTATCGGGCGCAAATTTTATAACATCAGAAAT
>CAVGBM010000012.1:0-6529 GCA_963627445.1 Oscillospiraceae bacterium | reverse complement strand
CGGGGGCTTCCACGCATATCCTACTTCACTTCAATCCCACAAGAAAAATGATTGAACCAAAATATTTTGAGCACAAGATAAGACCGTGCACGATATCTTGTGCACGGTCTTGATGATCTATAATGTGCTCATTAAGCTTTCGGCGCATTTCATGCCGTCGACGGCGGCAGAGGTGATGCCTCCGGCGTAGCCTGCACCCTCTCCGCAGGGGTAAAGCCCCCGAATTTCCGAGCGCCGGTCAACATCCCGCAAAATGCGCACGGGCGAGGACGAGCGCGTCTCGGGCGCAGTGAGCACCGCATCGGGCAAGTCAAAGCCCTTGAGCTTTTTGCCAAGCTCGGGTATCGCCCGCTCCATAACGGAGGTTATCTTCCCCGGCAGGACACTGCGAATATCGCCCCAATGTACACCCGGCTTGTAACTCGGCATGACCGCGCCCGCCTTTGTGCTCGGGGTATGGGCGAGAAAGTCGCCCACAGTCTGTGCGCAGGCTTTGTAGTCGGAGCCCAGATCATACGCCTTTTTCTCAATTTCACGTTGCCAGTACATGCCGCCGAGAACGCCGTCATAGGGAAAGTCCTCGGGCGTTAAGGTCACGAGCAAGGCGGCGTTTGCGTTCTCGCCGTCGCGCCTTGAGCGGCTCATGCCGTTTGTGACAACGCCGCCTTCTTCCGACGCTGCGGCGATGACCTCGCCGCCCGGGCACATGCAGAAGGTGTATGCACTCTCGCCGTCATCAAAATGAACATTCAGCGAATAGTCGGCAGCGGGCAGGTTTTTAAGCTCTGCGCCGTACTGCGCGCGGTCAATGTCCGCCTGCTTATGCTCGATGCGCGCGCCCATGGAAAACGCCTTGGGCTGCATGGGAATGCCGCTGTCATTGAGCATTTCGAATGTATCCCTCGCCGAGTGGCCGATGGCGAGAATGACGCTGTCGCAGTCGATGGTATACGCCCCATCGGGGGAGCTGACCTCGATGCCTACAAGGCGGTTTTTATCAATTTTGAGCCCCGTGAGCTTATTTGAAAAGCGCACCTCGCCGCCGTTTGCGATGATGGTTTTGCGGAGGCTCTGCACTACATTAATTAAAATATCCGTGCCGATATGCGGCTTTGCATCGTAAAGTATATGCTCGGGCGCGCCGTGCTCGACAAACTGCTCGAGCATCCAGATGATGCGCTTATCCTTTATGCCGGTGTTGAGCTTGCCGTCGGAGAAAGTTCCCGCTCCGCCCTCGCCGAACTGCACGTTGCACTCGGGGTCGAGCGCGCCGCCGCTGCGAAAGCGCTCGACTGCCTGCGCTCTGGCTTCGGCATCACGCCCACGCTCGATGACGATAGGCTTAAGCCCCGCCTTGGAGAGCACCAGCGCCGCAAACATCCCCGCAGGGCCGAAGCCGACGATGACGGGGCGCTTTTCGGCATTCAGCTTCGGTATCTCGTAGCTGAATTTTTCATACGGGCAGACATTTTTGCTGTGCGTTTTTTTGAGCACACGCTCCTCGCCCTTTAGCTTCACCGCCACGGCATACAGCCGGTGGATGTCGTTTTTCTTGCGCGCGTCCAGTGATTTTTTCGTAATTTTAAGGCTCAGCACATCCCGCTCGGGAACGCCGAGCTCCTTTGCTGCAAGCCTTTTGAGCTTGTCCTCGGGCTCATCTGCACCGAGACGCAGGTTTCGCACAAGTATCATTTCCCGAGCCTCCCTGCCGTGTAGCCGCTCGCCCACGCCCACTGCAAATTGTAGCCTCCGCAGTCGGCGTCAACGTCCAGAACCTCGCCGCAGATGAACAGGTTCGGCACAAACCAGCTCTCCATCGTCTGCGGGTTAACGCCGGTGGTCTTAATGCCGCCCGCCGTCACCTGAGCCGAGTCGAAACCCTCAACGCCGTGGAGCTTGAGCTCAAAATTTTTGCACGCTCCCGCCACGGTGCGCAGCTCGGTCTCCGTAAGCTCGCAGAGCTTGCGGCTTGGGCTTATCTGCGCAAATTTCACGAGCATTTTGCCCAAGCGGTTATGGAGAACGCCGGTCAAAAGCTCCTCGGCAGATAGCCTCGGCATCGCCGCTGCTTTATCCGCAAGAAGCTTCACTATATCGTCAACACTGTAGTCCGGCAGCAGGTCAATGTGAACTACGCCGCCCTCGCCGCAGAACGAGGCCGCGCGGGAGATATCGAAGGCCGCAGGGCCGGATAGCCCCGTTTCGGTGAATTGAAGCTCGCCGCGGCTGCCGCCCAAAAGCTCACTGCCACTTGTCAGGCGCAGCGCCGCCTGCGCGCGCACACCCTTTAAAGAGCGCGGATATGTAGGGTCTGTCACGAGCTGCACGAGCGACGGACGCAGCGCCGTGCGCTTGTGGCCGAGCATTTTTAAAAGCTCGTAGCCGTCGGTCACGCCGCCGAGCTTCGCGCCCGCAGCGCCGCCGCAGGCGACGATGAGGTAGTCTGCACTTATAGTGCCGTCATCGGTCTTTATATTGAATCCCTCGCCGTTTCTGTATATCTCACGAGCAGGGCACGAGGTGCGCACCTCGATATTGTCACGCTCGAGCGCAAAGCGCAGGATATCCACAACACTGTTTGCCGAGTTTGACAGCGGGTAGACCCTGCCGCCGTACTCCGTGACGGTGAGAAGCCCCAGCCCGCGGAAAAACTCCAGCACTCTTTCCGGTGGAAAGCTCTCCAGCGCGGGCACGGCAAAGCCCGGCTGCTCGCCGTGGTAATTTTCCGGCGCAGCGCCCACATTCGTGAGGTTGCACCTGCCGTTGCCGGTCGCAAGAAGTTTTCTGCCCACGCGCTGCTGCCGCTCGAGCAGGATTATTCTGTTGTCCGGGTCCTCCGCTGCCGACAGCGCCGCCATCATGCCCGATGCGCCGCCGCCGATGATGACGACAGTTTTCATATGATTACTCCGTTTTGTTTATAAAATCGCCGCTTTTGCCGCCGGTCTTGCGCAAAAGGCGAATGTCGGTTATCTGCATGTCCCTCTGCACGGCCTTGCACATGTCGTAGACCGTGAGGGCCGCAACGGATACCGCCGTGAGCGCTTCCATCTCAACGCCCGTCGCGCCGGTGCATTTTGCGGTGGCCAGTATGTCCACCGAGCACAACTCCTCGTTCATCGTGAACTCAATGTCCACGCCCGAGAGCATGATTGGGTGGCACATGGGGATGATATCGGACGTTTTCTTTGCGCCCATGATACCGGCTATCTGCGCCGTGCCGAGGACATCGCCCTTTTTCATGCCGCCGGTCTTTATGAGCTTGAAGGTCTCCGCGTTCACACGCACGCGTCCTGCCGCGATCGCGGTGCGCGCAGTGTCGTTTTTCGCCGAGACATCGACCATCCTTGCGTGGCCGTAATCATTAAAATGCGAAAAGTCGGGCATTTCTTTCTCCTCCGTTTACAGTATAGGCAGCGACTCGAACGACAGCACCTCGGGGTGAGCGTCCATGTACGCAAGCGTCGACTCCGAGGTCAGCGCCTTGGGCGACTTAAAGCTGAGGTTAAAGGTGACGGTGCCGTTTTCGTTGCGGATGACCTCGCTTTCAAAAACGCTGGCGTTCATCTCGTCGAGCATGGCGCGCATCTGCGTTATGCCCGTGCCCCAATTGCGCATCGTGACGGACACGACATTCGTGACATAGGTGTCCTTGCTGAAATTATAGCGGTGGAACATGTACTGAAGCGCAAGCACGATAATCGTCGTGAATATCGACGCAAGGTACAGCCCCGCGCCAAGGCACATGCCGATACCGGCCGTTGCCCATATGCCGGATGCGGTGTTGAGCCCCTTTATGGTGCTGCCGGCCTTGAAAATAACGCCTGCACCGAGAAAGCTCACGCCGCTTATGACCTGCGCAGCTATGCGGGCGGGGTCTGCGGTGTCAACGCCGCTGTATAAGCTTCCGTCGGCGTTAACGAGGTCTGAAAAGCCGTATTTTGAAAGTATCATCAAAAGGCATGCCGTGCAGGCGACCATCGCATGGGTGCGTATGCCCGCCTCCTTGAGCCTGCGGGTGCGCTCGATGCCGATGAGCATGCCGCATATGCCCGCAAGCACGATGCGAAGTCCGAAAATGAGCTCCGTCGTAATGGGAATGTTCAAATTAAGTGTATCCATAATTCGCTCCAAAGAGGTTTCTTGTACTATTATATTATATAACATTTTTCTTTTCAATAATTATAAAAGGCAGCTCGTCCGAACTGCCTTTTTGTTTACTCTATTGAGATCATGTAGTAGTAGACCGGCTGGCCGCCGTTTACCACCGTTACCTCGGCATCCGGCAGACCACTTTCCAGAGCCGCCGCCGTTTCGTTCGCGGTCTCCTCATCGACATCCTCGCCGTAGTACACCGTCACAAGCTCGGGGTCAAGCTCCGATGCCGCCTCGCCAAGCTCGTCCATGAGCTTTTTCATATCCGTGTAGCTGCCGATGAGCTTGCCGTCAAGCAGCGCCAGATACTCGCCTGCGTGGATGATGTGACCGTCAAAGTCCGAGTCACGGGCAGCATAGGTGACCTGTGCGGTGTGCACGCTCTTTATTGCCTCGCCAAGAGCCTCGGTTATCTCCTCGACCTCGTCATCGGGGTTAAAGTTCAGCATCGCGGTGATGCCCTGGGGCACGGTCTTTGTGGGAATGACGACGACCTGCTTGTCCTGACAGATGGGGATGCACTGCTCTGCCGCCATGATTATATTCTTGTTGTTCGGGAGAACGAACACGACCTCGGACGGGGTGCGGTTTATCTCCTTGAGTATATCGTCGGTAGACGGATTCATGGTCTGACCGCCGGTTACGATGGTGTCCGCTCCAAGCTCACGGAACAGCTGTGCCATGCCCTCGCCTGCGCAGATGGCGACAACGCCGCAGCGCTTTACGGGAGCGGCAACGGTCTCCTCCTCGCCCTCGAGCTCACGCTCGATAGCGTCAAGGTCGTCCGTGCTCTGTGCCTTGCGGCCTGCCATGATATCCTCATACTGCGTGCGCATGTTCTCGATCTTTGCAAGTTCGAGCGTGCCGTACTTCTGCGCCTTGGTGAGCGCCTCGCCGGGAATATTGGTGTGCACATGTACCTTGAAGGCTTCGTCGTCCTCGCCTATAACAAGGCTGTCGCCGATGCTGGAAAGGTAGGCGCGGTACGGGGTGAGGTCGACATTCGGCTCGTTCTTGCGGACGATGAACACGGTGTCGAACGCGTAGGTTATCTCGGAGGTGTCGAACACATCGAATGCGCCGCTTTCGTTTGCGATGACGGAGTGGTCTATAGCCTTGGTGGGAGCCTGTACCTCGCCTCTGAGGTAGGCGAGCATAGCACCGAAGATGACTATGTAGCCCTTGCCGCCCGCGTCCACCACGCCTGCCTTGCGCAGAACGGGGTTCTGATTAACGGTGTCCTCAAGGGCTTCCTCAGCCGTCTTGTTGGACACCTCGAGCATCATCTCGATATCCTCGGAGGTCTTTGCAAACTCAACCGCCGAAGCAGCGGCCAGGCGTGCGACCGTGAGTATGGTGCCCTCGGCGGGCTTCATGACCGCCTTGTAGGCAGCCTCGACACCGTCGTTCATGGCGGCGGCGAGCTCCTTTGCGCCGATGGTCTCCATGCCCTTTAATCTGCGGGAGATGCCGCGGAACAAAAGCGACAGGATAACGCCGGAGTTGCCGCGTGCGCCGCGCAGAAGCGCGCTTGCAACGCAGTCGGCCACGGCATCGACGGCATAGTGCTCCTTCTTGCGAAGCTCGGTGGCGGCGGCATTCATGGTAAGACCCATGTTCGTGCCGGTATCGCCGTCGGGAACGGGGAACACGTTCAGCTCGTTTATCATCTGTGTATTTTCTGCAAGTGCCGCATCAGCGCAAAGTATCATATTTTTAAACGCTGCGGCGTCGATGTAATCTCTCAAAGAAAGCACCTCCGGGAGGAAATAGTAGTATTATAATTAGCCGATTATCACAGTGTCAACATACACATCGACGCTCTTGACCGGAACGCCGGTGGCCTTTGCGACCTTATAGCTGACTTCCTTTATAATGCTGCGGCACACAGCGCTTATATTAACGCCGTTGTCAACGCCTATATGCAGCTCCAGCGACAGAGTGTCGTCATCGTTAAAGTGGGTCTCCACGCCCTTGGACATGGATTCTCTTCTCAGAAGCTGGAGGGGACCGCCTTCCTTGCTGCGACCTGCCATGCCCTTCACGCCGAAGCAGCTGGTCGCCGCGACGCCGGCAATGTTCGTAAAGACTTCACTGGTGATACTTATCGTACCCTTTTCGTTTGATATATGAACCATTGAAATGTCTCCTCTCAATGCATTGTTACCAGTTGATACAAATACTAAGATATTATAATACAGTGTCCCCAAAAGGGCAAGGAAAATTTAATGCGTAAATAGTAGTATTTTGCTGTTTACAGGCGTTTTTCAAAGTGTTAGACTTTAATCAAGTATAAAAATACTTTTGTGGAGATGAAATTATGGCAAGAAAATTCAAAACAATGGACGGCAACGAGGCAGCTGCACATGTAAGC
>CAVGBM010000011.1:0-6594 GCA_963627445.1 Oscillospiraceae bacterium | reverse complement strand
ATGGGCTAGGGATTTAGCGAAGCATGGGCGGAAAGCTGCCCGTCAAAACCGATAGTGTTCGACTCCCATCAACTTAGAAAGGAACAATATGACGGATCTTATAAAAATCGAGCACCTGCAAAAGCATTTCGGCGATGTGATAGCTGTCAACGACCTGAGCTTCAAGGTCAAAAAAGGCGAGTTGTTTGCGTTTTTAGGTGTGAACGGTGCGGGAAAGTCGACGACTATAAACATCATATGCGGCCAGCTGGGGCGTGACGGCGGCAGCGTTGAGATATGCGGCACGGATATTGACCGTGACCCCGATAAAGTAAAACACAGCCTCGGCGTTGTGTTCCAAAGCTCCGTTTTGGATAAGGAGCTGTCGGTAGGAGACAACCTGGAAAGCCGCGCGGCGCTGTACGGCATAAGCGGTGCGGCGTTTAAAAGCAGGCTTAATGAGCTTGCGCAGCTTCTAAACTTTGAAGATCTCCTGCGCCGCCCGGTCGGCAAGCTCTCCGGCGGGCAGAGACGGCGCATCGACATTGCCCGTGCGCTGTTCCACGAGCCGGAGATACTAATACTTGACGAGCCTACCACGGGGCTTGACCCGCAGACCCGAAGCCTACTCTGGAGCGTTGTCGAGCACCTGCGCCGCGACAAGGGCATGACGGTTTTCCTCACGACCCATTACATGGAGGAGGCTGCCGATGCCGACTATGTCGTCATCCTTGACCACGGCAAAATCGCCGCCGAGGGCACGCCGCTTGAGCTCAAAAACAGCTGCACCGGCGACTTTATCACGCTCTACGGCGCATCCGAGGACAGCGTCAAGACCCTCGGACAGCCGTATACCACCGTGCGGGACGCCTATCGCATCATGGTGCCCGATACAGCCGCAGCCACCGAGCTTATCATAAAGCACCCCGAGGTTTTCCGTGATTATGAGATAACCAAGGGCAAAATGGACGATGTATTCCTCGCCGTGACGGGCAAGGTGCTGGAAGGGGGCGAGGGCAGATGACTGGACTTTTTGCACTCGTAAAGCGCAACACCAAGCTTTATTTTAAAGATAAGGGCATGTTCTTTTCATCCCTCATCACGCCGACAATTCTGCTCGTGCTTTATGCCTCATTTCTCAAAAACGAGTATGACAGTGCGTTCCGCTCGGCGCTCGATGCTGCGGGCGTGAGCGTTTCGGACGCTGTCATAAACGCCTGCGTCGGCGGCCAGCTCATATCCTCGATACTCGCCGTCAGCTGCATCACCGTTGCGTTCTGTTCAAATCTTCTAATGATAAAGGACAAGACCTCGGGCGCGCGGCACGATCTGACCATCTCGCCGATAAGCCTCGGCACGCTGGGGCTGAGCTACTATCTGTCTACGCTTCTGTCGACGCTCATCATAAGCGTCACGGCGCTTGCGGTCTGCCTCGGTTACCTCGCTGCCGTCGGCTGGTATATGACCGCTGGCGATGTGCTGCTGATGCTTCTCGACGTGTTTCTCCTGACCATGTTCGGCACGGCGCTATCCTCATGCGTAAACTTCTTCCTGTCCACTGACGGGCAGGCATCCGCTGTCGGCACGATAGTCAGCGCAGGCTACGGCTTTATCTGCGGCGCGTACATGCCCATGTCGTCGTTCGGCGAGGGGCTTCAAAAGGTGCTGAGCTTTCTCCCGGGCACCTACGGCACGAGCCTTATCCGCAACCACGCCATGCAGGGAAGCTTCACCGAGATGGAGCGCCTTGGCTTCCAGACAGAGGTCGTCTCCTCCATCCGTGACAGCGCCGACTGCAACATCTATTTCTTTGGAGACAAGGTCGAGATCACGACGATGTACCTCGTCCTGTGCGCAAGCATTTTGATTTTCATCGGCATATATATCGCAATGAATCTGTTTGCAGGCAAAGCCGCAAGATAACAAAAAATGTGGAAAACCAATGGTTTTCCACATTTTTTATTCCAACCCATACGGCCAGCCGATGAGGCTGCCGACATCGTATAGCTGCGTGTAGCCAAGCTCGTCGAGCTTGAGCGCAGCCTCGGCACTGCGGCGACCCGAGCGGCAGTAGAGGATATACGGTCTGTTCATATCGGGGATGAGCATCATTGCGCTCACATCGTTTATCTCATCGACCGGAAACAGCAGCGCACCCACGGCGTGGCCGGTGATGTATTCCTCCTCCTCGCGCACATCAACGATGATGCAGTCGGGTTTAGTGTCGAGTA
Source organism: Oscillospiraceae bacterium (assembly GCA_963627445.1). Classification (GTDB taxonomy): domain Bacteria; phylum Bacillota; class Clostridia; order Oscillospirales; family Oscillospiraceae; genus F23-B02. The sequence continues at coordinate 4,384 of CAVGBM010000011.1, read as the reverse complement.
TCTGCTTTGCCTCGGCAAAGTCTATCTTTTTTATTGCCATAGTGTCACCTCACGAAAAAATGTGTGGTTTTATCCTGTCAACGAGCTTGCAGGCGATGAACATTTTAATAAGATCGGGGATAATAAACGGGAATACGCACATCGACAGCGCCTTTATGTAGTCCATGTCGCCGGTGTAGACATGCACAAACCACAGCGTGCCGAAAGTGTAGCAGCCGATAAGTCCTGCCGTCAGGGCGATAAAATCGGAAAATTTTGCCTTGCCCAAAAGCTTTTTCACGATGCCGTAAATGACTGCTGCCAGAAGGAAGCCCCAGATATAGCCCGCCGTCGGCCCGACCAAATGCCCCACGCCGCCGACAAAGCCGGAGAACACCGGCAGTCCGAATGCGCCGAGCAGAATGTACACCGAGATCGACAGTGCGCCCCAGCTCCAGCCCAAAAGGCCGAGCGCGCAGAACACCGCAAAGGTTTGCAGCGTAAACGGCACGACCGCCGGTATGCTTATCCACGAGCAGACGGCGATGATAGCCGTCATCATTGCTGTATATATAAGTTTTCTAGTGTTGTTCATGTGATCGCTCCGTCCTTAATAACGGAGCGATTATACCACAAGTGCGGACGCAATAAAAGCCCTTTGACATCATTTTTCCGATGTAGTAAAATCGGTTTGCAAATTAATATTTCCGAGGTAATTATGAATTTTGACAGAATGCTCGCGTACACCGAGGCGCTGAGCAAAAATAATAACAGAGCGTGGTTTCACGATAACCACGCAGATTATGACGACGCAAAGGAGGATTTTCTCACGCTTTTGGACGTGGTGAAGCTCGAGATAGCGCAGCAGGTGCCCGAGCTCGGCGACAGGCTGCTGTTTGAAAACTCGAAGAATTTCATGTACCGTATTCCACGCGATATGCGTTACAGCAAGGCAAAGGAGCCGTACAATCCGGCGTTCCGTGCGTATTTCTCACCGAAAAAGAGTAGCTTCCTGCCCCTGAGCTACTACCTGCACATTTCGCACGAGGGCTGCTATCTTGAGACGGGCGCATACCCGTGGGAGTCGAAGAATTTGAACATCCTACGCAGCTACATTGCCACGAACTTCGAGGAGCTTGACGACATCGTGTTTGAAAACGACCTTGCCGTGTACGGCCAAAAGCTCAAACGCGTTCCGACGGGCTTCAGCCCTGACCATCCCGCCGCCGATTGGCTCAAGTACAAGTTCTGGCTCGTCGAGTACGCATTCACCCCCGACGATCTGACGGACTTTAACACCTTCGCCTCCGCCGCCTCATCCGCCATCCGCCGCTTCGAGCCCCTGCGGCAGTTCCTCTCCGCCGCGTTTGAGCTGCCCTTAGACGAGGATGACTATTAAAGTGCAAACCCGCTGCCTGTGTATGGCAGCGGGTGATTTTTATTCTTTTTCCGAGGCGGCGGACAGCTCGGTGCGCACCTGGGTCAGGTTCTTGCCGTTTTTCTTTGCTATCTCCGCGATGTCCTCATATTCCGGCTTTGATGTCTCAAGGTCGCCGTAAACGCCGTGCTTTATCCGCACAGAGCCAAGCTCGGTGTCCTTCACGCGGGTGTATCTGTTCATGATATGCCGCTCCGGCTTGTATTTTCTCATCCCCAGCGTGGTGGTGTACTTGAATATGCAGTCAACGAAGGACTGCTCCTCGGCCTCCCTGCACAGGCAGGACAGCATTATCCCCGGCCTGCCTTTTTTCATGCCGATGTTCGTAATCCAAGCATCGAGCGCGCCGTGCGCCATCAGCTGCTCGGAGGCAAAGGCGATATCCTCCGGCGTCATGTCGTCGAGATTGCAGACAAGCTCGATGACCTGCGTACCGCTTTTGCCCGTGATGCCAAGTATCGCGCGAACCGCGTTGAGCTGGGTGGGGAACTCCTTTTTGCCGAAGCCGTATCCGACAGAGCTTATCTCCATCTCGGGCATCGAGCCGAATTCGTTTACAAAGAAGCGCAGCAGCGCAGCGCCGGTCGGGGTGCAAAGCTCGGTGCGAATATCCGAGCCGAAGGAGGGGATACCCTTGAGCAGCAGCGCCGTCGCCGGTGCGGGCACGGGCATCACACCGTGGGCACAGCGAACCTGCCCGCTGCCCAAATTGACGGGGGAGGCGCAGATTTTGTCGGGGGAAAGCATCTCAATCAAAAGACACACGGCGGTTATATCCGCAATAGCGTCCAGGCTCCCGACCTCGTGGAAATGCACGATCGAAGCCTCCACGCCGTGTACCTCGGCCTCGGCCTGCGCGATGAGCCTGTATACGCCCATCACATTGCTCTTCACCTTGTCCGATATGCCCGACAGGCCGCCGACCAGAGCCTCGATCTCACTGAGACTGTGATGCTCATGACAGGGCACGGCTTCGTGCTCATCCTCTTCAAGCCCGTCAATGTCAACATGCATCCTCGTGCCGGAAACGCTGCTTCTGAGGCAGCGCTCGGCGCGTATCGCGACATTTTTGAGCCCCAGCGAATTGACCGTGCGAATGAATTTTTTCTTGTCGTCTACAAGCTCGTAAAGCGCGGCGGCGAGCATGTCGCCCGCAGCGCCCATGGAGCAGTCAATGTAAAGAGTTCTCATCTGTTGACTCCTATGTGATTTATCATGCTAGCGAGGTACCCGCCGCCGAAGCCGCTGTCGATGTTCACGACGCTCACGCCGCTGGCGCAGGAGTTGAGCATGGAAAGCAAGGCGGCAACGCCATTGAGCGACGCGCCGTAGCCGACGCTTGTGGGTACGGCGATAACTGGGCAGTCGACAAGCCCGCCGATGGCAGCAGGAAGCGCACCCTCCATGCCCGCGACGGCGACGATGACCCTTGCAGATATGAGCGTTTCAAGGTTTGAAAGCAGCCTGTGAATGCCCGAAACGCCGACATCATACAGCCTGACGACCTTGTTGCCCAAAAACTCGGCGGTGAGCGCCGCCTCCTCGGCAACGGGGATATCGGTCGTCCCGCCGCATGCAACGACGACCGTTCCGGCACCGTCCGGCTCGGGCATTTCGCCGATGAGACCAATGCGGGCGTTTTCCCTGTAATCCAGCGGAAGCTCGCGGGAAACTTCGGCGGCTGTCTTCTCGTCGAGCCTCGTAACTATGATCGAGCGCTGCCCTACGCTGAGCATGCTTTTTGCGATGCCGATCATCTGCTGTGCGGTCTTGCCCTGACCGTAAATGACCTCCGATGCACCCTGACGCAGCTGCCGGTGATGGTCGACCTTGGCATAGCCAATATCGTCAAACGGCTTCATCTTGAGCTTGTCGGCTGCCTCGTTTACGGAGATATCCCCGCTTTGGACGGCTCGCAGAATATCATAAATGTCTTTTTGACTCATGCGTCAGACCTCCCTGTATTTTAGATCAAGGCTCACTGTCTTGAACAGATCGCCGAGGACGGCGAGCACGGCCTGCCTTTGGGTGACGAAAGCCTCAAACTGCGCCTCGGGAACCTCGAGGCGGGCGTTGACTCCGTCCGTGCGCAGGCGGAAATTTGAAAAGCTCATGTCCATGAGCGCCGTTTCGCCCTTCTCGACGCGGCCGAGAATGTCACAGCCTAACCGTACACCCGTTTGTACCCTCGTTGCAAGGCAGGAGTACGAGGGCTTGTCCCATGTGAAAAGCCCCGCCTCCTTTGACAGGCGGCGAATCGTGTCCTTAGTCAGCCCGGCCTCGCGAAGAGGGGAGCGAACGCCAAGCTCGCGCAGCACCCTAATGCCGGGGCGCTGACCCTCGTCGTCGGAGGCGTTCGTACCGTCGATAACGACCGGGTAGCCGTCAGCCTCGGCCTGCGCGATAAGTGTTGTGAACAATTTCCGCTTGCACAAAGCGCAGCGCAGCGGGGGATTTGCGGCGATATCTGCATCGGCCAGAACATCAAGATCAATGACCGTGCAGTCGGCATTCAGCTCCCTAACAAGGCGCAGCGCATCCATGTATTCAAACTCCGGCTGGAACTGCGATCTGCAGTAGTAGGCCTTTACATCCACGCCCTCCTGCAGCGCCTGATAAAGCAGAAACGCCGAATCCGTTCCGCCGGAAAAAGCGAGCGCACACTTGGTGATGTCTCCGAATATTCTCAGCAATGCAAATCACACCTCCATGCTAATTCTGATCACACCAATTATACGAACAAAGCCTCATAAAGTCAAACACTAGTGAGCAGCGAGCGTGAAATGTCCCGGCTGAGCGTGAAAATCTTAGAAAATAAAACAATAAAGATCTCCGGCCGTCGGATGCCTTGCACCATCCAACGACCGGAGATATTTATCAATTGCCTGCCTTGTTCGCCATTTCTTCAAGCCTGCGGTAATCGACCTTGCCGACCGGCGTGAGCGGAAGCTCGTCGACGAAGTGATA
>CAVGBM010000010.1:0-36274 GCA_963627445.1 Oscillospiraceae bacterium | reverse complement strand
TTTAGTAAAGCTGCAAAAGAAAATGCCGCAAAAGCGATAATATTGACAATGACTATCGCCGCGCCGGACGGAAGCTCGAATGCATAAGATACAGCCATGCCGATGATAAAGCACACGACGGATATGACACCGGAGCATATAACCACCGCCTTAAAGCTGCGGCAAAGCCGCATTGCCGTCAGCGCCGGGAATATTATGAGACTTGAGATGAGCAGCGCGCCCATCATGCGCATACCGATGACGACGGTAACGGCCGTGAGCACCGCGATGACGCTGTTTATAAGCTGCGCCTTCGTGCCTGTCGCGCGCGCGAAGGTCTCGTCAAAAGTGACGGCGAATATGCGAGGGTACAGAAGGACAAACATCAACAGCACCGCTATGGACAGTATAACGCTCAAAACGGCGTCGGCTCGGCTTAAAGACAGTATGCTGCCGAACATGTAGTTTGAAACGTCTGTGTTCATGCCCGTTGTAAGCGATACGGTAACGACACCGATGGCCAGCGCCGATGACGATATGAGTGCTATCGCCGCATCGCCCTTAATTTTGCTGTTCTGATTTATCCTGAGCAGCAGGAACGCCGCCGCGACAACCACCGGTACTGCGAGATACAGCGGCGCGATATTTGCTGCAGCCGCTATCGCCAGCGCGCCGAAGCCGACGTGCGAAAGGCCGTCGCCTATCATCGAATAACGCTTTAAGACAAGCGATACGCCCAAAAGAGCCGCGCACAGCGACACCAAAACACCGACAACGACGGCGCGGATCATGAAATGATAAGAAAACATTTCTCTTATAAGATCTATCATACTCTCGCCCCTCCCACGAATCTGCGCGCAAGGTCGCTCTCGCGGTACTGCGCCGTTGTGCCGAAAAACAGCTGACTGCGTCCGAGGTGCAGGATATGCGTCGCGTAACGCACTGCGGCATGGATATCGTGCGATATCATGATAACGCTCGTGTTATCGCAGAGGTTTACGAGTTTAATGAGATTGTACATCTCGTTTGCCGCAACGGGATCGAGGCCCGTTACCGGCTCGTCGAGCAGCAGAAGCTTTTTTGTCGCGCACATCGCGCGGGCAAGCAGAACGCGCTGCTGCTGACCGCCGGAGAGTTCGAGATAGCAGCGGTCGGCGATATCGTCAATGCCGAGGCGCTCCATATTTGCCGCAGCTGCTGCCTTGTCCTCGGCGTTATAGAACATTCTGCCGCGCATGGAATTCAGTCTGCCCGAGAGCACGACCTCACGCACCGAGGCCGGAAAATCTCGCTGTATCTGCGTCTGCTGCGGGAGATAGCCAATCTCCGTCGGTTTGAGATTTTCAAAAACAATTTCGCCCTTTGACGGCTGCTTGAGCCCCAAAATGCCGCGCATAAGCGTGCTCTTTCCCGAGCCGTTTTCGCCGACGATGCACAGATACGCGCCCGCATCGAGAGAAAAATCAATATCGCTCAGGACCGTTTCGCCGTCATAGGCAAAGCTGAGGTCCCTGCATGTTATCTGTGCCATTTCAGTAAAGCGCCTCCTTAAGGGTTTCAATATTCATGCGCATGAGATCAAGGTAGGTTATGCCGTCCTCAAACTGCCGCGCCGTCACGCTGTGTGCCGAGTAAAACGGGAGCTTTTTGCAGCCTGTATCCTCGCATATGACGTCGGCCATCTTTTCGTTTGAAAATTCCATATACAAAACGGCGGGGATATTCTCCTCGCGCACATGGTCTATCAGGAACGCAACGGTTTTCGCCGACGGCTCAGTCTGCGAGGCGCAGCCGGGGTAGGCAGCGTAATATTTAAGCCCGTACTCGCGCGTAAAATAGCGCATCGGGAAACGGTCGGCAAAAATCAGGGTATCGCGCACGCCGTTCAAAACCGTCGTGCGTATTTCTATATCAAGCTCCATGAGCTTTGCGTTATAGACTTCATAGTTGAGCATATACTCGTTCGCGTTTTCGGAGTCGGCCTCAACCAGTTTATCGCACAGGTCATAACATATCTTTGCAGCGTTGCCGGGCGTTGTCCACACATGCTCGTCGAGCTCTTCCTCCTCTTCTTCATTATCGTGATCATCCCCGGCGGCGTAAATGCCCTCGCCGCTCTCGGTCACGGTCTCGACGCAGTCCATCATGCGCAGTACGTTGATACTGCCGTCAACGAGCGACTCCACCCAGGTCTCCGATTCGCCGCCATTGCAGATAAACAGGTCGCTTTCCTGTATCGCAACGATGTCCTTCGGCGCGGGCTCATAGGAGTGCACCTCCGCGCCGGGCTTTATCAGGAGCTTTATCTGCGCCCTGTCCCCCGCTATCTCGCGCGCGAAATCGTAGGCCGGGAAATTTGTGCACACGATCTGCAGCTTTGAGCTGTCCTTCGCCTCTGCTTCCCGCGCCGCACAGCCTGAGAGGATAATGCACAGGCACAAGATCAGCGGGGTAAGCCTTTTCATCGCACTCATGACAGCAGCACCGCGGCAGCAGTGCCGATAAGGCTCATGTTCTCGGCATTGACAAATTCATATCGTCTGCCCATGATCTCCTCTGCATACACATCCATGAAGCGCTCAAGCTCCGGGCGCAGGAGCTTACTTTCGGAATAAAGCGAGCCGTCCACCGCGATGCACACCGGGCGTGAGCTGCCCGCACCGGTAACCTCGAGTATGCCGCAGAGCTTTGTGGCTACGCATCTTGCTGCGCGCTCGAAAATTTCTGATATTATGTAAACCAAATTGACCCTATCCTCGCTATTGAAGCCCTTGGGAAAGCGGCCGCTGCCCCATTTATCAATAGTCGGCGTCGTGACCTCAATCATTTTTTCGATTATCTCCGTCGCGCGCTCGGAAAAAAGGCCCTCTTTGGCAGCCATTTTCAGCGTATACATACAGACCCGGCCGAGATAGCGGCCGGATATCATTTTTTCGGCAATATACGCGCCGGTGTCCGGGAGATCTTCGTCCATTGCAAGGTCTGCGTCGCCGCGCGGAAATGCGCAGAACGATCCGCTTTCGAGGTTCACAAGCATTTTTCCGCCACCCGTGAGTCCGAGCTTTTCTATCTTGCCGCATTCTATCTCGCAGCAGGTATTGCAGCCCGTGCCGGCGACGAGGCCGATATAGCCGTCGAAGCTGCCCTTTGAGAGCACTTTTCCGGCAAGCAGAGTCGCCGGGGTGTCGTTTAAAACAACGATCCTGCCCGGTTTTTCGCCGCGCCTTTCAAGCTCTGCTCTCAGCGACGCACCGAGGTACTTTCCGACAGCACCATCGATCTTGACCTGCTTTGTGAGTCCCAGTACCTTACCGTCGCACTCGGGCGTTATCTCGATCGGGTAGGAAAAGCAGAAGCCTATATTCTTCGCCTGCTTTAGAAGCGGCTGCACACAATCGGCAACGCAGGAGATAAAATCATTCCAGGACACCGGCTCTGCCGCGCCGGGCATGGGGCGCTTATCGAGCGAATCGATAACGGCCTTTTTCCCGTCAAAGCTTATAAGCGCCGTGCGGAAATTCGTTCCGCCGGCATCAATGACAATTGCTTTTTCACCCTTTGCAAGCTTTCCCGACGAACACAAATACGTCGGCAGCATGGGCATATTCTTCTGCTGCTGCGCAAGCCCCGAGCGCATCGCGTCGGCAAAGGCTTTTGTGCATTCGGAAAGGTCGACTCTCTCGGCATCCATGCCGTGAGACTTCATAAACTGTGCTACTTTTATCATTACATACCTCAAAAAGACCCTGCCTTTGGGCAGGGTCTTTGATTAAAAATTTTCTTACTTTTCTGCGTCGGACGGAATGTCCTTTATCGACTGAACAACACCCTCGGCAAGACCTGCAATGCCCTGTATCTCGCTCGGTATGATAATCTTCGTGGCCTTGCCGTCCGCGGCTGCCGCGAAGGCCTCGAGCGCCTTGATCTTCAGTACAGCGTCGCTCGGCATGGACTCGTTTATAAGGCGGATACCTTCTGCGGTAGCGGACTGGACCTTGAGGATAGCCTCGGCCTCGCCTTCCGCCTCGAGAATCTGCTGCTGCTTCTTCGCGTCGGCACGCAGGATGGCCGACTCCTTCTCGCCCTCTGCTTCGAGGATGGCCGCGCGCTTTTCACCTTCGGCACGGAGAATAGCCTCGCGGCGTTCACGCTCTGCCTTCATCTGCTTTTCCATCGCCGACTGGATCTCGCGCGGCGGCAGGATGTTCTTGAGCTCAACACGGTTTACCTTGATGCCCCATGGATCGGTAGCTTCGTCAAGGATGGTTCGCATTTTGCCGTTTATGAGGTCGCGGCTGGTGAGGCACTGGTCGAGCTCAAGGTCGCCGATTATGTTGCGCAGCGTCGTTGCCGACAGATTTTCGATAGCTACCATGGGATGCTCGATGCCATAAGTATAAAGCTTGGGGTCGGTTATCTGGAAGTAGATAACGGTGTCTATCTGCATTGTAACGTTATCCTTGGTGATAACGGGCTGGGGTGGGAAGTCGGCTACCTGCTCCTTGAGGGAGATGGTTTTTGCGACTCTCTCAAAGAAGGGAATCTTGACATGGATACCGGTTCCCCAGGTCGCCTGATATTTGCCAAGGCGCTCGATTATCATGACCTTACTCTGCTGGACAATGCGGATATTTCTCACGATTATAATAAGCACGAGAAGTATCAGTGCATAGATTATATATTCCATTTGTTCTCTCCTTTAAAAAATTATTTTACTTCAATCGCGGACGCGACTATAAGCTTCACGCCGTCGATGCGTTTTGCCGTTACGAGCGTACCCTCGGCTATCGTCTCTCCGTCGTTTTCGCTTCTTGCCGTCCACGTTTTACCGTCAACATACACGGCTCCCGTGCCTGCGATATTATCTATCGTCTCCGTCACGCGGCACTCCTTGCCGATAACGATATCGGCATTTGTCGGCTCGACCTTATTATTGACATACTTTTTAACGAGCGGCCTTGTGTAATACAATGTCACCGCCGAAACGATGAGAAACAGGGCTATCTGAAGCCACACGGGCGCATTCAGCATCGCACACAAAAGCGCCACAAGCGATCCTGCCGCGAACCAAATGCACACAAGCCCGACCGTCACCGCTTCGACAACGAGGAAGAACACCATGGCGATCAGCCAAAACATAGTCATCGTCATTTCAAATGGCATTGCTTTCACCTCCAATTTACCGTAATTATATTGTATTACATTTATCAATATTAATCAACAACAATTTACTGACTTTCAATGCAGCAAAAGCATTTTCAGTCATTTTATACGCATTTAATTCAAAGCGGACGCCCTGCAAATCACGCATTAGCGCTTTACATTTGTGATGTGTTGATGTAAAATATACATGATCGACCGAAGGAGGTTAGCTCATGAACAAGCTTAACAGAAAGCCCCGCAATCAGGATATGTATAAGGCGATACTTACGCTCAGGACCGTCGAGGAGTGCATGGATTTCTTTGATGATCTGTGCACCGTTACCGAAATTCAGGCAATGGAGCAGCGCTATCAGGTCGCCGTATGCCTCTCAAAGGGCATGATATATAACGACATCCTGGCAGAGACCGGTGCTTCCAGCGCAACAATAAGCCGCGTTAATCGCTCGCTGCAATACGGTAAGGACGGCTACGAGATAGCCTTCGAGCGTCTGGCCGGGCAGCAGGATAAGGACTGATGGCTGCTTCCTACGGACCTCTGTCGATGTGGTACGATACGCTTACGGGCGATATTCCTTACAGCGACTTTGCCGATTTCTACAGGGCGCTGTTCGACGATGACGGCGGCGAGTTCGTAACGCTTCTCGATCTTTGCTGCGGCACCGGAACGCTCACTGCGCTCATGGCGCGCCGCGGCTACGAAATGATCGCGGTCGACGCTTCGCCGGATATGCTCATGCAGGCCTCCGGCAAAGCAACAGGCACTGAGATCATGCCGCTGTACCTTTGCCAGGACGCAGCCGAGCTTGATCTTTACGGCACGGTGGACGCAGCCTACTGCTCGCTTGACGGGATAAACTACATTTCTCCGGATAAGCTCGACAGGGTTTTTGACAGGCTGCATCTTTTCGTGCGGCCGTACGGGCTTTTCATATTTGATATAAAAACGCCGGAGAGCATGATGGCTCTCAACGGTGAAATTTTCGTTGACGAAACGGACGATGTGCTCTGCCTGTGGCGCGCGGATTTCTCCGTGGAGGAAAATGCTCTGCTGTACGGCATGGATCTTTTCTCCCGCCGCGGTAAGCTGTGGCAGCGCGAGTGCGAAGAGCACGTCGAATACGCCCACTCGCCCGAATTGCTCAGAGCGGTGCTTGAGAAAGCGGGCTTTGAGCAAGTTCGATTTTTCACCGACTGCCCGCAGGGTGATCGGGGCAGGATGTTCATATCGGCAAAAAACACAAGCATTTATTGAGGCATTACTATGGATAAAATATTAAGAGCGACAGCCGGAGACGGCTTTATAAAAATGTCGGCGGTCAGCGCAAGGGACACGGTGCAGCGGGCAAAGGATATCCACGGCTGCACGCCCACGACGGCAGCGGCGCTCGGCAGGACGCTGTGCGCGGCATCCATGCTCGGAAACATGATGAAAGAGGATGACGGCAGCCTCACGATACGCATAAACGGCGGAGGACCCATAGGCAGCGTGATCGCAGTTTCCGACAGTGCGGGCTTCGTGCGCGGCTATGTGACCAATCCCGGCGTTGATCTCCCTCTCAGGCAGGACGGGAAGCTCAACGTCGGCGGCGCGGTCGGCAGGAACGGTATGATAACCGTCAGCCGCGATATCGGACTCAAGGAGCCGTACATCGGCTCAACGCAGCTCGTTTCCGGCGAGATAGCCGAGGATCTGACGGCATATATGCTTGAAAGTGAGCAGATACCGGCGGCCTGCGGCCTCGGTGTTTTGGTCGACACCGATCTGAGCATAAAATCCGCCGGCGGCTTTATCGTGCAGCTCATGCCCGGCGCGCCGGACGAGCTTATCGACAGGCTTGAGGAGAACATCACCATGATGGACGCACTGACGACCGTTTTGGCCGAGGATGGGCTTGAAGCCGTGTTTGAGCAGGTGCTCAAGGGACTGGAGCACCACATCGTCGGCGAGGATGAGGTCGGTTATCAATGCAAGTGCAGCCGCGAGCGCGTGGCAAGCGCGATACTCGGCATCGGCGAAACAGAGCTTCGGAATATGATCGACGAGGGCAAGGATGTCGATGTCAGCTGCCAATTCTGCGATATGGTGTATACTTTCACGCCCGACGATATCGCCGTTCTTTTGAAGCAGGCAAAAAACGATTAAAAACTTCAAAATTGTTGTTGACAATTGGGGTAAGCTTTAGTATAATAAACAAGCCGCTGATGAGGGAGCATAGCTCAGCTGGTTAGAGCACCTGCCTTACAAGCAGGGGGTCACTGGTTCGAGTCCAGTTGTTCCCACCATTTTATCAGCACATGCCTCTGTAGCTCAGTAGGTAGAGCAGCGGACTGAAAATCCGCGTGTCGTTGGTTCAACTCCGACCGGAGGCACCATTTGCGGGCATAGCTCATCCGGTAGAGCGCCACCTTGCCAAGGTGGAGGTAGCGAGTTCGAGTCTCGTTGCCCGCTCCAAAAAAAAACGTTTGCAGGCTGCGTTTTCAAAAGCCTGCAAACTAATATGGCGTCATAGCCAAGTGGTAAGGCAGCGGACTGCAAATCCGCGATTCCCCGGTTCAAATCCGGGTGACGCCTCCAAAAATCCCTCGAACGAAAGTTTGAGGGATTTTTTCTTTTTCACTCTTCGGACTGTCCACTTTTACTGTACAACTTTCGTTTTTTATTTCTCCACATACCGCTCGCCGTTGTGGATGTAGCCGGGCTGCTTTGTGCTGATAATGTCCTTTTCCCTGGGATCGGACTGCATCAGGTGCATTTTGCTGCCGGTAAAGAGTTTGTAGAACCACACGCCCGGGGTGAACACGAGCTTTACCCACAGCATCGACAGGAACACCCTGAACTTGCTCGGCTCGGAGACGGGAATCGCACGCTCGGCGTTATATTCCATCCTGCCTATCTTCTCTGGGCAGGCGCTTTCGCACAGGCCGCAGCCGAGGCAGTGGTCGAGATCAAGCTTGTGTACGCCGTTTTCGTCGAAAGATATTGCCTTGACGGGGCATGCGTCGATGCACTTGCCGCAGTGGGTGCACTTATCTTCCTCGTACACGGGAAGGTACGGGCCGTTGTAGTTGACAAACGGGACATGGAACTTTTCCTTGAGCGTCAGCGGCATGCAGCAGCAGGTGCAGCAAAAGCAGATGTTATCCTGGTACGGCTGAACGCACGATTCGATGACGGCAATGAGCCCATTTTCGTGCGCCATGTCGGCGACAGCGAGGCACTCCTCAACGCTCACGCTCCGCTCCCCTGCTTTCTTTTTGAGCTTGCCGTAGAAATTGAGCCCGAAGCAGGTGTTTATCGGGTTATCGCAATGCCCCTGCACGGTGCGGCACACGCAGGGCGACACCGCAATGTCGGTCGTGTTGCGGATAATGTCCTTTGCGACCTCGATGGGGACAACGACGGAGTTTGTGTGGATATAGCGATAGTGCCATTCAAGTGACTTACGGATCAGCGGGCCGATCACCGGCACGACCGCAAGCTTTCCCATCATATACGAAAACCGCACGACATCGACCGTGTTTTTAAGGTGCTTCTTTAGAAAATTTTTGCGGAAATTGGCCTCACTGTCGTACAGGGTTATTCCGTCGACCTGCACCTTGCGTGAGGTGTACTTCGTCTCGGGCTTGAGCTCCTCGACATAGCCGGTTTGGTTAAACTTCTCAAAATTATTATCTGCCATATTATCTTCCTCCTTATGGTTAAATGTTACCATGCGGGGCGGGAAAAAGATAATATTTTGTCAAACAACTTTAATAACCGACCGCAGCATAAAGTTCATAACCAACAGGTTATTGACAGCGCCCCTAATTTACCGATATAATGTCAAATGAGGGGTGAAAAGCTATGGAATTGAAGGATCTGCGCTATTTTTGCCTTGCCGCAGAGCTTGGCAGCATTACCCGAGCCGCCGAGACGCTTGGCGTGTCGCAGCCGTTCGTGACGAAGGTCATTAACCGGCTCGAGGAGGAGCTTGGCACGCAGCTTTTTGATATCAACAAGCGGCGCATTGTTCTGAACGCCAACGGCGAAATGTTCTATAAGGGCGCAAAGGAGATAGTCGACCGTGCCGACACGCTTGTGGGCGACATGCTCGCCATGCAGGATCAGGCCGAGTTCACGACCAATCTTCTATATAATAACGCAGGCTACCTCAGCGCACTGAACAGCGCATTCATGACCCGCTTTCCAAACTGCATTCTGTCCGAGAGCTACGCTAACCGAAAGGATATCATCGAAAAGCTCAACACCGGCACGGCGGATTTTGCGATAGCGCTCCCGCCCATTACGCAAAACGAGTCGAAGATGATAGAGACCGTCACCGTTTTGCGTGACACGGGCAGCATCATGGTGCCGCCGGATCACCCGCTGTTTGACAAGGATGTCGTCACGCTTGAGGACATTGCCCCCTACCCTATCGTCATTGCCCCCAAGGGCAGCGGCATGCGCGACACCATCGATGCGATCTTTGCAAAGCACGGTTTAGTTCCGAATGTCGTGTACGAGACAAATGACATGGATCTGCAGCAGCGTGCGGTGCTCGTTGATAAGCGCGGCATTGCGTTCATGTCCGCCATCCATGTTAAAGACCCGCTCATTAGCCGCTACTGCCGCAAAACGCTGGCAGATCACGCATTCGGAACGGTCGGCTTGAGCTATAATAAGTACCGCCCGTTTACCGAGAGCATGAAGGAGTTTAAGACCTTTGCCGTCGGCTTTTTCGCCGAGCTTCAAAGGCTCATCGATTCGATATAAAAATTTCCCCTCCGCCGTTTTGGCAGAGGGGAAATTGCTTTACAGTGCTATATGATGCGCCATGGCCTTGCGTTTTCCGGGCTCATTGAGCTTGTAGCCCTCCTCGCAGACGACCATATAGTAGGCGTTGACTATGAGGATGAGGTTCACCCACGCGCCCTGTGTGCCCATAAAATGCACGGCAAGGTAGCTTATCATTGAGCCAAAGCTGAACGAAAGTATCGTGAACACATAAAACAGCAGCTTTTCAATGTGCTTTCCGTCGCCGTCGGTGATGAAATTTGCAAAGGCGAGAGATGCCTGCTTAACATTGTTAGTTGAGAAAATGGTGGAGCTTACATAGCCCTTTGCGCCGGTGAAGCTGCTCCACTGGATGCTCATTGCAAAAAATATCGGGTACAGAGCCAAAAGCGGGTTCGCGTCGGCGGGAATGAAGCACAAAATGATGCACGCCAGAGCGTCGACGAAGGGTGCGGCGCGCTGCATATCAACCTTTAGATAATGCGGCAGCAGCACCGTCAGCATAGTGCCCGCGACATACAGCGCAAATGCGCCGATATGCAGAAGCACGGCGACTACATCTCCCCTAAGCGCATTCATCACAAGCTCAAGAAGATTCATCGTCTGCGCATTTGCCAGCAGGCCGCTGCGGCACAAAATAGCGTAGCCCGCGAAAAATCCGCCGACAGCGGCAAACGCCAGGTGCCTGTATTGACCGATGTTTTTATCCTTAACCATTTAGTCTGCTCCAATCGAACAGTTCCAAGTATAACACTCCGGCGGCTTAATTCAAGGGCAAAAATCGTCAAATTTCAGATAATGTTGATTGCTTTTGCGTCAGATGTTAAAATACCGCCGAGGTGATAACTATGTACGAGCTTATTCAGGTTGCAAATAATACTTATTATGTTAACTGCCCTGCCAAGATCGGCGTATACCGCTGCAATGATACGGACATTTATCTCATCGACAGCGGCAACGACAAGGACGCAGGCCGCAAGGTGCGCCGTGTGCTGGAGGCCGAGGGCTGGCAGGTAAAAGCCATACTCAACACGCACTCGCACGCTGACCATACCGGCGGCAACAGGTATTTTCAGCAGAACACCGGCTGCAAAATTTTTGCCCCGGGCATTGAGGCATGCATTGCAAATCACCCCATTTTGGAGCCTGCCATGCTGTACGGCGGTGTGCCCTGCAAGGCGCTCAAGCACAAGTTCTTGATGGCGCAGGAGTCGGAGTGCCGTGATGTCACTTCCCCCGATTTCCCTTCAGAGATAGAGGTCATTCCCCTGCACGGGCACATTTTTGACATGGTCGGCTACCGCACGCCGGACGATGTCGTGTTCCTTGCCGACTGCGTTTCGAGTGCAGCCACGCTTGAAAAGTACAAGATTGGCTATCTTTACGATGTGCAGGCGTATCTCGACACGCTCGACTATGTCGACACGCTCTCGGCCAAGCTCTTTGTCCCTTCGCACACCGAGCCCACCGAGGATATCCACGAGCTTACCGAGATAAACCGCCGCTCGGTGTTAGATGTACGGGACAAGATACTGTCTATCTGCGCCGAACCCATGAATTTTGAGGCGATATTGCAGCGCATTTTCGCCGATTTCGGTCTGACGCTCAATTTTGAGCAGTATGCGCTCATCGGCAGCACGCTCCGCTCGTATCTGAGCTGGCTTTATGACAATGGCAAGCTTGCCGTTTCGTTTGAAGATAATTTTCTCCTTTGGAAAGCTGTTTAAGACATGGACATTACACTGACACATTATTTAATAGTCTGCCCGCTTGTTTTTCTCGCCGGATACATTGATGCGGTGGCCGGAGGCGGCGGACTGGTCTCCCTCCCCGCCTACCTCATATCCGGCCTTCCGGCGCACTATGCGATAGCAACGAACAAATTAAGCTCCGCCATGGGCACGACGCTCACGACCGTCCGCTACGCGCGGGACGGCTTTATCCCCTGGAAGCAGGCCATTTTCTGCGTCATTTTTGCACTGATAGGCTCTACCTGCGGCGCAGAGCTTGCACTGATGCTCGATGCGGACGTGTTCAAGATCATAATGCTGTTCATCCTGCCGGTCACGGCGATATATGTGTTCAAAAGCAAGGCGCTTGTGACGGAAAAGCCGCCGCTTTCATTTACGAAAACGACGGTTCTAAGCTGCGCTATCGCCCTTGTCATCGGCGCATACGACGGGTTTTACGGCCCGGGCACTGGAACATTTTTAATTCTCCTGCTGACCGCCGCGGCACATATGCCGCTCACGAGTGCAAACGGTGTGTGCAAGGTAATAAACCTCACTACTAATATTTCGGCGCTGACGGTGTTTATCCTAAGCTCCAAGGTGCTCTACCCGCTCGGCCTCGCTGCCGGTGTTTTCTCTATCGCCGGAAACTTCCTCGGCGCAAAGCATTTTGAAAAGGGCGGCGGAAAATCGGTAAAGCCCATCATGATACTGGTACTCACGATATTCTTTATTAAGGTTTTGTACGAAGTCATATTCACATGAAAAAACTCGCTTCTTCGGAAGCGAGTTTTTTATCAAAATGTCAGCTTTATGAGGCTTTTATCGTTTGAAAAGCTGCTCATTTCCTGGACGAAGAGAATGTCATCGACATTGTTTTCATCGGCAATGCTCTGAGCAGAGCCGGTGAAATAACGCATGTCGAGCATGATCACCGTCTCATAGTCGGCAGTCAAAAACGGTGCAAGACTGTTGGCAAAGGAGTCTTTAATGATAAGCAGGGTCTTGCCGTTATCGCAGCCGCCCTTTATCACGACCTGCCCGTAGTTTCCGCCGAAAAAGACCTTGTATTTGTCCTTCTCGGTCTTTGCCTCCATGTCGTAGAGCGTTGACCCCTTCCCGTCGGCAGTGACGGTGATGCTATCCGACACCGGCGATATATAAAGCTCATCGGGCGCAGCCTTCGGGTCGAGCGTTTTTGAATAAGTCGTGCCGAGGAACTTATCGCTGAACAGCTCCGGCGATGCGCTGTACGCGCCGTCGGGCATCAGGAGCTTATACGCTGCATATGCGCCGTACCATGTCCAGTGATGGTCGGTGCGGTAATAAATCTGCTCGGACTTATTCTCCCGCAGGCAGGCGTACAGGTTCGGGACATTCACGTTTTCAAGCTCGTTTTTGGCGGTATTCCAAAGCTTTTCGGCATCGTAGAGCTGCGCATGCGCCGGAAGCTTATCGTCCATCACCGTGCCGGTCGCCGGAACGAGCAGCAGCGTAACGGATGCCTTCGGGTTGTTTTGCGCAAAGTCGTTTACGATCTCAAGATTTGACTTAAAGTTTTTCTCGTTCACGCTCTCGGGCGTGAGCTTTTCGATGTAATAGCCGTCACGGCCGAGATACGCCCCGCCGATATCCTTAAAGCCCGCGAGTTTTTTTACATCGGTGCCGAGGCTCGTCCATGTGTCACGGGCGGGAAACTGGTCGGATATATACGAGGTCAGCTCCTCCTGAAAGCTTCCGGAAAGGATGCTGTCAAGGCTGAGCTCAGGTGCGGTCTGGAGCATTCTGTTTTCGTTTTCGGAAAAATCCTTATCATTTCCCGCGAGCACGAACACGGCAGGCAGAGTTATTATCGCGAAAAACAGGGCGATGAGCGTGATATGCAGTTTTTTCACCACGGTCACCTCCTAGAACCTGAAGTAAAGGAAGGGATTGAAGCTGTCGCCGATGAGAAACACCATGCTCAAAATAAGCACAGCTGCCGTCGGCACGGCTTTGACGATGAACGCCGTTTTCTCATTCATAGCCCCTGTCGCCTTTTCAAAAAGCTTCTTTGGAAGCTGCGTCGACGCAATGGCGCACACTATAAGAAGCACCGCCTTTGTGGTCAGCCAATACACATTCTGCCCGCCAAGAGCGCCGTTTGCGCCGAACATTGAGCCGAGGTACGGCAGCAGCGCGCTCACATCGTCGCAGGCAAATATCACCCAGCCGACAACGATCAGCAGCAGCGAATACACATGGCGCAGAAACTTCGGAAGCTTATCCAGAGCCTTCAGCAGGAACAGCTTTTCGATGAGCAGTATCGCGAAATAATACAGTCCCCACATGATGAAGTTCCAGCCCGCGCCGTGCCAAAAACCGGTGAGCGTCCAGACTATCAAAAGGTTCAGCGCCTGACGCATGAGCCCGCGGCGGTTGCCGCCGAGGGGGATGTACAGATATTCCTTGAACCATGTGCTCAGCGTAATGTGCCATCTGCGCCAGAAGTCGGTTATAGAAAGCGACTCATACGGATAGCGGAAGTTTTCGGGAAACTTAAAGCCCAGCATTCTGCCAAGACCTATGGCCATGTCGGAATAGCCGGAGAAGTCAAAATATATCTGGAAAGTGTAGGCCGCAGCGCCGAGCCATGCCGTGAGCGCCGAGGTCGCACCGCCGAGACCGTAAATTTCCGTCCACAGAGCGCCTATCTGATTTGCAAGCAGCACCTTTTTGCCGAGTCCGACAACAAAGCGCATTATGCCGTCGGCAAAATCACCCGTCGTGACGCTGCGGTCTTTAAGCTGCGCCTCCACGTCGGAGTAGCGGACGATGGGGCCTGCTATAAGCTGCGGGAACATGGATATGTACATGCCGAAGTCAATGAGGTTTTTCTGAACCTTCACATCGCCGCGATAGACATCTATCGTGTAGCTCATCGCCTGGAAGGTGTAGAACGATATGCCTATGGGCAAAGCGACATTGAGAAGGTCAAAGCCTGTGCTGAATGCGGCATTGAGGTTAGTTATGATAAAATCCGTATACTTGAAAAAGCCAAGCAGCCCGAGATCAATGACGACCGACAAAACGAGCAGGAGCTTGAGTCTTCGCCTGTTTTCACGGTTTTTATCCGTGAGGCGGCCGAAAATGTAGTTAATGAGGATGGAGAACATCATCAAAAGCACATATTTCGGTTCGCCCCATGCGTAGAACACGAGACTGACTATCAGCAGAAAGAGGTTGCGCCACTTCTTCGGGCAGATATAATACCCCGGCAGAACAAGGGGCAGATATATGCATAGGAATACGGCACTGCTGAATATCATCTGTTTCTCTCCGTTATTTCACAAAATCCTTGAATGCGGTCTCGACCTTCTGCTGATCGTCGCACATGATGAGCAGCACAAAGCTTCCGTCGGTCTTGACGACCGCGTTTTCCGCGCGTTCGGTCTGCTTCGGCTCGTATGTCTTGTAAAGCTGCACTCTATCCTGAACATGGCTCTTGAGGCTGTCGGCCGCAGCGGAGGCATCGGCCTTATCCTTAAGCTGCACGACCGCTATCTCATAGGCCATGCCATCGGCGGCGTAGGCCAGGAAGTAGCCGGACACCTTGCTGTAGTCGAGGTCGGATATGTACGCGAATGCCTTATCCGCGTCATCCTCCCAACTGCCGGTGACCTTCATCTCTGGCAGGCTCGTATCGGCCTCGAGCATACACTTTTGCAGGTCATACATGCTCACCTGCTTGCTGCTGTCTCCGCAGGCGCACAGCGAAACTGCACACAGCGCAGCGCATATAAGGCTAATCGTTCTTTTAAACATCTTGCTTTATCTCCGATCAGTGCGTTTTGAATATCGTGTAGTCGTCCATGTCGATAATATCGCCGTCGTCATCGCCGTCGTCGATCGAGACCGTGTCGCCGAATGCGTCAGAGACCGCCTTGGTGATCTTCTCAAGGGCTGCTTCGTCGATATCCGGGACATCGGGCGTATCATCGTCGCTGTTGCCCTGGATGTAGATGCACAGGACATAGCTGTCGTCAACGGGCAGCCAGTCGGTTGAGATCTCGGCATCATACTCGCTGAAGCCGAAGCTTTCCTCAATGCTGCTGATCATATATGCGACTATCTGCGCCTCGGTCTCGGTTATCTGCTGCTTGAACTCGAAGGATACCATGCCCTTATTCTCCTCAAGGGCAGCATGCAGAAGCTTCGGTATCTCGTAGATGTCCTTGACCTTTTCCCTGTTGAGGTATGCGTAGTTGTACTCAACGCCGTCGGCAGCGGGGAAGAAATCCTTGTTCCATTCCTGACGCTGGCTCCAAACGCTGTCGTTTACGTTGAAGCTCATGTAGTTGCCGGTGCCTTCATCGGAGTATATATCCGTGTGGTACCAGTGGCCGTCAAGCTTTACGAGATCCCACGAATGGCTAAGATAAGAATCGTGCACGACCATGCACTCTATGTCCATCATCTGCATGAAGAGCCTGAAGGTCGTAGCGTAGCCGACGCACACGGCGTTGTGGTACTTGAGAACGCCGTAGGGGTTATCGCAGTCGGAGCTGGATTCCGGCACCACGAGCAGCGATCCGCTGTCAAATGCCAGGTTCTTGGTCATCCAATCGTAAACGGCAAGCTCCTTTTCGTAGTCGGTCATGCCGTCGGTTATTATCTCATCGAGCACCTTCTTTGCAAGGTCAAGTGTTTCCTTTTCCTTGTCGGAAAGACCCGCGGTACTTCCGGACTTATACGCATCGGATATCGCCGTAGTGTCCTTTATGACATACTGATTTCCGATGGTGACGTCGTTTTCCTGCGCAATGTCTCCGTCGCCGTTCTCTTTGTTTATAAAGCTCTGCACATCGTTGACCTTTACCAGTGTAAAAATGTTCATAAAAAGCAGCACTGCGAGCATAAGCGGCATCACAACGCCCATAACTGTACTGACTTTTTCTTTCATGGAGCCGTCTCCTTTCAAGCCTTCACAAATAAAATGATATTTTGTTCTGAACCTGCTGCCCACCAACTGTGTGGTTCTGAGTAGCACAGTTAATATACTCTGTTGGTATGCGCATGTCAAGTGGTATTGAGCGAAAAAAACGGGACAACAATTTGTTTACAATTGTTGTCCCGACATTTATGCAGGTCAGTTATTATGCAAAATATTTCAGATACAGCATTACCATGGAGATGAGCACCGAAAGCAGTGTCACGGGGATCATGGCCTTGCAGTACTTGCCCCAGCCGATCTTGTGGCCGGATTTGTTTGCCTGCGCGACACCGACGACATTTGCCGATGCGCCTATCGGAGTCGCGCTGCCGCCGAGGTCGGTGCCCATGGCGAGCGTCCACGCAAACACGCCGAGGTCAAAGCCCGTGGTCGCAGCCAGACTGCGTATGACGGGTATCATGGTCGCCGCAAACGGGATGTTATCTACAATAGCGCTGGCAATGGCCGACACCCACAGGATTATGACCACAATGAGAAGCGGCTCGCCGCCGGAGATATCCTCGATAAAGCCTGCTATCAGCTCTAAAATGCCCGTTATCTCAAGGCCGCCGACAACGATGAACAGGCCGACAAAGAACAGAAGTGTTTTGTAATCGACCTTTTTGAGTATCTCTCCGGCATTTTTTAGATGCGTCAGCAACGTGACGACGGCAACGAAAACGCCGATGGTCGAGACCGTGAGGCCGGTCGCAGCGTGGCTCACGAGAAGGACAACGGCAAGGCCGAAAATGATGCAGCTTGCGATGAACTTTCCCTTGTCGGTTATCGCCTGCCTGGGCTCGATGACCGTTATCTCGCTGAGCGAGACGGTCTGCTTTTTGATGCTTCTGCCGAACACGAGGTAGAAATACAACAGCGTGAACAGCAGGGCAACAAGCGCGATCTCGCCGGTATTGGTGAGGAAGTCGCCGAAGCTGTAGCCGAGCGAGGTGCCGATTATTATATTCGGGGGATCACCGCACATGGTGGAGCTGCCGCCAAGGTTTGCGCAGAATATCTCGGCCAGGATAAACGGCACGGGGTCAAAGCGCAGAAGCCGTGCAAGCTCAATGGTAACGGCGGCAAGGAACAGGATGACGGTGATGCTGTCGATAAACATGGGCAGAACCGCCGACAGCAGCATGAAGGTGAAGAATATGGCGATGGGCTTATAGTGCACGGCCTTTGCTATCATCATGCAAAGCCAGCGGAAAAAGCCTGCCTCCGCCATGCCCTCGACCATTATCATCATGCCTGCGATGAATATGATGGTCTCCCAGTTGATGCCGGCGCTCACAGCGGTCTGCGTTCCGGCGGAATACCAAAAATGCGTCGAGACGAAGCTATGTAGGTTTAAGGTCTCCTTGACTGCGTCAAAGCTGTGCATACCGACGCCGAATACCAGCACACAAGTCAAAAGACCGGCTATAAGTGTCACGATATGCCTTTCTATCTTATCCATAACGATGAATATAAACATGGCAATAAAAATTACAAGTGCGGTGATCTGTGCAAACATTTGATCGTGACTCTTTTCCAGTCGGTCTTTCGGTGTTCAGTTTTTATTTATACCGTTTAGTTCTATAAAATATCCTCAATTCTTGTGAAGCATGGTGTATGCTTTTTCTCTTGCAAGCGCACGGTGGAGACTGAGCTCTGCACGCTTTAAGTCCAAATTGGAGGCTTTTGCCGCAATGCGCTCCTTCGCTCGGGCTTCGGACGCCTGAGCTCGGGCAAGGTCGATGGTCTCGGCCTTTTCCGCACTGCGGGCTAAAATGATAAGCTCATTATCCGCAACGCTCAAAACGCCGCCGGATACCGCCGCAAAGTGGGTCTCGTCATCGATCTTGTACCTCACGACGCCCTCATCGAGTGCGCCTATCATATTGGCGTGGTTAGCAAGGATGCCGGCCTCGCCGTCGGTCAGGGGCACGGCGACATAGTTTGCCATCTCGTCGCAGACTGTGCCGCCGGCCGTGGTGATCTGAAGATGAATTTTGTTCTCCATGGCTTACATGTCCTTACGCTTTGCAAGCACCTCGTCGATGGTGCCGCACATGAGGAATGCCTGCTCGGGAAGATCGTCGCAATCGCCGCCGAGGATAGCCTGGAAGCCTCTGATCGTGTCCTCCATCTTGACATACTTGCCGGAAAGGCCGGTGAAGTTTTCCGCAACATGGAACGGCTGCGACAGGAAGCGCTGGATGCGGCGGGCACGGTTGACGACCGCCTTATCCTCAACGCCGAGCTCGTCCATACCGAGGACAGCGATGATATCCTGCAGCTCCTTGTACTTCTGCAAAACGGCCTGAACGGCGCGGGCAGTATCGTAATGCTCCTTGCCGAGAACATTCGGGTCGAGTATCCTCGAGGTCGACTCCAGAGGATCGACGGCAGGATAAATGCCGAGCTCCGATATCGAACGGGACAGAACGGTCGTTGCGTCAAGGTGAGCAAACGCCGTTGCAGGTGCAGGGTCTGTAAGGTCGTCGGCGGGAACATAGATGGCCTGAACGGAGGTTACAGAGCCGTTTCTCGTCGAGGTGATACGCTCCTGCAGTGCGCCCATTTCGGTTGCCAGCGTGGGCTGGTAGCCGACAGCGGACGGCATACGGCCGAGCAGTGCGGAGACCTCCGAGCCTGCCTGCGTAAATCTGAAGATATTATCGATAAACAGCAGGACATCCTGACCGGACTGGTCACGGAAGTTCTCAGCGATGGTAAGGCCGGACAGAGGCACACGAAGTCTTGCTCCGGGCGGCTCGTTCATCTGGCCAAACACGAGTGCGGTCTTGTTGATAACGCCCGACTCGGTCATCTCGTGCCAAAGGTCGTTGCCCTCACGGCTGCGTTCGCCGACACCGGCGAAAACTGAGTAGCCGCCGTGCTCGTAAGCGACGTTTCGGATAAGTTCCTGGATAAGAACGGTCTTGCCGACACCTGCGCCGCCGAAAAGGCCGATCTTGCCGCCCTTGGAGTAAGGCGCAAGCAGGTCAATGACCTTGATGCCGGTCTCGAGTATCTCGGTCGAGGGAGTTACCTCGGTAAACTCAGGGGCAAGGCGGTGGATGGGCATGTAGTTCTCGGCATCGACGGGTCCCTTGCCGTCGATGGGCTCGCCGACAACATTGAACATGCGGCCGAGCGTGCCTTCGCCAACGGGCATCTTGATGGGTGCGCCGGTGTCAACGGCACGGCAGCCACGGGCGATACCATCGGTGGAGAACAGCGAGATGCAGCGGACGCTGTTGTCGCCAAGGTGCTGAACAGCCTCCATGACGACCTTGCGGTCTTCAAGCTGTATCTCTATCGCGTTATATATTTCCGGCATTCTGCCGGAGGGAAACTGTACATCAACGACAGGGCCTATGACCCTTTTGACGATACCATTTTCCATTGAATTACCTCCTGTATAGGGGTGTAGGGTTTAGGTTTTCTTGCGCTTGAGCGCAGATGCGCCGCCGACGATCTCGGAGATCTCGGTGGTGATAGCCGCCTGACGGGCACGGTTGAGCGACAGGCCAAGCTGATCGATAAGAGTCTTGGTGCTGTCGGTCGCAGAGGTCATCGCCGTCATACGGGCCGAGTGCTCGCCGCACTTGGCTTCGAGCATTATCGAAAGCACATGGTTATTGATATAAAGCTGCATGACGCTCTCGAGCACGCTTTGTGCGTCGGGTGCGAAGATAAACTGCTTTTTGCCGGCCGTTTCGTTCTCAGACTCCGGCGCTGCGGGCAGAAGTCTGTGCGCAACAGGCTCCTGACTCAGGGCAGAGTGATAATGCTGATAGACGATGTGTATCTCGTCGGCCTCGCCGGTAAGATACTTTTCCTTTAAAAACTCCGCAAGCTCCAGCGCCTCGTTTGCCGTGGGCGTATCGCTAAGGCCGGTAAAGGTCTTTACCACGGGAAGTCCGCTTTTTGCGATGACATCCTTGCCCCAGCGGCCGCAGACAACGACCTCGAACGGGCGCTGCTCGGCATGGGCTATCTCCTCCATGAAGCGGAGGACGGCGTTGTTATACATTCCGCAAAGGCCACGGTTGCCGACAAAAAGGACATAGCACACCTTATTGACCGTTTTTCTCGGTGCGATAAAGCGATTCTCATCTCCCGAACCGCTGGCAAGCAGCGTGTCGAGCACCTCCTGGCTCTTTTCTGCGAAGGGGCGCATAGCCTGCATACCAGCCTGCGTCCTGCGCAGCTTCGACACGGCGACCATTTTCATGGCCTTGGTTATCTGCTGCGTATTCTTGACACTTTTTATGCGTGTCCTTATCGCTCGCATATTAGCCATTGGAGCCCCTCCTTTCGCTAAACTTCATCAAAATGTTTTCTTGAACTCCTCGATGCACTCACGCAGCTTCTTCTGCTGCTCGGCACTCAGCTTCTTACCGCCGAGTATCTCGTCGTGCAGCTCGGGGTAGTTGCGGTTTACATAATCTATTACCTCGGACTCGAAGCGGGCGATGTCGCCAAGCTCGATATCGTCGGTATAGCCTTCGGAACCGGCAAAGATGATGATGACCTGATCCGCTGCAGACATGGGCTTGTACTGTCCCTGCTTAAGTATCTCGGTCATGCGGGCACCGCGGTGCAGCGTGTCACGGGTGGCCTTGTCAAGGTCAGAGCCGAACTGGGCAAACGATGCCAGCTCTCTGTACTGGGCAAGATCCATACGCAGACGGCCTGCGACCTGCTTCATTGCGCCGATCTGGGCTGCGCCGCCGACACGGGATACCGATAGGCCGACATTGATAGCCGGACGGACGCCCGAATGGAACAGATCCGTTTCGAGGAATATCTGACCGTCGGTGATGGAGATGACATTGGTCGGGATGTAAGCGGAGATATCGCCCGCCTGCGTCTCGATGATGGGCAGTGCGGTCATGCTGCCGCCGCCTGCCTCGTCGCTGAGACGAGCTGCACGCTCGAGAAGTCTCGAGTGCAGGTAGAATACATCGCCGGGGTATGCTTCTCTTCCGGGCGGTCTCTGAAGCAGCAGAGAAAGCTCACGGTAAGCGGCGGCCTGCTTGCTGAGGTCGTCGTATATAACGAGGACATCTCTGCCCTTGTACATGAAGTATTCGCCCATTGCAGCACCGGCGTAGGGTGCGATGTACAGCATGGGTGCAGGCTCGGATGCGTTTGCGGCGACGACGATGGTATAATCCATTGCGCCGAAGCTGCGCAGCTTCTCCACCACACCTGCGATGGTGGACTCCTTCTGACCTATGGCAACATAGATGCAGATGACATTCTTGCCCTTCTGATTGATGATAGCATCAAGGGCGATCGCGGTCTTACCGGTCTGGCGGTCGCCGATAATAAGCTCACGCTGACCGCGGCCGATGGGAACAAGTGCGTCGATAGCCTTGAGACCCGTCTGCATAGGTACGGAAACGGGCTTTCTGTCAAGCACGCTGGGTGCGGGGCTTTCCACGGGGCGGAACTGCTCTGCCTTGATGGGACCCTTGCCGTCGATGGGCTTGCCCATTGCGTCAACGACACGGCCGATCATGCATTCGCCGACGGGCACTTCGATTATACGGCCGGTACGGCGGACGGTGTCGCCCTCCTGAATGTGGCTGAACGGTCCGAGCAGGACGACGCCGACATTCTCCTTATCCAGATCCTGAACCATGCCCTTGAGGCCGCCCGGGAACTCGAGCATCTCGCCTGCCATGCAGTCGGCAAGGCCGGACACACGGCAGATACCGTCGCCGACGGAGATGACCTCGCCGGTCTGGAACACATCGATGCCGTCATTGACCTTGGCAAGCTGCTGCTTGATGCCCTCGGCGATATCCTGCATCTGCTTATCGCTGGAGCGGCTGTTGTTCTCAACATCCTGGCTGAGGCGGTCAAGCTGATGGACGAGCGTACCGTCATAAACGGTGTCGCCGACCTTCATCTGAACGCCGCCGATAAGCTCGGAATCGACCTCATTGTGGCAGGATATGAAGGTCTCGCAGATTATCTGCGTGAGCTTCTTCATCTCCTCGTCGCTCAAAGGCTCTGCGCTCTTTATTGAAATGTCAAGTTTCTTCAGTTCGTTCATATTCAATATGTCACTCGGCATTGCCGATACCAATTCTTTAATTTGTTCTATAAATCTGTCGTTTAGAGCCTGCTTGGACTGCGAAAAGTCGCCCTTGCGCAGTACCTCCGCCGTTATCGCCGCAACCTTTTGCATAGCCTCGGCGCTTACACGGCTGCGCATCTCCTCACGCAGATGCTCCTCGCTTTTTGAAGCGTTTTCGACAAGCGTCTTTGCCTCCGCCTCACCGGCGGCCGCAATGGCCTTGCTGTTTATCTCCGCCTGCTCGGCTGCGCCCTGCATTATCTGTGCCTTGCGCTGCTCATTGAGCTGTTTTTCACGCTCAATGTCGGCATCCAGTGATTTTGCCTGCTCACGAGCCTTATCTGCCTCGTCAAGCTCCTTGCTCACCTGCCGCCTGCGGCTGACAAACATCTTGTCTATTAGATTCATCTTCTTTGCGACAAACACGAGCGCTGCCGCAAGAATCAGAAAGTTTATTATTCTAAATAGCATATCCACCTGAGAACTATCCCTCCTTTCCCGTTAGTCCTGTCAGTTTGGAAAGCGTTACTTTGACGCTTCGATGCAGTCCTTTATGAGTGCTGCGCCGTTATCCACCTCGTCGCTATGCAAAAGCTTGTTTGACAAGATGGCGACCAGCTCCGGCATATCGCTCTCAACGGAGCTTACCGCCGCCGCTTCCTCGGCCTTTACCTTCTCACGCACCTGCTTGTGAAGCTGTTCGGCTTCCGAGTGTGCGGTGGTGAGGACTTCGCCCTTGGCCTTTTCGGCCTCGGTGCGTGCGTCGGAAATGAGCTGCCGTGCCTCACCGCTTTTCTCGGTGAGCTCATCGGCGAGCTTGGCTTTGCTCTCCTCAAGCGCCTTTTGGGCATTCTTGCCCTCCTCAAGGCCTGCCTTGATGTGCTCTGCACGAGCGTCCATTACCTTGAGTATCGGCTCGTAAAGCACCTTTTTCAACAGGAACATAAACAGGAAGAAGCTGATGATAGTCCACAGAAATTCTGCTGTGCTGATTTGCAATCCGGCTAAATCGAGCAATCAGATCTCCTCCCTTCAGAGACTAATTTAAATCTTTGCTATGAGCATGAATGCGATGACCAGACCGTAGATAGCAAGCGCTTCCATAAAGCCCATTGCAAGAATCATGACGCCCTGAAGCTGGCTCTTCATCTCGGGCTGGCGAGCCATACCCTCAAGTGCCTTTGCAGCTGCAAGACCCTGGCCGATACCGACGCCGATGGTGCTAAGACCGATCGCAAGTGCAACACCGATAGCTATAAGACCCTGTGCTATACTCATTTATTTTTCCTCCTAAATTTGTGTATACAATATTATTCTTCGTCCTCTGTCGCCTCGTTGAGGAACACAGCAAGCAGCATGGTGAACACCATTGCCTGTATAAAGCAGAACAAAAGGCTCAGGACATTCATTACCAGCGGCAGACCTATCGGGAACAGTCCGAACAGCGTGTCCGTTGCAAGCTCCTCGCCGTAGATGTTGCCGTAAAGTCGCAGTGCCATGGATACCGGCCTTGTTATCTGCTCAAGTATCATGATCGGGAACAGTACCGCAACAGGCTTAAAGAAGGTCAAAAGATAACCGCCCAAGCCGTGATGCTTTATGCCCTGCGACTGGATAAGCACAAACGAGATGACCGCAAGTGCCGCCGTAATTGCAAGCACCGAGGTAGGCACGGTGAAGATGTGTCCCGCTCCGGGCAGCAGTCCGCAGTAGTTGCAGACGATGATGAGGATAAAGAAGGTCGCAAGTATGGGGAAATACTGCCTCGTCTTTTTCTCACCCAAAACGCCGCCGAAGAAGCCCAGCAATCCGCTGACCGCAAGCTCCGCAACATTTTGCAGAGGGCCGGGTCGTTCCTTAATATTTCGTGTGCAGATAAACGCAAACAGCACAATTACCGCCATGATTATCCACATGCTGTATATCGTCTTTGTCGGTGCCAGATATTCGCTCCAAATCTCTGACAAGCTCACTCACCTCCGTCCGATTCGGATTCGTTGTTTTCGCTCAGCTTTTTTACGATGCTCTTTAAAAACAGCATCCCGAACACCGTAAGGCCGAGTGCGACCGATATCAGGGTGACGACGAGCGGCAGCTTAAAGCTTCTGCACACTAAAAATGTACATACTAAAAACGCCACATCGATAAGCATTCTCAGCATATTCGTTCCCATGACGGAGACCATACTGTCCGATTTAGTTTTCAGGCTGCGGCGGCTGATGGACGCCGTGAGAAGCGCTCCCAAAGCGCCGAAGGCAAGTCCTCCGACAGCACACAGCACATAAATATACTTATCCATGGTATATCTCCGATATCGGTTTTGCATTGCGATGGATATATCCGTCACAACAGTATTATTTAACACCAAATTAACACAAAAATCAACGGGTTTTTAAGGTAACTAGAACATTTCCATCAAATCGCACAAAAATAGCGCAATTTTCGCAGATTGTTCTACGAAACGATAGATAATTACCTGTTTTAATATAAAATGAAGCAAAACCGGCCTAAAAAGGCCGGTTTTGTTCAGATATCGCGTTAATCCAACTTATCCTGTGCGAGGTAGTCGGTGTAGTCGCGGTCAAACTTCTTCTCCTCGGGCAGCAGGTCAAGACCGATCGTGCCGCCGGGGTTCATGTTGTACTTCGGGTCAAAGTAGTTTTTGAGTACCTTGAACACGCCGTATTCCTTCTCGCCGATGTAGCCCTCGAGCCACGGGGCGAACATCTTGCCGATGCCGTGGTGGTGGCTTATCGATGCGCCCGAGCGCTGGATAGCGTCGAGGATGGTGGTGTGATATGCCTTGAAGGCCTTCTCATCCTGCATCTTTGTAAGGAAGATGAAGTACAGGTTTGCGCCCTGCGGGTAGCAATGGGACATGTGGGTCGTGACGACGGTGTTCGGCAGCGCATGGCAGACCTTGCGCACATCAAGGTGCACCTGCTCCATGTTGGACCAGTTGACCGTGCACTCGAGGGTATCGGTGGTAATGCCGAAGTCCATGAGCGTATCACGCAGGTACGGGTCATTAAAACGTCCCTTTTCCCAGCTTTTTGTTACATAGCCGGTCAGCGGCAGACCGCCGTGCTTGAGGGCGATCTTGCGGATGTTCTTTGCGACATTCTTGGAGTAGCCCTTTTCGCCGTCGGTGAAGCCGAGGAACAGGCAGCGCTCCATATCCTTGTAGCCGAGCTTGTCAAGGATGGGGTACAGCGGCGTGTCGTCTACATTGTACAGCCTGAGCATCATGCTCGTCTCCTCCTGATCGGACAGGCGGAAAACGGATGAGTAGCCGCATTCGTGCTGCATCATCTCGCGGGCGGCCTTCATGGCCTCGTCCCATGTCTTAAATATGTAGGAAAAGCGCTTGCGATTTTCGGGCATCCAGCGGAACACCTTGAGAGTGACCTCGGTGAGCACGCCAAATGTGCCCTCCGAGCCCATCATGATCTGATTGAGGTCGGGGCCGCAGGCCTCACGGCTGTAGTGGCTGGTCTGGATGGTGCCGATGGGGGTCGCGTACTTCTGCGACAGCACGATATCGGCGATGCAGCCGTAGTAGGTGCTGTTCTGGCCGGCACCGCGGGTGACAGTCCAGCCGCCGACGGAGGAGTATTCAAACGACTGCGGGAAGTGGCCGCAGGTGTACTGGCGCTTTGCGCCGAAAAGCTTAGGTGCGTTCTGCAGGGTCTTTTCAAGGTCGGGTCCGGACATGCCCGCCTGAACAGTGATGGTCTGGTCGATCTCATTAAAGGAAATGACCTTATTAAATCTCCTGCGCATGTCGAGCGAAATACCGCCCTTGACGGGCTCAACGCCGCG
This sequence comes from Oscillospiraceae bacterium, assembly GCA_963627445.1. GTDB lineage: Bacteria > Bacillota > Clostridia > Oscillospirales > Oscillospiraceae > F23-B02. The sequence continues at coordinate 9,749 of CAVGBM010000010.1, read as the reverse complement.
GGTGACGGAGCTGCCGCCGCCGTAGACATACAGGGGAATGTCGTGCTCTGTTGAGTATGCAACTATCTTCTCGACCTGCTCGGTGGTATCGGGGTAAAGGACAACATCGGGAACGGAGTCGATTACCTTATGGCGCAGACGAAGGATATCATAGGCGGTGAAGCCGTAGGCAACAGACAGTCTGTCGTAATCGGAGGTGGAGATGCCCTCGTCGCCGACTATCTCACGCAGAGCGTCAAGATGCTCCTGTGCAAGCTTCACGGGGTGGTCGGAAAGGTCGACCTTGTCAAAGCCGATATCGTCGGTGTACTCCTTGAAGTCGTCGTCGGTGAGCTTGAAGACTTCCTTCATCATCTTGTACAGCGATTCCTTGGGGTATTTGAAAAACTCGGGGTCGCCCCAGCGGAATATCGAGCGGTAGCTGTCAGCCGGTGCGGGGGTATTGACCCACTTGGGCTCGAAGCCCTTATAAGGTTTGTGACTCATTAAAGCATATTCCTTTCCTTGAGGTTGTTCATCGTCGCATAAAGCGGTCTTACATTCTTATATATCTTGCGGTATACCTTATTATAAATGTTCATGTACACCTCGTGGTTCTCGGGGATGGGGCGGAACACATCCTTTTCGTGCACCATGCTCTTTATCGCCTCGTCGTAGCTTGCAAACTCGTCCTTTGCGACGAATGCGACCATGGCAGCGCCGATGGAGCAGGCTTCATGCGTATGGATGCGTTTTACCGGCAGGCCGAAGGTGTCGGCAAGGATCTGGCAGGCAAGGTCGCTCTTTGAGCCGCCGCCGCCGACGAATATCTCCTCGATGTGCTTTTTGCCGCGGCGCTCCATGGCTTTCATGGACATGTAAAGCTCAAGGCAGATGCCCTCGATGATGGCACGGTACATGTGATACTTCGTGTGATAATCGGAAAAGCCGATGATAGCGCCGTAGGAGTCGGGCTTCAGGACATCGGGTGTCCAATACGGCTGGAGCATCAGGCCGTTGCAGCCTGCGGGGACCTCGGCGGCACGGCGGTTTAGAAGCTCCTCGGGGGATATGCCCATTTCCTGAGCCTCGGCCTTATCCTTGTCGGCAAACTCCTTAATAAACCAGCTGAGCATCCAGAAGCCGCGGAACACCTGGATCTCGGGGTTCCACGCCTTGTTGATGACCGAGGGGTAGGCGGGCAGAAACTGCTGCGGCTCGAAGTAATTTTCAGAGTACATCTCGATAGTCGAGCTCGTGCCGAAGGATATGGAAGCCTTTTCGGGGCTTGCAACGGAGAGGCCGAGCGTCTCGCAGGCCTTATCAGCACCTGTTGCGATGAGGGGCAGTCCCTCCGGTGCGCCGGAAAGCTCGGCGGCCTCCTTGGTGATATAACCGATGATGCTGCCCGAGGGTACAAGCTCATACAGCTTCTCCTGCGGAACATCGTACAGGCAGCGGGTGAGGTCGTTTTCTGTCATCCATGTTTTCTTTTTGTAGTCCATGGGGATGTGCGCGATGGTATTTGCGGGGCTGTCGGCCAGGCGGCCGGTCATTTTGAAGTTGAGATATGCAGGCAGGCAGACTATCTTCTTTGTCTTGTTCCATATCTCAGGCTGGTTAAGGCGCACCCAGTTGACCTTCGAGGTGCGGTAGCCGATCTTAGTGCCCTTGTCCATGCCGATGAGCTTGAAGGCGACCTTCTTCCACCAGGGGAACGGATCATCAAACTCGCACTTTCTTGCGTCCAGCCAGTGGATGATATCACGGGTGGGGCGGTTATTTTCGTCAAGGAACACCAACGTGTCACGAATGACGGTTACGGCAACGGCGATTATATCCCCAACCTTGTCCTGATTGCGCTCCATGAGCACCCTGCTTGCGGCGCACATGTGAGCAAAGTAAAAATCAGTCTTCTGCTCTGCCCGGCCGGGCTCGGGTCTGATATAAGGCTCCTCGTATTTCATCTGGACCTTATCGACTATGCTTCCCTGCTTGTCAACAAGGATGGCTCTTGCGCTCTGAGTTCCGACATCGTATGTAAGTATCAGCGGCCTATCCATTAGCTCTCTCCTCCGTTTTTATATGTATTTTTTCGTTTAATACATTACTCGTTGATATCACGTCGACACCCAGACCGAGAACATTCTCGATCACTGCGTCGCCGCCGGATATGCGCTGCGTGAGCACAACGGAGTTTATCTCACGCATGACATCGAATATCCTGTCCTTCGGGATATCCGCCGACACCTTGACCGGCAGCACCGGCACATCCGCAAACACGGTCTTTACCGTGGAACAGATGGTGCGCTTGGGCTCGGTCATTTCTGAGATCGCAAACTTTCTGCCGTTATCGCAGCTGTTGCCGGTAACGGTAAACTCCCCGTTTTCCTCCTCAACATGCAGAAGGCAGCCGCGGGGACAGCCTATACAATTAAATTCTTTCATTGCACGACCTCTATCTCGAAACGGACATCGGAGGTATTCGACAGTCCGAATTTATTCATATCAAGCACCAGCTGCTGCATCTCGGGCGGCCGGAGGAAGGGATAGCGCCTCTTCCAGACCTCAACGCCGTTTACCTTGAGGCGAAGCTCGCTCTTTCCCATGACCTTTTTTGAGCGGAAGTAAAAAGTCACCTTTGAGTTATCCGCGTCAAGGTCGAGCTGCTGCGGAACGAGGTACAAAAACTCGTTTCCGATGCGGATATCCACCCTGCGCTGCGCCTTTTTGGCAAACAAGGCTGCATTTTTGCCCGCTTCCTCGCCGGATGCGGAGACAAAGTCGACAAGGTCGTTTACATGCAGGGCATTGCCGCAGGAGAAAACGCCCGGGACATTGGTCATGAGCTGACCGTCGCAGACGGGACCCTTCGTGTGCCAGTCGAGCGTAACGCCGATGCTCTCGGCAAGCTCGTTTTCGGGGATAAGTCCGACCGAGACTATGAGCGCATCGCACTCAACGCGCTGCTCGGTACCCTTTATGGGCTTGAGGTTTTCGTCGACCTCGGTTATCTCGACCGCTTCAAGTCTGTCAGCGCCGAACACCCGTGTGACGGTGTGACTTAAGTACAGCGGAATGTCGTAATCGTGCAAACACTGGTGGATGTTGCGGGTAAGGCCCGATGGCGTGGGGTTAATTTCATAAACGCCCAGGACCTCCGCTCCCTCAAGCGTGAGCCTGCGGGCCATGATAAGCCCGATATCGCCCGAGCCCAGGATGACGCAGCGCTTTGTGGGCAGAACGCCGAGCCTGTTTGCAAAATGCTGCGCCGTTCCGGCGGTGAACACACCGGCCGGGCGGGTGCCGTGGATGAACACCTGCTTTGCGCTGCGCTCACGGCAGCCGGTGGCGAGCACCAAGGTTTTTGTATGTATCTTTTTAAGTCCCTCACTGCTGACAACGACGACGCAAAAGCCTTCGTCGAGCTTTTCCACCCTCGTTACAAACGTGCGCAGGGAGACATCGATATCCTTTTCATAGAGCGTTTTCATGAAGCGCTCGACATACTCGGGGCCGGCGAGCCTTTCGCCGAAGCGGCTGAGGCCGAAGCCGTCGTGTATGCACTGCTTGAGCATGCCGCCAAGGCGCTCCTCACGCTCGATGACAAGCGTTTTTGCGCCGTTATCGCAAGCGGATATCGCAGCGGCGAGACCCGCAGGGCCGCCGCCTATAACGGTCACATCATAATCAAACATCTGCCGTCTCCCCCTTTCTGCTTCCGAAAACTATCGGGGAGCTTGCGGAGCTCTTTCTGACCTCGGTAAACGGTACGCCTAAATATTCGGCAATGATCTTCGTAACCAGCGGCGAGCAGAAGCCGCCCTGGCAGCGACCCATGCCGGGGCGCAGGCGCTTTTTGATGCCGTCAATGGTCGGCACGCAGATGGGCGAATTAAGAGCGTCTATTATCTCGCCGCGGCTTACCTCCTCGCAGCGGCAGACGATGATGCCGTAGTCGGGGTTTTGCGCGATAAGCTCTGCCCGCTCATCATCGCTCATTGCAGCCAGGTGCGGCGGGGCATGGCGAATGGGATCAAAGGCTTCGTTTTCCTCAGCCTCCAGCCAAGCGGCAGCCTCAAGCGCCACATCCTCAGCAACAGCAGGAGCGGTGGTCAGTCCCGGAGACTGGATACCGGCGACATGGTAGATATTCTTCGTTTTCCTGCCCCACTCGATGATGAAATCCTCCTCATAGGTGGGCGCGCGAACACCGGTGAAGTATGTGATTATGTCCCGCTCGGAAAGCTCGGGCATGGTTATCTTCTGCTTTGCAAACACACGCTCGATGCTGTCTGCATTCGTCGCGGTGTTCTCCCGCTCATAGGTCTCGACAGCGTCGGGGCCGACGAGCAGATTATCATGCACTGTGTGCAGGATGCCGCCGCCCTTGGTGTGGGTCTTGCCGGGGGTGCTGGCACCCACAACGGAGGCGATAGCGTTAAAGCGCTTGCCGGTTTTCTTATCTAATATGGAGTTTGTGCCTCTTCTCGGATGAATGGAGAAGAACCTGTCGCCAGCCATGCGGGCGACCTCGTCGGAGAAAATGCCCGCGCAGTTTATGACGAGCTTGGGGTATATCGTTCCCCTGTTGGTCTCGATGGACACTATCTTGCCGTTTTCGACCTGCATGCCGGTGACGGCGGTGTTGAGCGACACTCTTGCGCCGTTGTGCACCGCATTCTCGGCATAGGCGATGACGAGATTATACGGGCTGACGCTGCCGGACGAGGGGTTAGACAGCGCAAAGGCGATATTCTCGTTTATCTCCGGCTCTTTTTCACGCAGCCTGTCGCCCATGATTATGCGGGTATCCTCAATGCCGTCATAGAACCTGCGCCACATGGCGTACAGCCACACGGGCACGAGCCAGCTTTTTTTGCCGAAGCAGGCGTACTGCCCCGTGCGCTTGAATGGAACATCAAGCTCAGAGCACACCCTGTCATACATTCTGTTTGCGCGGCGGATGTATTTATGCTTCATTGAGCCTCGGGACAGGTCAACGCCCGGGTGCACCTCGCCGTCGTTGCGGCCGGAGGCACCGAGGGCAAGGTCAGCTTCCTTTTCAAGCAGCAGCACATCAAGCTTATATCTCGTAAGCTCCCTTGCTATCGAGCAGCCGGAAATTCCGCCGCCGATTATCAGCACATCGGGTCTATCGCCGTCAAGCGCCGTGTCCTTTAGCTCGGGCATGCGCATGGGTATCCTATCTGCGCCGGTAAAAACGATATCGTTCACAACATGGCACTTTGAGTGCGGCTTTGCGCACATCAAGCCTGCCGCCACGACATCCTCCCACTTATCTAAGGAACCGCGCAGCACGATGCAGTTATCCTCAAGCGAGGCCGTCACCCTGCCGCCGTACTCCTTGTAGAGCTTTCTGTTCAACGCCTTTATACCCATGAGCTGTCCCTCGGCCACTAACTATACAATCAGTTCAGATTTATACAACTTGTCAAGTCGTATGACTTATTATATACCAAAATCGCCTTTTTCGTCAATCGCAAACTTGTGCAATTTCACATACTTTTAATACTGATATGTATAGAAAGCCCCACAACGCCGGTTGTGGGGCAAATTTCATTCAACTCTGAGGTTGCTCGACGAGGTTCTTCTCGGCGGGGTAGGCGTGTTTTCAGGCTCAACTACCTCGGGAGTCGTCGGAGCGGGAGTATTGGTATTCGTATTGCTGCCGGTGTTGCCGCCGTTATTCTTGCCGGAATTATCGGTGCTCGGCTTCGTGGTCGTGCCGGAGTTGTTGTTCGGCTGTGCGGGGGTGGGAGTCTCGGTGGGCTCAGCGGTGGGCTCAACTGTTGCTGTCGCCGTCGGGATGGGATCCTTTATGGGGTCGTCGGCCTCCTGATTCGTGCAGCTGCACGCCGAAAGGAACACGCAGAACATTGCCGCCAGCGATACGATGAGTATCTTACCTGTTTTCATTTTATGTACCTCTTTCCGTTTTATTTGGAAATATCTAATCTTCTGATTCCGTTACACCGCATTTTAACACATGCATACGGAAAGTGCAAGCTATTGAAGCTCGCCCGAGCGAAACGCTTCCAGCAGCGCCTCAAGCGCCTCGATGCGCTTGCGCAGGCGCACACCGTCGTCGCAGTCGGCAATGTAGCGCCGTCGGGCAAAGCGCTCGACCTGCTCGGCCTCGGATTCGATGTCGGCATTCTCATCAATGGCCTTGGCGATGCCCTCAAAGGGTCTGTGCGCCTTGATCTTAAGGCCGTGGGAGTTATAAACGAGCGTGTAGCCCGCTATGCCGGTCGTTTTCTGATACGCCTCGCAGAAGCCGCCGTCGATGATAAACAGCTTGCCGCCTGCCTTGACCGGGCTTTCGCCCTTGCCGGCCTTGACGGGTGTGTGGCCGTTTATGACATGCCCCTTGTCGGGGTCAAGGCCAAACTCGGTGAGTATCATGCGCACCGCGCGCTCGTCCTCCCAAAAGCTGAAGTAGGCGTTTTTCGGCTCTGTCCAGGTGCTTTTATCGTCGATGACCGCGCGCTCAAAGGTGTGGAACACCCTGCCGGAAAATGGGCTGTCGTTGCCGCACCAGAGGTACCACATCATGTCGAGCGCCGACTCGTCGTGCCGCGCCCACGCGCTTTTGACGATCGTGTCGGCATAGTCCAAAAGCTCCTTGCCGGAGTACCACTTGCCGCCGTGCCGCACCCGGGCAAACTCGCCGTCGGCGGTCATGGGTATGCAGCCGTGGTACAGGAGATTGCCGTTGCAGCAAAGATATGTACTGCCGACCCTGTAGACAAAGTCCATGTGGCGGCGAAGCGAACGGCTTTCGCGAAACACTGCGACATAATCGTCGATAAGCGCCAGCTCATCTTCGTTGAGGCTGTAGGGGTCTGCCCTGTCGATCGTCGGCCACTTGTCGGTGTTCATGGGATACACTCCGTCATCGAGCACAACGGTGTTGCTGCCGAAATCCACCCTGTCGAGCATGAGCCGCGAGTTCATGCCGTAGCCCGGGTGGCGCTTTATGATCCTGCCCTCGAGCTTAAAGCCCAAGGTGTGCAGCGCAAGCTTGAGCGTCTCCTTGTCCGATGCGCCGTAGTATTTCTGCGCAAAAGCCATGAGCGGGCGCAGCGATATGCCGTAGCGGCGGCCGATGAGATCCATGTTGTCATATGTAACGGCGATGCGCAAGACGGTGAATATGCAGGCGGGGCTGCCCGCCGCCGCCCCGAGCCAGAGGATATCGTGGTTGCCCCACTGGATATCGATGTTCGGGTGCTCCATCAGGGCATCCAAAAGCCGCGCAGGCTCGGGGCCTCGGTCGAAGATATCGCCGACTATGTGCAGCTTGTCAACAGCAAGCCGCTTTATGATATCCGACAGCGCCACGATCACCTCGTCGGCAGCGCCGGTCGAGACGATAGACTCCAGCAGCACCTCGTGATAGCGCACCTGATTTGAATACTCGTCGCGCTGCATGTGCAGCAGCTCGTCAAGCACCATGCTCCATTTTTCCGGCATCTGTCTGCGCACATAGTTGCGGGTGTATTTGCTCGAAAGCGTCTCGGCGAGCGTGCGCAGCATTTTGAGATAGTCGCGCAGCTTTGTGTCTGTAAGCTCGCCCTTTTCGCGCATTGCGCTGAGCTTTTCCTGCGGGTAGTATATCAGCGTGCACAGACTGCGGCAGGCCTCCTCGCCTATCTCGGCTTCAAACAGCCTGAGCACCTTTTCAAGGATAACGCCGGAGCAGTTGTTGAGGATGTGCCGCACTGCGCCGTACTCGCCGTGCAGGTCGCTGATAAAATGCTCGGTGCCCATCGGCAGCGCCATTATCGCCCTGAGCTTTACGATCTCCGAGCACACGGACGCCTCATCGGGGTACTTTTCGGCCAGCAATTCGAGGTATTCACGATCAAATCTGCTCATATCGCACCTTCTTTATGTTTCTGCCTTGATATTACCATCTTCTGCGCGTTTTTACAACTTCAATTTAGCATATATATCCCGTAATTTAGGTATCCGGCAAAGCTCACCCAAAGGATGTACGGCAGCATGAGCCATCCCGCCGTCTTGCGTATACCGAAAAACTGCGCAGTCACGATAACGATGAGAAGCCACAGTGCACACAGCCAAACGAAAGCGAGCAGGTAGTCGTCAAGATTGAAAAAAATGATGCTCCACAGGAAGTTGAACACGAGTGAAACTGCGTAGACGATGAGGCTCCCGCGCTTCTTGACCGAGGGCGCATCTGCGGTGTACACAAGGTATGACGCAATGCCCATGAGCACATACAGCACCGTCCATGCCGCCGGAAACAGCCACTTCGGCGGGGATAGCGGCGGCTTTTTGACAGCGTCGAACATTATCATGTTGTCCATCGTCAAAAGAGCCGACAGCCCTCCCACCGCAAGCGGTATCGCCACAGCCAGCGCAAGCTTTTTCCAATCGCATTTCATATTGTGCCCTCCGTATTGTTTTGGTGCTAATATATGCCAGTCTGTACAAGTTTATACGCACCCGCAAAAAGAAAAGCACCCCGAAGGGTGCTTTTGGGACAATTTATAATGTTTCCATTGCCGTCGTAAAAGCGTTGCCTGCAGCATAAAAAAAGCAGATAGGCAACGCCTATCTGCTTTGTGGGTTGATTATCGCACCTTATTCAGGACTGATGTAACTATATCAGGCTTACCATAACTGTCCTGAATTTCCGCTGTTAGATACTCGATACTTTTTTCGTCCTCGTTAAACACAACAATTTCGAAACACAGAATTGTGCCGTCAAGTATTTTGTCATCAAAGTAACGCTCTATATCTACCGGGTGGCACTTAAAAACGAAAATTTCTTCATTAGAAGTTTTCTTGATACTTTCCGGTTTCAGCTGCACAAGGCGCTGATATTCGTTTGACATATCTTGTACATCATTAAACTGGCACTTCAGGTTTATTATATACGACGGATCGCCGAGCAACCCGCACACATAGTTGTAGTAGTATTTTGCAGCCGTTGATTCGTTCGGGATCTGATTTGGGAGGCTGCCTTCCAAATCAGCTTTCATGGTATTCTTTACATACCGATTTACACTAAGGTACTCCTTCTCATCTGTAATAGTCTCGGTTTTTGCCGGCGGGTCGTTGTGCAGCACTGCCGCAATTTTAAATGCGCAAACAAGCACGGCTATTCCTATAATTACGAAAAGCAGTATTTTTAAGAATTTACTACATTTACTGTTTGACACGCGTTTTCCCTCCCAGCTCAATAGTCGAATTTTAAAGTGTTATCACCGCTGACGGCCTTTGTAAACACCCTGTACCAAACCATAGAAAGCGATAAAACTATACTCCTATTTTACAATCCTCCCCGATTTCGTCAACAGATTTGAAAAATGGAGGTTCACCACAGTGTCTTTATCTCAATTTTTCGACATTGCGCACAAATTTTGGGCGATTTTATCGTGCAAAAGGCCGAAAGTTATCTTTGTTGTGGAATTTTATTGCTGATGGTGCTAAAATTCACATTGCCTGTTTCTGTATATAAAAATTCTAAGCTGGAGATGGTTTTATGGATGAATATAATCCGGAGTTAGGCGAAACGCTTATTCGCCTACGGGATGAGCACAAGTGGAACTGGGGACTTATTCGCGGATTTGTCAACCGTCAGTTTCACACAAGTCTTGACCAGCCCACCCTGAAAGAGCTCTACCGACAGGCAAAGTGTAAGCGCGATTCGCTGCGCAGGCAGTCATGGTGAAAAAGCATAAAACCTCCGACTCAGTCGGAGGTTTTATGCTTTT
>CAVGBM010000009.1:13746-21168 GCA_963627445.1 Oscillospiraceae bacterium | reverse complement strand
CTAAACTCATTTCTACAGCTTTTAGAACCGTACTTCCATATCAATTCAGTTGTGAGGCCATTATAACTAATAATTTCTTGTTTATCAACAGTTTTTGCGCAGGACGCAAAAAATCGGAGAATTTTTCTTCTCCGATGGCTTTATATTACCACATTTTGAGGGAAATTTCAAGTCTTGTATTCAATTTGTGATGGGTGTAGTAAGAATAAGCTGACGGGAGCCGAAACCTATCGTCTGTCGGCGCACTCACTCGACATTTTTCGATTTTTCAAGGGCATGCAAAATTTTTTGAACCCCCGCCGACAGATGCCTTGCAGTTTTGAGGGAGCAGATTTTCGTTCAGGCAAAGATAAAGCCCGACGGCCATAATGGACATATATGGGCTAGGGATTTAGCGAAGCATGGGCGGAAAGCTGCCCGTCAAAACCGATAGGGGTTCGGCTTCCGTTAGCTTAAAGGAAAGGAGTGCATTTATGGATAACATGACCGCTAAGGTGAGCTGCTTTGCACGGGCTTACCATTATAAAAACAACACCACGCACATTTTTAAGGACACCGCCGCAGAGGCGTTGCTCGGGAATGACTACGGCAAAATCGCACAGAGCATGACGCAGGGCTCGGCTTTTTCCTGCCCGACTTTGAGGGAAGTCCCGAGGATGGTCTGCGCCTTATCGTCGACCGGCAGCTTTCGCCGTCAGTGCTCGGGCGCAGTGCATTCTGCGAGGATGAGCTGCGCCGCTCGGGCTGCGGGCAGTATGTGATTTTCGCCTCGGGCTATGATACCTTTGCCCTGCGAAACGATAGCCCCAAGGTGTTTGAGCTCGACCTGCCTGAGCTCATCAACGACAAAACAAAGCGCATAAATGCCGCCGAGCTGCACACAAGCGCAGTTTTCGTCCCCTGCGACCTCGCTGACAGCGCATGGCCGCAGGCGCTGCTCGCCAAGGGGTTTGACACCCACGAAAAGTCGTTCGCCAGCCTTTTGGGCATAAGCTACTACCTCACGAAAAGCGAGTTTGCATCGCTCCTGCGCTCGGTGAGCGCTCTCATGGCGGCGGGCTCGGAAATTTGCCTTGACTACCCGTGTGAGACCGACAGCAAGCAGACCCGCACAAACCGTGCCCTCGCCGCTGGTGCAGGCGAAGCGATGAAAGCGCAGTACACCCTGCCGGAGCTCACCGCCCTCCTCACCGCATGCGGCTTTGAGATCGAGAAGCACCTCGACCACACCTCCATGACCGGGCAATACTTCGCCGCCTACAACTCCCACACCCCGCAGCATAATATGTCCTCCCCCGCCGGTGTCGGCTATGTGCTGGCAAGAAGAACTTAACCTACATTTTCGTAAAAATTGCGATTTGTAGGTTAAATTAAGCTAAAAACTTTGCATTTTACACGGATTTTACAATTACCGTCTGTCCATTTTTACAATAATGGGGTATTATCATACCATAAAGAAAAGTAATGGAGGCATAAGCATGATATACTGCGTTGAGGATGAGGGCAGCATCCGCGATCTGATGCTGTACACCTTGAATATGGCCGACTTCGAGGCGCAGGGCTTTGCAAGCAGCGAGCCGTTTTGGGACGCGATGAAAAAAGAGCGCCCGGAGCTTATTATGCTTGACATCATGCTGCCCGGCGAGGACGGCATCGCCGTGCTGCGCAGACTGCGCTCATCGCCGGTGACAGCCGACATTCCCGTCATCATGGCGACCGCCAAAGGCAGCGAGTACGACCGTGTTGTCGGTCTTGACCTCGGCGCTGACGACTATTTATCGAAACCGTTCGGCATGATGGAGATGGTCTCCCGCATCAAGGCGGTGCTGCGCAGGGCAAACCCCAAGGTGGCCGCACCTGCGGTGCTGTCGCTGGGCGAGATATCGCTCGACCCGACAAGGCACAGCGTAACATCGGGTGGCCGCGAGGTCGTGCTGACGCTCAAGGAATATGACCTTTTAAAGCTTCTTCTGGAGCACCCGGGTCAGGTGTTTACAAGAGAGCACCTGCTATCCTCCGTTTGGGGCTCGGACTTCATCGGCGAGAGCCGCACGGTGGACGTGCACATCGGCACGCTGCGTACAAAGCTCGGCGCTGCCGGACGGCAGATACAGACCGTGCGCGGCGTGGGCTACAAGCTTGAGGTGTGAGCATGAGTAAGAAAATTTTTAATTCCATATGGGCCGTCGCGCTAGCGGTGTTTTTGGCCTCCCTGCTGTTCATCCTGGGCATGAGCTACAGCTATTTTTCCGACGTGCAGGAGGCGCAGCTTCGCATAGAGACCGAGCTTGCGGCAAAGGGCGCTGCCATGGACGGCACGGATTACCTCGACGGGCTTGGTCAGAAAAACTACCGCATCACATGGATAGACCATGACGGCACGGTGCTTTACGACAGTCAGGCAGACAGCTCCGAGATGGAAAACCACCTCGAGCGCGAGGAGGTGCAGCAGGCGCTCAAGGCCGGCCACGGCGAGAGCAGCCGCTACTCCAAGACGCTGTCCGAGGAGCTTCTTTACTGCGCAGAGCTTCTGCCCGACGGCACGGTGATACGCCTTTCGAGCGTGCGCTCAACGGTATTTATGCTGCTATTAGGCTTTGCGCAGCCTATCGCCATAGTTGCGGTGCTCGCACTGGCGCTGAGCTTTTGGCTGGCGTCCCGACTGTCCAAAAAGATAGTCGAGCCTATAAACGCCCTTGACCCGGACAAGCCCTCGGACTACATCGGCAAGGAAGCCTACACCGAGATAGAGCCGCTGCTTTTAAAAATGCGGGCACAGCAGAACGAGATAGTGAAAAACCAGGCGGAGCTTGAGAAGACCTCGCAGATACGGCAGGAGTTTACCGCCAACGCCTCGCACGAATTAAAAACGCCGCTGCATGCGATCTCCGGCTATGCCGAGCTTTTGGAAAACGGCATGGTTAAGCAATCGGACATCCGCCCTTTCGCCGGAAAGATACGCCTTGAGGCTCAGCGCATGACGCAGCTCGTGGGCGATATAATCGACCTTACGCAGCTTGACGGCGGGGCAGACGGCATGCAGTGGGAGCTGTGTGACCTCAAGTCAATTGCGGAAAACGCCGCCGACAGCCTGCAAAGCGCCGCTGCGGAAAACTCAGTTGAGCTCACGGTCAGAGGCGGAAGCGCCTCGGTGTGCGGCATCCCGCAGGTGCTCTACAGCATCGTATATAATCTCTGCGACAACGCAATTAAATATAACCGCCGCGACGGCAAGGTGAGCGTGTCGGTCGCAAAAGAGCCGAGCAGTGTGAGGCTATGTGTCGCCGACACCGGCATCGGCATCTCCGAGGAGCACCAGAGCCGCATATTCGAGCGCTTCTACAGAGTTGACAAAAGCCGCTCAAAAGAAGTCGGCGGCACGGGCTTGGGACTTTCCATCGTCAAGCACGGGCTCATGATCCACCGTGCCCGCCTTGAGCTTGACAGCGTCCCCGGCAAGGGCACAACATTTACGATACACTTCCCGAGCGCGGAGTAAAAAATTAATCCCCGACGGCAAACCGTCGGGAATCTTTTCATGCCAATTGCCTTGTGTAGTTTCTCATCGCAAGGGCGGCATAGACCGCGACGATGAGCTCCGTTATGGGCATCGCAAACCATATGGTGTCCGCGCCCAGGGTGGCCGGCAGCAGCATGATAAGTGCGCCGCTTATCACGAGCCCACGGGCGACCGAGACGATGAATGCCGCACTCGGCTTCATGATGGCCTGGAAGTAGTAGGTCGAGAAAATGTTGAACGGCAGCAGGATAAACGACAGCGCATACGCCCGTATCATCGCCGGTGCTATCGCCAAGACGGCCGGTGTGGGCGACATAAAAATGCGAATATACAAGTTCGGGCACGCCATACTGAGCGCTGTCCAGAACAGGGCGAACACCGCCGTTGTGCGCAGTGCATGCCCCAGCGTCTGCTTGATGCGCTCGCCTCTGCCCGCGCCGAAGTTGACGGAGATGATGGGCTGGGCGGCCTGACCGACGCTGTAGGCGCAGCACTGGACAAAGGTGCTGACGTTGATGATGGGGCCGTAGACGGCCAGCGCGTCCGAGCCGAGATAGCGCATGATCTGGCGGTTAAACAGCACCGTCAGCACGCCCATTGCGACATCGATGAAAAACGACGAAAAGCCGTTCACGCTTATCCTGCCGAGCTTATTAAATAGCCCATCGGGCTTCACGAGGCGCAGCGTGTTTTTGCGGCTAATGAAGTGGGTCAGCAGCACGATGAACGATATCGCAGCGCCGATGGCCGTCGCAAGTCCTGCGCCAAAAACGCCCATGTCGCAGGTGAAAACGAAAAAGTAGTCGCCGAAAATGTTGAAAATGCCGCCTGCGAGCACGCCCACGGTCGCAAGCCCGGGGTCATTGTCGTTTCGCAGGAACGCCGCCAGCGTTTGGTTGAACAGAAACAGCGGGAACGCAAATTTCACCGGATGCATGTAGCTCTGCGCAAGGGCGAGCAGCGTTTCGTCCGCGCCGAAAAAGATAAGAATCGGGCACTCGAACAGGATAAGGCCGAGCCACGCCAGCGCCGCCAAAATTACAGAGCCGATGACGGAGGCGGTGAAAAACTGCTCTGCACTGCCGTCGTTTTGGCCGCTGCCGCGCTTGGTGCTGAATATGACCGAGCCGCCGATGCCCATGAGTAGGCCCAGGCTGTAGATAACATTCCACACGGGCGCAACGACCGCCAGCGCCGCCGTGCCGTCGGGTCCCTGATACTGCCCGACCATCGCCATATCCACAACGCCGTAGATGCTCGATATGAGCGCACTGCCGAACGCAGCGGACAAGTATTTGCCGTACAGCTTTTTGATATTCCCGTTTAAAAGATCCATTGTACCTCTCTCCTTTTTGTTGAGCTGACTGAAGTCGCCCCCCGAGTTGACGGGAGCCGAGCCACTATCGCTGTCAGCGCAGACACCCTGTGCATTTCACTTTTTGCTTTAACTGCATCTCCCGAAAAATGCCGCTGACAGATGCCTTGCAGTTTTGAGCGAGATAAAATGCGTTCAGGTCGTCTGAGAGGCTGAAGGGAATACTTTGTGTATTTCCAAGGCATTTCGGGCGGCATGGGCGCATTTTGGCCGCTCAAAACCGATAGGGGAGTCGGATTTCGTTAACTCAAAGCAAAAAAGCCGGATAAGGCAGACATTTCAGTCTGTGCCTTATCCGGCTGTCGTTTCCCTGAACGACTCGCCCCCCGAGCCAAGACAGTATGATAACACAAAAAATCACATTGTCAAGGGGCGGTGCGAAAATAGGGCGGACTCAGATAAGGATAAATCGCCCTGTAAAACAGGCTCTTCCCTTTCAGTGCGTTGCACTCCACTTTTACAGGGTGCGTTAGCAGTTTTGAGCGAGCTATTTTTCGTTCAGACAAGTAAAAAAATCCGGCAATACTTTGTGTATTACCGGATTTTTTTGCGCAGTATGGGCGAAAAAGAGCCGGTCAAAACCGGTTTATAATTATCTGTGTTCGCCCTGTTTTCGCTTGGCTTACTCTCCGAAGTCGAGAACTCTGCGCATGCGGATGAGTGTATTGCGGTTTCTGATAGCCGAGGACACGGCGAGCATTTCGTCGGAAAGCTCGGACTTGATGCCGATGTGCTCGGGCAGGTACTTGCAGCCGCAGGCTTCGTACAGCTCCGCCATCTCCTCAACGGAGGGCAGCTTGTTTATCATGTCGCGTATCTCGTCCCAGTGGTCGACGATGTTCTGCGGATCGAAAGTGCCGAGGACATCGTTTGCGTTTTCTTTAATGATGCCCGGGGCGAGGCGGTCGCCGAACCTTTCTCTTATCCACTCCTCGCTTAAAGGCTCAAACTTCTTTGCCTTGGGCGTGGGAAGGGATGCCAAACGGTGGTACTCCTTGATGCAAAGGAATGTACCCACGCCGACGCACTCGCCGTGGATGCCCTCGGCCTCCTCGAAGCGGGGCGGGTGCATCTCGACAAGGTGGGCGGCAAGGTGCTCAGCGCCGGAGGCCGCTCTGGAGTGGTTTAATAGCTGCATGGTAAGGCCCGACTCCATCTGCGCCATGGTCATGGCCTCGTGGTCGACCTCGCCGGTTTTTGCGAGCTTATCGGCAGCCTCGCGCATGATCTTAAGCGCGTGCTCAGAAAGCTCGCACACCTTGGGGCAGAAATACTCGCCCGCCACCATGTGCGAGACCTTCCAGTCGAACACGGAGATGTATTTTGACAGGATGTCGTTTATGCCGCTGGACACAAGGCGCATGGGTGCGCCCTTGATGATGTCAAGATCGGTCACGACGAGCGTGGGAGCGCACATGGGTGTAGACTTCTTCTGACCGTTTATTATCGCCGAGCAGATGTTGGCGGTAAAGCCGTCGGACGATGCAAGCGTGGGTATCGCGACAAAGGGGATGCCGAGCTTGTATGCCGGATAGCGGCCGAAATCCATGATGGTGCCCGCGCCGTAGGCAACGATGACCTCGGGGGAATCTAACTTTGTCATCATGTCCTCGATGAGCGTATCCTCGGCTCTCAGCCCCTGAGCTTCGAGCACTATCTCCTGATCGGCGGCGACATGCTTGCCCTCGGTGAGCTTATATATGACCGAGTCGTACACAACAGCGCGCTTCTTGCCCGCAAGGCCGACATCGGCCATGTACTTTTCAAAATTTTTGATAGCGCCGTACTCGACAACGACCATCTTCGTTTCAAGCTCGTGGTCACGGCCGCACTCGCACAGACCTGCGTATTTAGCACAATCCATTATCATAGCAATATACCTCGTTTCGTTAAATTACTATCTTACTTGATTTTATAATAAGTATGCTAAAATCGCAAGATAAATAATGCAGCATTTTTACAGTCTTTTTACACATTTAGACTGTTCGGTTTTACAAAAATGAGTTAATATAGAGCCATGAGAGAGAAAGGATGTGATAATATGATAGATTTTAACGGGAAAAAGGGTTTTATCTGCGATATGGACGGTGTCATCTACCACGGCAACCGCATTCTGCCGGGCGTGGTGGAGTTTATAGACTGGCTCAAGGCAAACGACAAGGGCTATCTGTTTTTGACCAATAACAGCGGCTGCACGCCAAAGGAGCTCAATCAAAAGCTTGCACGCATGGGGCTTGATGTCCCCGAGGAGCACTTTTACACGAGCGCACTGGCAACGGCTGCGTTTATCAAGGAGCAGTCCCCGGGCTGCTCGGCATATGTCATAGGTGAGGCGGGACTGCTGAATGCCCTGTACGATGCGGGCATCACCATGAACGACGTGAACCCCGACTATGTCATAGTCGGCGAGGGCAAGGCGTATTCGCTGGACACCTTAACAAAAGCAACGAACCTCGTTCTGGCGGGCGCAAAGCTCATCGGCGCAAATTCCGATATCTCAGGTCCGATTGAGAACGGCATCGCGCCT
>CAVGBM010000009.1:0-13732 GCA_963627445.1 Oscillospiraceae bacterium | reverse complement strand
CATCGCGCCTATCGAGATGGCGACCGGCACCGAGGCGTATTTCTGCGGCAAGCCGAACCCCCTCATGATGCGCACGGGGCTCAAGATCCTCGGCTGCCACTCGGGCGAGGCGGTCATGATAGGCGACCGCATGGACACCGATGTCATTTCCGGCATGGAAAGCGGCATGTCCACGGTGCTTGTCATGTCCGGCATT
Organism: Oscillospiraceae bacterium; assembly: GCA_963627445.1. Lineage (GTDB taxonomy): Bacteria > Bacillota > Clostridia > Oscillospirales > Oscillospiraceae > F23-B02. The sequence goes on along the minus strand of CAVGBM010000009.1, from coordinate 13,536 downwards.
TCCACCCGCAAGACGCTTGAGCACTTTGCCTACCGCCCGACGATGATACTCGACGGCGTGGGCGATATTGTTAAGGCTGCAAACGCAAAGTAAAACATATATTTTTAGCCGCAGGTCATGCTGACCTGCGGCTTTTTTATGCTCCAATCTTACAAACTCTTTACAAAAACACGATATTAGCCTTTACGAACAAACGGTAATCTAAGGCCGTACCCAAGGAGAACATCCAAAAAAGATTTTGTACAAAGGAGTATACAAAATGAAAAGAAAAAGTATTATAGCCGCCGGCATGGCCGCGATCATGTCGCTCGCACTTCTGGCAGGCTGCGGCAGCAGCACCGAGCCGCAGAGCGTTTCCACCAACGGCTCGACCTCCATGGAGAAGGTCATCGGCGCGCTTAGCGAAAAGTTTATGGAAGACAACAAGGACGTTACCGTCACCTACGACCCCACCGGCTCCGGTACCGGCATTGAGACCGTCAGCACCGGCAAGTGCGACATCGGCCTTTCCTCCCGCGCGCTCAAGGATAACGAGACCGGCCTTACCGGCACGACCATCGCACTTGACGGCATCGCCATCATCGTAAATGCCGACAACAAGGTCGCAGATCTTTCTGTCCAGCAGATTGCCGATATATTCACCGGCAAGATCACCAACTGGAAGGATGTCGGCGGCGACGATCTTGAGATCACCTGCATCGGTCGGGAAGCAAACTCCGGCACCAGAGACGGCTTCGAGTCTGTAACCGACACCAAGGACGCATGCAAGCTTTCTCAGGAGCTCACCTCCACCGGCGCTGTCATCTCCGCAGTAGGCAGCAACAAGAACGCCATCGGCTACGCCTCCCTCTCGGCAGTTGAAGGTCAGGACGGCATCAAGTCCGTCACCGTAGGCGGCGTTGCCTGTTCCGAGGCAACCGTTCTCGACGGCAGCTACGCCATCCAGCGCCCCTTCGTCCTCGTGACCAAGGACGGCACCGAGCTTAGCTCCGCAGCAAAGGCATTCTTCGACTTTGCAACCAGCACCGACGCTGCCGACCTCATCCGCAGCGCAGGCGCAGTCCCCGTAGCAAAGTAAGCTTCGGCAAAGCAAAACAATGCCCCGTGTTTGCACACGGGGCATTACGATTAGGAGCTGTCCATGAAACGAAAAAAGACGATAGAAACGGGCTTTCGCCTGCTGTTTTTAATATGCGGACTTATCGCGGTGGCGTTTGTGCTGCTTATCAGCATCTACCTCATCATCGCCGGTATACCCGCCATCCGTGAGGTCGGGCTTATTAACTTCCTGTTCGGCGACACCTGGAACGCGGGCGCAAACGAGTTCGGCATCCTGCCGTTTATCCTCACGAGCGTTTACGGCACCGCCGGAGCGGTCGTCATCGGCGTGCCGATAGGCATACTCACAGCGCTGTACCTTTCAAAGGTCGCCCCGCCGAGGATCGCAAAACTCGTGAACACCGCAGTTGAGCTGCTTGCAGGCATCCCCTCGGTCATATACGGCCTTGTGGGCATGATAGTCGTCGTACCGGCGGTGCAGAGCGTATTTGGCCTATCCTCCGGCGCATGCCTGCTCACGGCCATTTTGGTGCTCGCCGTCATGATCCTGCCCTACATTATTAATATCTCGAAAACGGCGCTGGACGCTGTCCCGCCCGAGTATGAGGAGGCATCGCTTGCGCTCGGCGCGCTCAAGACCGAGACTTATTTCAAGGTCTCGCTGCCGGCTGCCAAGCGCGGCATCGCAACAGCCGTGGTGCAGGGCGTGGGCAGAGCGATGGGCGAAGCGATGGCCATTATGATGGTCGCGGGCAATGTCGCGAATATGCCGGGTCTGTTTTCCTCCGTCCGCTTTCTCACGACGGCTATCGTTTCGGAAATGTCCTATGCCTCCTACGGCACGCTGCACAGGGATGCGCTGTTTTCCATCAGCTTGGTCCTGTTTTTGTTCATCATGATGGTCAACACCCTGCTGCACATGATATCGCACAACAAGGAGGACTAAGGCATGAGAAAAGCTAAGGACAATGCTCTTAAATTTTTAATGTCGCTTTGCGCCGCCGTGACCTGTCTGCTGCTGCTCGGCCTCATCGGCTACCTCTTGTACCGCGGCATCCCGGGCATAAACATGAAGTTCCTCACGACGCAGACAAGCTACATTTCAGACTCCATCGGCATACTGCCGAACATTTTAAACACCCTTTACCTTATCATCCTCGTCATGATCATCGTCGTGCCGCTGGGCGTGGGCGCTGCGGTGTACCTGACAGAATATGCGTCAAATAAGCGCATCTCAAACGCCGTCGGCTTTGCGGTCGAGACGCTCACGGGCATCCCGTCAATCATCTTCGGCCTTGTCGGCATGCTGTTTTTCACGCAGATACTCGGGCTTAAGCAGGGCATCCTCGCAGGCTCGCTCACGCTTATTATCATGGTGCTGCCGACAGTCATCAGCAACACCAAGGAAAGCCTTCTTGCCGTGCCGCAGTCGTACCGCGAGGGTGCGCTGGCGCTCGGCTCGGGCAAGTGGCACATGGTGCGCACGGTGGTGCTGCCAAACGCCGTTGACGGCATCGTGACAGGCTGCATCCTCGCAGTAGGCAGAGTGGTCGGCGAATCGGCAGCGCTGCTGTTCACCGCAGGCTTCGGCCTTAAACTTCTCGGCTTTGCCAAGGCGCTTCAGTCCTCGGCGGCCTCGCTCACCGTGGCACTTTATATCTACGCAAGCGAGGAGGGCAAGTTCGATGTCGCCTTCGCTATCGCCGTCATACTCATCTGCATCACCCTTATCATAAACCTCGCCGCCTCCCTCGTCGGCAGAAAGGTCAGGAAACATTAATGGTCAAGCCTATCATCAAAGCCGAAAACCTCGAGCTGTGGTACGGAGAGCATCAGGCTCTGCGATCTATAAGCATGGACATAATGCCGCAGAAGATAACCGCCCTCATAGGCCCGTCCGGCTGCGGAAAATCAACATTTTTAAAAACTCTTAACCGCATGAACGACCTTGTGCCGAATTGCCGCATCGAAGGCCGCATAAGCTTTAAGGGGGAGGATATCTACGTCGACGGCACGGATGTGACCGAGCTGCGCACGAAGATAGGCATGGTGTTTCAAAAGCCCAACCCCTTCCCCATGAGCATCTACGATAACATCGCCTACGGCCCGAGGCTGCACGGCGTGCGCTCGAAGGCAAAGCTCGACGAAATAGTTGAGACATCGCTCAAAAGTGCGGCTATCTGGGACGAGTGCAAGGACAGACTTAAAAAGTCCGCTCTGGGCATGTCCGGCGGCCAGCAGCAGAGGCTTTGCATCGCGCGAAGCCTCGCCGTTGCGCCGGAGGTTCTGCTCATGGATGAGCCGACGAGCGCCCTTGACCCTATCTCCACCGGCAAGATCGAGGAGCTGGCGCAGGAGCTCAAACGCGACTACACCATCGTCATCGTGACCCACAACATGCAGCAGGCCACCAGAATTTCCGACAGCACGGCGTTTTTCCTGCTCGGCGAGCTTGTGGAGTTCGGGGACACGCAGGGCGTGTTCTCCATGCCGAAGGACAAAAGAACGGAAGCATACATCACGGGGAGGTTCGGATAATGCGAAGCATATACGACGAGCAGCTGAAAACGCTGCACGATTCACTGAGCACCATGAGCGCTCTTTGCGAGGCTGCCATCGCCAAGGCCGCAAAGGCGCTGCAGGAAAATGACCTTGAGCTTGCCGCCGAGGTACACGGCGTAACCGAGAAGATAGACAGGCTGGAGAGAGATGTGCAGTCCCAGTGCTTAAAGCTTTTGCTGCTGCAGCAGCCGGTTGCGACCGACCTGCGTACGGTGTCCGCGGCGCTTAAAATGGTCACCGACCTTGAGCGCATCGGAAATCAGTCGGCGGATATCGCCGAGATAGTGCAGACAGGCGCTCTGCCGGACAATGCGCCCAAGCAGGCGCTGCACGACATGGCGCTGTCGGTCATCAAGATGGTCAACGGCAGCGTGGAGGCGTTTTTAAACGACGACACCCGGCAGGCGCACAAGGTCATAGATTATGACGATGTTGTCGACCGGCACTTTGACGGCATGAAGGAGCTTTTAATCGAGACTATCCGTACCGACCGCAGCATGGGCTCGTGCGCTATCGACCTTCTGATGATCGCAAAATACCTCGAGCGCATCGGCGACCACGCCGTGAATATCGCAAAGTGGGTCATTTTCACCGAAACGGGCGAAATTCAGAGTGTAAACTGACAGATTTGATTTGTAAAATCGAGATTTTACACGGATTTTACAATTTGACGGTCTCGGATTTGACATATTGCTGATACCCTTAGCTCAAGAACCAAGAATAGAACTAAGGGGTATTGGCATGGACATTTTTTCTGTATTAAATTTGATAGGCGGCCTGTGTCTGTTTTTGTTCGGCATGAACCTGATGGGTCAGGCGCTTGAGCGCAGAGCCGGCAGCGGCCTGCGCACTCTTTTGGGCAGGCTCACGAGCAATAAGTGGGCGGGGCTGCTCACGGGTCTTGGCATAACGGCCATCATCCAGTCGTCATCCGCGACAACGGTCATGGCGGTCGGCTTTGTTAACTCGGGGCTCATGTCCCTGAGCCAGTCGATACACGTCATCATGGGTGCAAACATCGGCACGACCGTCACGGCATGGATACTCTCGCTTGCGGGCATCGACAGCCACAATGTGTTTATCCAGCTTCTCAAGCCCTCGTCGTTCACGCCGATACTCGCACTCGTCGGCATAATCCTGCACATGTTCTCAAAGGACGACCGCAAAAAGGACAGCGGCACGATCCTCCTCGGCTTTGCAACGCTCATGTACGGCATGGACACCATGTCAGGCTCCGTCGCCGGACTGCGTGATGTGCCCGAGTTCAGGCAGCTGTTTATAATGTTCACAAACCCCATTCTGGGCGTTGCCGCCGGTGCGCTCCTCACGGGCATCATCCAGTCGTCCTCGGCCTCCGTCGGCATTTTGCAGGCGCTGGCGGCGACCGGTCAGGTCAGCTACGGGGCAGCCATCCCCATCATCATGGGCCAGAATATCGGCACCTGCGTCACGGCGCTTATCTCCTCCGTGGGCGCTAACAAAAACGCAAAGCGCACCGCCATGGTGCATCTGAGCTTCAATGTCATCGGCACGATCGTTTGGCTGACGGTGTTCTGCATCGTGAAGCAGGTGTTCGCTCCGGCGCTGTTCGGAGAGAGCGCAACGATGCTCGGCATCGCGATCGCCCACTCGCTGTTTAACATCGCGTGTACCATTATCATGCTGCCGCTCGGCGGTTTTCTCGAAAAGCTCGTGTGCTTCCTCATCCCCGACGGCAAGCAGCCGACGCATGAGGAAACGCTTGACGAGCGCCTGCTCGCCACCCCGACCCTCGCTCTCGAGCGCTGCCGCCTGCTCATGGACGAGATGAGCGCCGCGACAAAGACAGCGCTTCTTTTAAGCCTCGATTCCCTCACCGGCCTCACGCCCGAGCTTGCCGATGAGATCCGCAGGCTCGAGGACAAGACCGACCACTACGAGGATATCATCGGCACATATCTTGTAAAGCTCAGCGCGCACCATATAAGCGAGGCCGATAGCCTCACCTCCGCCGAGTACCTTAAGCTCATCGGCGACCTTGAGCGTATCGCCGACCACAGCGTTAATATCCTCGAATCTGCCGAGGAGATGCAGCAAAAGGGCATCGTGTTCTCCGATACGGCGAAGAGCGAGCTCAAGCAAATGCTCGATGCCGTGCGGGAGATCATGGGACTGTCCGACACGGCGTTCACGCAGCACGACCTCAAGGCGGCATCAATGGTCGAGCCGCTCGAGCAGGTCGTGGACGAGCTCAAGGACACGCTGCGCACACGGCACATCCAGCGTCTGCAAAGCGGAATTTGCAGCATCGACGCAGGCTTTGTTCTGTCAGATCTCCTGACGAACCTTGAGCGAGTGAGCGACCACTGCTCGAACATCGCAGGCTGCGTCCTCGATGCCGAGGACAGAAACCTCAACCTCCACGAAAGCCTGAGCGTCTACCGCAAGAGCAGCGAGGACTTCAAGCAAGCGTTTGCATCATATAGAAATAAATATGCCTTGCAGGCATGAAATTAAATTAATTATGCCTTTTGGGCATAAAAAAGCTCCCCGATGGGGGAGCTTTTTTGTTTGCGTTTATCTGACTCTGAAGAGCTCTTTGTTTTTGCCTTTGACGAAGGTTTTGACATCGATGAGCTCGGCGGGCTGTTCGGGGAAGGTGAAGTCGAGCTCAAACGTGCCGGTGCTGCGGTCGGGCTTGCCGAAGATGCATTCCTCCGGCTGACCGCCGCCGCCGGGGCAGCCCTTGGGGCATGCCATGACCTCGACGAAATCGTACTTTTCCTCGCCGGAAGCGATCTTCTCCATCAGCTTGTCGGCATTTGCAAGGCCGTTCACAACGGCGACCTTTGTCTTGCCGTCGAGCGAGACATTCTCGATAGCGTCCTTCGGGCAGCCGAGCATGCAGGTGCGGCAGCGGATGCACTTATCCATGTCGATGACATGCGCCGTCTTTGCCTTGCCGGTGATCGCGCCGACGGGGCAGCGGCGGGCGCACTTGGTGCAGCCGATGCACTTATCCGGGTCGATGCGGAGCGCCACGGGGGTCTTGCACTTATCGCCCGTGACCTGCGCAAAGAAGTTATCGGTCGGCGTGTCAGGCAGAGCGGCAAAGCTCATGCCGTACTCACGGATCATGCCGATGAGTTCCTGCGTGGTGATGACGATATCAACGGGCTTCTTGCCGTCCTTTATGTTTTCCTCCCTGAGTGCTTCCGCCTTTGCGGCGGCGCAGCTCATGACCGCAACGGAGACGAGGTTCTCGTCAGGGTACTTGCGGCGGATGAGCGTTCCGCAGATCTGCATGGGCGAGCCGGCGGCGGACAGTCTGTCCTTGAGCTCGGGGTGGTCGCACTCGACATGCTTTACCCAAGCCGGGCAATAAGAGCTAAGCACCGTGCCGCCCTTTTTGCGGGTCTTAAAGTCGTCGGCTTCCTCCAGAACGGTCTGATATGCGCTCATGGAAGCGTCAAAGACATAGTCTGCGCCCATGAGCCTGAGCGCCGTGACCATCTTGCCCATCACCTGTGCGGTGGCGGGCAGGCCGAACGCCTCGATAACACCGAGCTTCACGGCGGGCGCTATCTGCACTGCGACCTTCTTCGCGGGGTCGTTCAGCGCATCCCAAACTCTCGCAGCGTCGCTCTTTATCGTCAGCGCGCCGGTGGGGCACATTGCCGCGCACTGGCCGCAGGAGGTGCAGTTGGTGTCGGCAAGCTTATAGCCAACGCCGCAGGAGAGCACCGTTTCGTTGCCGCGGTTTATAAAATCTATCGCGTTTACATTCTGCAGCTGCAGGCAAGTTCTTGTGCACTTGCCGCAGAGGATGCACTTCGATGGGTCGATGACAACGGCGGGAGAGCTGTCGTCAATGGGCTCGCGGCAGTAGTCGACGGGCTTGACATCGGCTACGCCGTAGCGCTTTGCGTAGTCCTGGAGCTTGCACTTGCCTGACTGCGGGCAGGTGGCGCACTCGGTGCGGTGGCCTTCGAGCAGCAGCTGCAGGATACCCTGGCGAAACTCACGCAGCTGGGCGGTGTTCGTGCGCACGACTGCACCGTCCTTGGGCACCATCGTGCAGGCAGCCTCGATGCCGCCGCGCTCGTTTTCGATAACGCACAGGCGGCAGCCGCCATAGGTGGTCAGGCTTTCGCAGTAGCACAGGTTGGGGATATCGATGCCGTTATTCAAAGCGACCTCGAGAACATTGCGGGCATTTTCAAATTCGCACTTGATGCCGTCTATGATCATGTGACTCATACTCATACCTCCTCGATCGCTTCCGTCGGACAGCCGTCAATGCAGGTGCGGCAGCGTGTGCACTTACTGAGATCGATGCTGTGCGCGCGCATGAGCTTGCCGGTGATCGCGCCCGTTGCGCAGTTGACGGCGCACTTGGTGCAGCCTATGCACTTTTCGGGGTCTATCCTAATTTCAAACAGCGGCTTGCACACATGAGCCGGACACTTTTTGTCCTGAACATGGGCAATGTACTCGTCCTTGAAGTAGCGCAGGGTGCTCATGACGGGGTTTGTCGCCGTCTTGCCGAGGCCGCACAGCGAGCAGGTCTTGACGAGCTTTGAAAGCTTTTCGAGCTCATCGAGATCCTCCATCGTGCCCTCGCCCTGAGTTATGCGCTCAAGGATGGCCTGTATCTTGGGGATGCCCATGCGGCAGGTGGTGCACTTACCGCAGGACTCGTTCTTTGTGAAGCTCATGAAGAAGCGGGCTATCTCGACCATGCAGGTATCGTCGCCCATGACGACAAGGCCACCGGAGCCCATGATGGCTCCTATCTTCTTGAGCGAGTCGTAGTCCATCGGCAGGTCAAGATGCTCCTCGGTGAGGCAGCCGCCGGAGGGGCCGCCGACCTGAACGGACTTGAAATTGCCGGTCTTAACGCCGCCGCCGATATCGAAAACTATCTCCCTGAGCGTCGTGCCCATGGGGACCTCGATAAGGCCGGTGTTTTTGATATTGCCTGCCAGCGAGAACGCCTTTGTGCCTGCGCTGCCCTCGGTGCCGATGGACTTGAACCACTTTGAGCCCTTGTTTATGATGCCTGGCACATTTGCAAAGGTCTCAACATTGTTAAGGCAGGTGGGGGCGTTGAACAAGCCGTGGTCAACGCTTCTGGGCGGCTTCGTGCGGGGAGTGCCGCGGTTGCCCTCGATAGAGGTCGTCATGGCCGAGCCCTCGCCGCAGACGAATGCGCCTGCGCCCTTGTTTATCTTGAGCTTAAAGCTCTTGCCCGAGCCGAGGATGTTCTCGCCGATAAGGCCGTACTCCTCAGCCTGAGCTATCGCCTTTGTAAGTCTCTCGACCGCGTGGGGGTACTCGGCACGGACATAGATGCAGCCGTTTTCCGAGCCCGTTGCGATACCGGCGATTATCATGCCCTCGATCATCTTGTGGGGGATGCCCTCCATGATAGAGCAGTCCATGAATGCGCCCGGGTCGCCCTCGTCGCCGTTGCAGACGACATATTTTTCGCTCGTCTCCGTATGCGCTGCGACCTGCGCCCACTTTTTGCCCGTGGGGAAGCCGGCACCGCCGCGGCCGCGCAGGCCGGAGTCGGAGACCTCGCTTATTATCTCGTCGCCGGTCATGTCAAACAGCGCCTTTTCCAGCGCCGTGTAGCCGCCGACGGCAATGTACTCGTCGATGCTCTCGGCGTTTATCTCGCCGCAGTGCTCGAGTGCGACATGCATCTGATTTTTATAAAACGGGATATCCTCCTGCTTTGTGTATGTAACATCGTCGCAGGTGTACAGAAGTCTCTCAACGACCTTGCCGTTTGCGATAGTCTCGTTCACGATATCCTCGCAGTCGTCGGGCTTTACCTTGCAGTAGAGATAGCCCTCGGGCTCGATCTTCACAAGCGGGCCAATTTCGCAAAAGCCCTGGCAGCCGCTTTTCTTAACGCCGACGCTGTCGCCGTGGTCGACATGCCCCTCAAGGCATATCTCGGTCTCAAGGCCCTTGTCCTCAAGGACGGCCTTGAGCTTTTCAAAAACGCTAAGCGAGCCGCTGGCTATGCAGCCCGAGCCTGCGCACACCAAGATCTTATGCTTCTGCGCCGAAAGCGCCTCGGCGGCCTTTACGCGCAGATCGTCAAGCTGTTTGCGTGATTCAAGCTTCATCCTTCTCAGCCTCCCTTAACTCAGCAATAAGTCTGCGAGCCTCTTTCGGCGTCATCTGCGCATGGACGATATCGTTGACCATGCACACCGGAGCGAGGCCGCATGCGCCCAGGCAGGCGACACGCTCGATGGAAAACAGGCCGTCGGAGGACATACTGTCGTCGGTCGTCATGCCGGTGCTGTCAAGAAACGCCTGCTGGATATCCGCCGACTTGCGGACATGGCACGCCGTGCCGTCGCAGACCTTGATGACATACTTACCCTTGGGGTCGAGCGAGAAGTTCTTATAAAATGTCGCAACACCGTAGAGCTTTGCCGGAGTCATGTGCAGCTTTTCGCCGATGTAGACAATGACCTCTCTGGGCAGATAGCGGTACTGCTTCTGGATATCCTGCATGATAGCGATTATCCTGGTTTTATCATAGCCGTGCTGCTCGAGCACGGAGTCGATGAATGCATAATCTATCCCGGGCATTACTCTTCCTCCTTCTCGTTTGCAACAAGGCGCTTGACCATAGTGATAGCGCCCACGGGGCAGTGCTTGGCGCACTTTTCGCAGCCGATGCAAAGGTCAACGTCCGTAAGCTCGGCTATCGTGCCGGTGTCGCCCCTGAATTTGGGCTCGGAAAGGCGCAGCACATACATGGGGCATATCTCGACGCAGGCCGAGCAGCCGTTGCAGACTGCGGGGTCGACATGCGGGATCGGCCACTCGTCATGCTCGATTATCTCGTTTTGCATGCCGCTTCTTATCGCAAAGTTCTTGCACAGATTCATGCACAGATTGCAGGATACGCACTTATCCGGATCAATGGTGTGCACCTCGTGCTGCACGCCGGAGATCGCCTGCGTGGGACAGGCGGTGACACATGCGTCGCAGCCGTTGCACACGCTTTCGTTAATTCTGTATGCCATGACCTCGCCCCCCTTATTCCTTGATGCCGAGCTTTGCTAAAAGCTCGTCTTTATCCATGCTGCCAAGCTTCTCGGCAGTCTCCTTGAGCTTTGCAACGCAGTCTTTGACAGAGAATGCGTTTGCCGCCTTGTATGCCTTGAGCATGGGCCTGGGAAGCTCGACTGCGTCAGCCGTGCCGGTCTTAACGAGAGCGTCAAGCGTGAGGCTCATGCCGACAGAGTAGCGAAGCTCCCTCGTGAGGAAGGTCGCGGGCAGCCTGTCGCCGACCGTTTCGGGCAGGACGCTTATTATCTTTGCAGCAACCGGTGCGAGCGGAGCAAGCTTCCTTGCGGCTGCGGCCTTCAGGCCGCGGGGCTTTTCGACCATAAATGCGGGGATGAGCGCCAGCGCGACATAGGGGCACTGGCCTGCGTTCAAGGCTGCGTCCATGTAGCGCTCGGCATAGTCAGCCAGCGCGCCGTTAAAGCCGACATAGGTCTTTGCTGCTGCGCCTGCAAGGTCTGTGAACATGTACGCAAACTCACCGCCGTACTTCTTGCCGAGGGCGGCGCAGCCCATGGCCAGCTCCTCTCCGATGCCGGTTTTGAGGGCGATGGCTGCAAAGGTGTCGGAAATGTTCGTTGTTATGCCAAACTGAAGCTCGGTTTTCCAAACGCCCTCGACGCGAGCCTGCATCGCCCATGCGATGGCCTTCGCCGTATGCGTAAGGTCAAGGCCGAGCTCGTGCAGCTCCTTGGTCCAGCGGACGATGAGCTTCATGTCGGAATTTAAGATATTGCTGCCCAGGAGCACCGCTGCGTTAAGGCTCGGACCTTTTACGACCTCGCCCTCACACATAGCAGTGCGCTCGCACCTTATCGGGCAGTAGGTGCAGCCGCGGTTGACGACATTGTACTTGTCGGCGAACACCTCGCCGCCTATCTCGTGCGCGAAGTCGCAGCTTGCCTTGGAGAAGTTCTCCGTCGGAAGTAAACTCACCTCCTGCAAACGCTCGACAAAGCCGATGCTGCCGCGCTTGGGCAGAAGCTCGCCGGTGATGGGGTGAGCGTTAAGATGCTGCGCCCACTGCTTGTGGTTTTCAAGCGCCTTTTCCTCGTCGGCAACGCTGATGTCGTGGTTGCCGGTGACGACTATCGCCTTGAGCTTCTTTGCGCCGAACACTGCGCCCAGTGAGCATGTGCAGGCATCGTTATCGCCGCTTGCGACCGTCGCGATCGCGGCTCCGTTTTCGCCCGCAGGGCCGATGGCGAGCATGCCGCACTTGACGCGGCAGTTGCGCTCCTCATCGATCGCCGCCTGGAGCTCTGCATTGGTCGTGGAGACGGTCTTTCCCCAAAGGCCGGTTGCCTTGTGCAGTGTGAAGTGCTCATTGAGTATGCTGAGCCACATGGGCTTTTCGCATGAGCCCTTTAAGACCAGTGCGTCGATGCCGGCCTTCTTGAGATAAAGGCCGAAGTTGCCGCCGCAGCTTGAATGGGACACCTCGCCCGTCAGCGGCGACACTGCCGAGATGTTAAAGTAGTTTGAGCCCGGTGCGCCCGTGCCTGTGAGAGGGCCGGTGGTGATGACGATAAGGTCGGCGGCGTTTTTGCTGCTCTCCAAAAGCTTTGCCGCCATCGCGCTGCCGCCTATGTATCTGCACCTGTCCTCATCCGACCACGGCAAGACCGAGGTCTCCTGTGTCCCAAGGTCAAACAATATGACCTTGTCCATGTACGCCGAGTAATTTGCCATATAATCCCCTCGTATGTTGAAATTTGATTACGCCGATCCACCGGCTATACTTTATATAATAGCAATTATATGCTCCCGCTCCCGAATTTTCAATAGACAGCGTTAAGAAATTGACGAAAATTGTTGGTTCTTTTTGCCGTTATAGCAGCACATTCTGTACCTTTTCGACATTTTCGTCCGAATATTCGATCTCCGATGAGTAAAGCCGCACAAGCTCGCTTAGCTCCTGCGGGCACAGTTTTTCGAGCGCGCACAGCAGCCGCACGCTCAAAAAAGCAAAGGGAAGGGTCTGCGGACGCTCGGCATCAAAGTGGCGGTAAACGAAATATTCCGCCAGGCGCTCGTACTTTATCCCCTCCGGCTGCGGCAGCGGAGAGTCGACCTTAAGGCGCTCGAGGCAGCTCGTCCACTCGTCGTCGAGCCGCTCAAGGCCGAGATAAAGCTCGGCAATTTGCGAGAGCGTGAAGTCGGGCATTTTTGCCCCGACAAGCGTGAGCGTCCTGTCCATGCGCTCGGATAGCGGCACGCCCTGCTCGGCAAGGATGGCGAAAATGTCGTCACGCAGTATATGCTCGGGCACTTCGCCGTCGGTCTCGACGATGAGCGCAAGCGGCGTGTCCCGCTCTAAAAGCAGGCGCACCGCCTCCTCGCAGCACAGGCCGAGCCCCGCCTCGATGCGGTCGGGGTGCTCGTTATAAAACCTCGGGTGCTCGGCGCAGATATCGCAAAGGCTTTCCTCGCCGAGCGTGAGTATGAGCCTGCACAGGCCGTCCGGCTGCAAAAACGGGCAGTCCTCGCTTTCCGTGAGCGCAAAATGCGGTGTCGGCGTGCGCTCGATGCTGCGCCGCACCGTGTCGCCAATGTCGTCCGTAAGTGCGTCGTAAAGTGCCAGCGTGTCCTCGTCTATGTCTATCTCCCAGCCACGGCAGCAGCTATGTCGGCAGCGTGATGCGGTGCAGGAAAAGTCAAAATAAAAATCGGGGTAAACAAATATCATCTGCAGCACCTCCGGCTATGATAATACCATTTCCCCGACTGAAAGTATATAGATTTTGTTTCAAAAACTTGACAGATATGCATTGTTTGCACTATATTAGCATTAAGCAAGGGGCGAGGCGGTCAGCTACACCACCCGAGAGGGGG
>CAVGBM010000008.1:0-2948 GCA_963627445.1 Oscillospiraceae bacterium | reverse complement strand
GGAGAGTTATCGAAGTGGTCATAACGAGGCGGTCTTGAAAACCGTTTGGGCTCACGCCCACGTGGGTTCGAATCCCACACTCTCCGCCAAAAAAATCCCCCACAGTGGGGGATTTTTTCATACGAGGGAGCAAAATCCTTGTGAGCGCGTGTCTGCGCTTTTGCACTATCGCCCTTATGCGTTGCTTAAGCCTTAGAATGCGCGAAAGCTTTGACTGCATGAGACTTTGCAATGGCGTGTGCCAGCCTGTATGACAGCGGCGCAACTATGAGCATCTGAATAGGCAGAGCAATCGTAAAGTTGTACGGCAGATATTTGAAAAATTCACTGACAGCCGTTTGCGCATTCTCCCATGTTACCACAACGGAAAACACGGTCATTGCGACGGTCATCAAAACGACCATGCTGAACCTGAGTATAAGTACCTTGAAGCATTCGCGGTCGCCATCATTTGTCACTGCGGTGACAAGCTTTCTCGACAGCGGAGTGCACACGGCCATGTCGCATATGATACCGACTACAAATCCCAGGGGCAGACGCTTGAGCGAAACGACCCATGCGTCGGCGCTGAAAGCGGCGCTTTTCACGCATTCGTTAAGCGCGGCCATTACATATATCATGATGAGACTCATGATTACACTTAATAAAATTCCTTCTTTTTTAATGCTAGGCATATAATTCCTCCTGATTTTGGGCAAAAAAATAGTCCCTCGCTCGTCTGACAGTGAGTGAGTGACATTTAGTGTCTTTATGCCCTATTAAATTATACAATTATTATACCACCGAAGCGAAAAATTTTCAAATGGCGTTTTTCACAAAAAAATGCGGACAAGTTCGCGAGGCTCTGCGCTTTTCTTGCCAATACCACGCCATTGTGGTAAACTGAGCGTGAGAACAGGAGGACACTATGACAAGAATACTTTTCGTCTGCCACGGCAACATTTGCAGAAGTCCGATGGCGGAATTTGTGATGAAGGATATAACGGCGAAGGCGGGGCTCTCGGACGAGTTTTTGATAGAGTCTGCGGCGACAAGCACCGAGGAGATAGGAAACCCCGTGTACCCGCCCGCAAGACGAAAGCTTTCTGAGCACGGCATAGCCTGCGATGGCAAGACCGCGCGGCAGGTGAGGAGGGCAGACTACGATAAGTTTGACCTCATCATCGGCATGGACGAGGAGAACATGTATAACCTGCGCAGACTGTTCCCCGATGACCCCGAGGGCAAGCTGAGCCTGCTCATGGACTACACCGCAAGACCCGGCAGCGTCGCCGACCCGTGGTATACCCGGGACTTCGAGGCCACATGGCAGGATGTCGTTGAAGGCTGCACCGGTCTATTAGATGCGATAACGAAAATATAGTGATGAGCCGTATATAATCACGAGCTGGGACAGCTTGGCGGCGTTTTTCATGTATGCAATTAAATAAGCCAAAAAATCACGGTAACCGTTGAGTTGCCGTGATTTTTGCATCGTTTGATGCAGTTTAGCGTTAAGTAATACTTAAAACAAACTTTACAATAACTTGTTTGACATTTAACAAACTTGGTGCTATATTATAGTCACAAAGGGAAAACAAACAAGTGATAATAGAAAATGAAACATCTTGACGGAGGTAAATAAAATGAAAAACATTCTTTCTGAACTGGCAATCGTGTGCTTCTTCGCAGCAGCAGTTTTCGCCTGCTTCATGGGCATGGCAGCAACTCCGGTCGCACACCTCGTATTCGGTCTGGCAGCACTCGTCAGCAGCGTTGTGTTCGTAGTTTCTCTGATCGCAGACGCAAAGCAGTTTGGCTTCACAGCCTGACTTACAAAGCCAATTAGAAGTTAGTTATATAGGACTTTTGAATGGAGGAAAATAAAATGAAAAAGAGCTTTTTCGTAGAACTTGCAATCGTGTGCTTCTTTGCAGCAGCAGTATTTGCCTGCTTCATGGGCACGGCAGCAACCGTTACCGCACACATCGTGTTCGGTGTCGCAGCAATCGTCAGCGGCGCAGCGTTCGTAGGCTCCCTTATTGAGGAAGCAAGAATGCTCGGCCTGAAAGCATAAAATCGATTTGTGATTCTCCTTTTAAATACCTCACATAAGATGCGCGCCCCGCAAGCTAAGCTTGTGGGGCGTGTATCTTTTTTATTACCTATTTTAAAGTATGCATGAAGCCGTCGATATTCGCTGAGTGGATATCGCCGCCGATCACATGGCCGCCCTTGACGTACAGCGTTGCATAGACCGTGCCGTCGGAGTTTGGGTAGTTTGTCACGACATAGGTGTACTGCTTGCACTCCAGGCCTCCGAAGGACGCAAAGTCATAGCCCTGCTCGGTCTGAAGCTTTGAGTAGCTTAGCATAACGCCCTCAAATTCCTTGGGGATGAGCACGGTCTTGCAATCCTCGGTCGAGACATCGGCCTCCCAGCCGAGCTCGCTCAGATATTTTATCCTGCGCTCGTTCAGATACTTTATCCTCCCCTCGGCACTCGTGACATTTATAAGCTCCGACACCCCGAAGCTGCACCCGGGGGAGGAGCGGAGCATCACCGCCGCAAGCATTATCGCCGCAACGATGATGATAAATATAACTGCGCTCTTTTTCGTTAGCTTTAAACATTTTGTAAACATACTCATATTATAGCCTTTTGGTGTTCAAATTTATTATACTTTATGTTATAATCGCAAAGGTGATTTTATGCCTTTGATGAGATTGGACAAGTTCATCTGCGACTGCGGCGCGGCATCCCGTCGGGAGGTAAAGCAGCTTATTAAGGCAGGACGAGTGACGCTAAACGGCGAAACTGCGGCTGCTCCCGAGACAAAGCTCGACCCCGAGACCGCCGTCGTTGCGATAGACGGTACTGCTTTAAAATATGAAAAATTTCATTATTTTATGCTCAATAAGCCTGCCGGAGTTTTGTCCGCGACAGATGACGGCAAGCAGAAGACTGT
>CAVGBM010000007.1:0-8282 GCA_963627445.1 Oscillospiraceae bacterium | reverse complement strand
CATTATCACATCAAGGCGGTGCGGGCATCGACAAACCGCCCTTTGGAAACCAGGTTCAGGACATTTGCCGACATTCTGAGTAGCTGCGGTGACCATATCGGTGCGTACACCTTAGAGTGAACGCCGCCTTTTCTTTTTAAGCCCGTGTAAAGTCTACAGCGCCGAACAATAAACGCAAAATTGCGGCTTTTTAGCTGTAAACTAAACCATAGCTTTGTTTCTAATAAAAAATCGTGAACCTCGACCCAAGCTGCGCACCGAAACGCAGTTAGCACACAAGCATATCGGTGCAATGCAAGCTGCTCGCACTTACCTAACCGACGCAGTCTGTCAAAACAGGCGCAATAACGACTAATCGCAGCTGATTAAACCTCCGCAGTGAAATCGACCGGTGCACCGATTCCCCGTACCGGGATTCCAAAGGGTGGTTAAACGCCTTTGGTCGCGTTTCTTTTGTAACTTTTCTTTCGGCGAAACAAAGAAAAGTTAATAAATGTCAAGTAAAAAACACTCCGCATAAAAATGCAGAGTGTTTTGCTGTCTGTTTCTTCAGGGAATTATGCTATCCTTAATTCCGCCGAGGAAGTTGCCGAGACCTTTGGTGAAGCTGTCGACGGTGTTGGTGATACCTTTGACATCGCCCTTGTCATAGGCCTTGCCGATATCCTTGAGCGAGCTGACGAAATCGTCCGTTGCGCCCTCGACACCCTTTTCGACATTGTCGCCGTAATTCATGATGTAATCGATCTTGTCGCGGCCGTTATCCTTGCTGCCGCCGTTATTCGTGGTCGAGCCGCCGTTCTTGGTCGGGCTCTTGGTCGGCTGCTTTGCCGTGCTGCCGGTCTTGCCGGTGCCGGAGCTGCCGGTAGTGGCTGCATTGCCGGTCTTGCCGGTCGACACATCGGCCGATGCAGGCTCGGTCGTTGCCTCGGGCTGAGCCGTCTCGGTCGGCGTGGGCTCCTTGGTGTCGTTATCATCATTGGAGCATGCCGACAGCGATGCCGCCAAAATAACGATGAGCGCTGCGAACACTACAAGTGCCGCAACAAACAGAATGCTTCTCTTTTTGGTTTGTGCCATATTTCCCTCCATTTTTGGTCGACCCCCCGTCGACCTTGTCTATATTTTCCCGGCAATTTTGTTTATTCTATCATATTATTTGACAATTTGCAATAGTTTGTAGTGAATTTTGTCCATCAGCTTCCACGCATCGGTTTTAAGCGACAGCGTGACGGCGACCTCGCCGAGGATGATGCCCGCGAAGGTATCGAGCAGAAAGTGCTGCTTAACGAACACCGTGGACGCGCAAACGAGCGCCGCAAACAGCCCCGAGCCGATGACGACGGGCTTATCGAGCTTTGCTATCATGAAGCCGCGAAACACCATGTACGCGAACATGCAGTGCATGGACGGGAAGAGATTCGTCGGCTGGTCGGCAGCATAAAGCTGCGCAAGGAGGCGGTCGTAATACAAGCTGCCCGCTGCATCGGGTCGGTCGATGACGGTGGGCAAAGCGATGAAGAACACCGCGCAGATGAGCTCGGCAATATAAATGCCGGTGAACATTCTGAAGCACAGCTCCCGCTCCTGACACATACACATAACAAGGCCGAGCACCCAGAAGATGAATGTCGCCGTGTACACGGTGACCCACTCGGGCGCAAAGGGTATGGCATCCTCAAACGACACCGGGATGCTGTGGTGCACGGCGTCTCCGATGATCGCCTTTGTGCCCCAATATATTGACATGTGCAGCAGCACGGTTATCACCAGCGGAATGTATGCGTAGCTCGGAAAGAGCTTTGTTTTCTGTAAAGTCTTATCCATATTGCTCCTTATCTCACGAATGAGGTATCAACTGTGACGACGGCAAAGCGCCCGGGCATCTGCTCGGAAACGGCGGCGCATATCTCATCGCGCACCTCGTCTGCGGTCTTTGCGATGCCGCAGGGGATGACAACGTCGAAAATGAGGTTCGTGTGGCTCGGCCCTGCGACCATGCGGAAATCGTGTACGCCGATGACATCGTCGATACCGGCGACGACCTCCAAAAGCCTTTTATGCTCGGCATCGACCGCCTCGTTGTCGCACACGACGGGATCCATATGTATCGTGGCCTCGCAGCCGAGCTCGCGGGAGAGCGTGCGCTCAACGGTGTCGACCGCGTCGTGCAGCTCAAAGATATCTCCCCTGCCGTCGACCTCGGCATGCAGGCTTATCATGAGCCTGCCCGGGCCGTAGTCGTGTACGACAAGATCGTGCATGCCGATGATCTCATCGCAGCCCATGACGATATCCTCGATGCGCTGCACAAATTCGGGATCGGGCGCCTGACCGAGCAGCGGCGAGAGCGTGTCTCGCGCAACGCCGATGCCCGCCCAGAGGATAAACAGCGCGACGAGCACACCGGCATAGCCGTCAATGTTCACATCGAAGAAGTAGCTCACGCCCATGCTCAGTAAAACGACCGTCGTCGCAACAGAGTCTGACAGGCTGTCGGTCGCCGTGGCCATCATCGCAGACGACGAAATTTTTTTGCCGACCGAGCGGTTGTATGCCGACATGTAGACCTTGACGGCGATGGAAACTATCAAAATGGCCGCCGGAAGCAGACCCATTTCGACAGGCTCGGGTGTTATTATCTTTTGTACCGAGCTCATGAGAAGCTCGACCGCCATGACGAGGATGAGCGCCGCGACGCACAGGCCGGAGATATATTCAAGCCTGCCGTGGCCGAACGGGTGGTCAAGGTCGGGCTTTTTGCTCGATAGATGAAAGCCCACGAGCGATATCGCAGACGAGCCTGCGTCGGATAAGTTATTGAACGCATCGGCGGTGATGGCAATGGAGCCCGAGACCGCGCCCGCAATGTACTTTCCCGCAAACAGCAGCACATTCAAAACGATGCCCAGTGCGCTGCACAGGCTGCCGTAGGCTTTTCTGACGGCGGGATCTGTCACATCGTCACGGTTCTTTATGAAAATTTTCGACAGCAGCGATACCATGGCGCATCCCCCATCTTTAAGCATAGTCTGATTATTATAATACGATATTATCGAAACTTCAAGCAATGCAAAAAATAATTTGTTAAATTTATATTAAAGTCGTTCTTGTACCTTGAATATATCGGCATTTTATTATATTATGTAAAGAAACATCTGATGCACTTGTTAGGGAGCATCTAATGCCCTCGGTCGACGAGGGGATGCACGCCTGACAGCAGAGGAGCAAAAATCACAAGAAAACTGTTAACTGTCAGGTGCGAAGCAGTTTTGGGAGAGCTGATTTTCGTTCAGGCAAAGATAAAGCCCGACGGGCATAATGGACATATATGGACCAGGGGTTTAGCGAAGCAGGGGCGGAAAGCAGCCGCCCAAAACCGTGTAGCCACTTGTCAACCGAGGGTAGAATAGTATGCACAGATTAGCGACCTTTATCGTCGACAGGCGAAAGTTAATAATGATCCTGTTTGCCGTGGCGGCGGCGCTTTCGATATTCACCTCGGGGCTTGTAAAAGTCAATTCCGACCTTTACACCTTCCTGCCGGAAGATTCCGAGACCCGTCAGGCGCTCAATGTTATGGACAACGAGTTCACGACCTACAGCACCGCAAGAGTCATGGTCGAGGACATAAGCTACTCCGACGCGCTGCTTTTGTACCACGATATCGAAGCGGTCGACGGGATAAAGTCCGCGAGCTTTGACGACTCAAGCCTGCACTACACCAAGGGCTGCGCCATGTACTCGGTCACCTTCGGCGGAGGCGACAATGACGAGGTCAGCCTGAACGCCCTTGAGGATATAAAGAGCATCCTGTCCGGCTACACGGTGTATTACGACACGCAGGTCGGCTACGACCCCTCGGTGCAGATAGTAAGCGAAATGCTGGTAGTCGGCATTATAACCGTCGTCATAGTCGTTGTTTTGCTGCTTCTGACCTCGCGCAGCTTTGCGGAGGTGCCGGTGCTGCTCGCGACCTTCGGTGCGGCAGCGCTTCTGCAGTTCGGCACGAACTTTTTCTTTAAGCAGATATCCTATGTCTCAAACGCGGTGACGCTCATTCTCCAGCTTGCGCTTGCCATTGACTACGCAGTCATTTTGTGCAACCGCTTTGCCGAGGAAAAGCAGCACTCCGAGCCGAGACAGGCAATGATAGACGCTCTTACAAAGGGCATTCCCGAGATATCCTCCAGCAGCCTGACGACCATCGGCGGACTTATTGCCATGGCCTTCATGCAGTTTGGTCTCGGCAGCGACCTGGGGCGGGTGCTCATCAAATCGATCCTGCTTTCGATGCTGTCGGTGTTCCTTCTGATGCCGGGGCTGCTTCTGACCTTCAACAAGGCCATCGACAGGACCCACCACCGCGGCCTTATCCCGCATATCGACTTTGCAGGCCGCTTCGCGTGGAAAACGCGGAAGATCATCCCGCCGATATTCGCCGTTGTGCTCATCGTGTGCGGCTACTGCGCGATGCACTGCCCGTTTTCGTATAACTACTCGGACGCAATGCCGCTCAACCTCAACGACAGGCAGCTTGCCCGCACCGAGGTGAACGACACCTTCGGCTACAGCAACATGATGGCGATAATCGTCCCCACAGGCGACTATCAGGCCGAGGCGGACATGCTCGAGGAGGTGTCAAGGCTCGACCATGTGACCTCCGTTCAGGGCATCGCCATAACCGAGGTAACAGACGGCTACAAGCTCACCGACAAGCTCACGATAGACGAGTTCTGCGACATCGCCGGACTCGACGAGATGACGGGCTCTGCGCTTTTTGCCTACTACGGCGCATCGCACGATGATTACAAGCAGGTCGGCGAGGATCTGCACAATTACAAGGTGCGGATGATAGACCTGTTCATGTTCCTGTACGAGGTCGTGGAAAAGGGCGATGTCGAGGTCTCGGCATCCCAGCAGGATATGATAGAGGATCTCTATGCTCAGCTTTCCGACGCGAAAAAGCAGCTGCAGGGTCCCGATTACAGCCGCATGCTCGTGTATTGCGACACCGACGTGCAGTCGCAGGAGTCGTATGATCTTATCGATCAGATCCACGAGGTCGCCGAAAAGTATTACGACGGCACGGTTTATGTCGCAGGCGACGCCACCTGCTCGCGCGACCTTGAGCAGACCTACACAAGGGATAACGCCATGGTCAGCATCCTGTCGGTCGTGTTCGTCGTCGT
Organism: Oscillospiraceae bacterium; assembly: GCA_963627445.1. Taxonomy (GTDB): domain Bacteria; phylum Bacillota; class Clostridia; order Oscillospirales; family Oscillospiraceae; genus F23-B02. The sequence continues at coordinate 3,090 of CAVGBM010000007.1, read as the reverse complement.
CGTAATTTTGTTCACCTTCCGCTCGGCCGGACTTCCCGTCCTGCTCATCGCGGTCATTCAGGGCAGTATATGGCTCAACTTCACCTGGCCGTATGTCAACGGCGACCCGATATTCTTCGTCGGTTACCTCATCGTGACGGCGATACAGATGGGCGCGAATATAGACTACGCCATCGTCGTTTCAAACCGCTACATCACCCTGCGGCAAAACAACTCCAAGCGCGTATCCATAACCGCCGCGCTCAACGGCGCTCTGCCCACGCTCATCACCTCCGGCAGCATCCTCGCCATTGCGGGTCTGCTCATCGGATTTTTGTCCACCGAGGCCATCACCTCGGACATCGGCATCGCACTCGGCCGAGGCACGTTCATCTCGCTGCTTCTTGTCGTGTTCGTCCTGCCGCAGCTGCTTTTGTGGGGCGATAAGTTTATAAAGAAAACAACATTCGCAAAGAAAATTCATTTCCGTGTGCCGCCCATCTTCGAGGACGACTTCGAGGACGTCGCACGCAAGCATACAGCGGATAAGTGAGGTCGGGGGGCCTGCTTGTCTTTGACGAGAAAGGAAGAAAATCAATGAAGAGAATCGCACTGACGGTCATCAGTATCTGCCTCGTGATCGCCTCGGTCTACGGCTTTTTCGCCGCGGCCTCCGGTCTCGAGGATATAACCGGCATCCTGCGCAAGTCCAACCTGCAAAACGACGATATCCGCGACTCGATCGCCCTTATCTCCGAGCATTACGACAAGATAAAGGACTCTGACAGCGACAGCACCGCCAAGGATTACGCCACCGCCGTCGTCACCGACAAATACGGCAGCAGCCAGATAAGCGCCGGTCAGAAGCAGTACGACGAGGGTAAGGCGCAGCTGGACAAGGGTCAGAAGGAATATGACGCGGCCAAGGCGAAGCTCGACCAGGGCAAGGCCGACTATGCCGCCGCAGAGGCGCTCATCGCCGAGAAGGAAAAGGAGATCGCCGCTGCCGAAAAGCAGATAGCTGACGGTGAAAAGCAGATCGCCGACGGCGAGGCTCAGCTTGCCGAGGCCAAAAAGCAGCGTGACGAGGGTCAGGCACAGCTCGACGAGGTCACGCCGATTTATAACAAGGCAAAGCCCTATTATGATAGGCTGCACGGCACGACCGGCGGCAATTACACCGAGGCGGGACTCAATATCCTGCTGCGCTCGATGGGCTATAACAAGACCGTGACCGAGCTTTTCAATGAATACGACGCGGCAAAGGCTCAGCTTGCCGAGGCCGACAGGCAGATAGCCGACGCTGAGCTCCAGCTCGAGGAGGGCAAGCAGCAGCTTGCCGACGGCAAGGAGCAGCTGGCTGCCGGTAAGCAGCAGCTGGCTGCCGGCAAGCAGCAGTTGGCCGCAGCCAAAAAGCAGCTCGACGACGGCGATGCGCAGCTGGCTGCCGGTAAGGCAAAGCTCGACGACGGCAAGGCTCAGCTTGCTGACGCAGCCGAGCAGTTGGCAGCCGGCAAGCGCAAGATGGCAGACAACAGCGCCGCCATGGCAAACGAGCTTGAAAACCTCGAGGAGCTTGAGGGCGACCAGGAGATAGTCGACGCAGGCATCAAGATCCTGCTTGCAAACGAGGGTATCGCCGCAAAGGTCACCGACAGGGAAAACTATGACGAGGTGCTCGCCGCCGCAAGCGAGTATGTCGAGGAGGACGCCGAGAATGTCCGTTCCGAGCTCGCCGTTCGTCAGCAGCTTTATTCGCTGCTCAGGATACTGTGCTATGTCTGCGTCGTCGCAGGCGCGGTCGGCGTGATCGTCGCCTTCCGCCCCAAGTTCCAGACGCTCGTTATCGCGCTCGTTCTCGCCTGCGCCGCGGCTCTGGGCTCTGCTGCGCTGAACATCTACGGCTATGTGAACGACTACCGCTACTTTGTGTATTCCCTCGGCGACGGTGCCGGCGACGGCTCGATGCAGTTTGCCGCAATGATCGCCATTCTGGTCGCAGCGCTGCTGTCGATGATCGTCTGCATCGCCTGCACCAAGGCGTATAAGCGCGGCGTCGCGGTGCCCGCAGGTTCTGCACCGGCGAAGGCAAAGCCCGCGAAGAAGGAAAAGGCCGAGAAAAAGGAAAAGCCCCGCCGCGTCAAAAAGACCGACGAGGACGATGATGATAACGGCTGGGGCAGCGCAGATGCAGCTCCCGCACCCGCGGCACCCGCTGCGGAGGAGAAGGTCATCAAGCCCGAGCCCGCAGCCGCTCCCGACGAGCCGACCGTAGCAGGCACCGCCATCCCCGCCGATCTTGTCGAGCGCATGCAGGCGCAGACAAAGCGCCTGAACGAAGAGACCCAGCGCATGGAGGCCGAGTCCCGCCAGAAGGACTTTGAGGCCGCCCGCCGCGAGTACGAGGAAGCTCTCCGCAAGTTCGAAGAAGCCCGCAAAAAATCTCAGTGACGTAAAATGACATAATGTAAAAATTGCCCCAAGACGCTGTCTTGAGGCAATTTTTCAGCGTGTCAAAAAAGTCTTATGACTTTTTTTCACGCTTCAAAATACGCCACATTTTTTGTGAAGCTTTGCTTCACGAAAAATCTCGCTACGCTCGTCAAAAAGCCTGATAACTCAGGCGTATTTGATGGCTATAATCCAATTTGAGGCGGGACCTTGTCCCCCTCACACTCCCCCTGCTGCGTATTGAATTTGACTTGCTACGCCTAATTTTCTTAGTTCTTTGACAGACTGAAAAATTGCCCCAAGACGCTGTCTTGGGGCAATTTTTTTATCGTCAGAGCATTTTTATGCCCTTGACGGCGAGCATGAGCCCCATGGTGATGATGAGGACGGTGCTCGCTTTAAGGATGTATTTATTGTATTTTCGGGTCAGCGCATCGCCGAGAAGGCCGAAAAAGAGCACGCAAACGCTTGTGCCGAGGCCGAATACCAGCATCAGCGCCGCACCTTTGACGGCCGTGCCCGCCGAGGCGACGAAAAACCACATCGACGACAGCATGCCGCAGGGCATGACGCCCGTAAGCAGCCCGACTATAAACGGCGTTCCGCGAAAGCCGCAGGGCGAGTTGAGCCCCGGGCGCAGACGGCGCAGAAACGGCACGC
>CAVGBM010000006.1:0-6949 GCA_963627445.1 Oscillospiraceae bacterium | reverse complement strand
AAATGTCAGAAAAGAAAAGATGATGAGTTGATGTATAACAGTGAAGTCGTTCGCTGGCGCTCACGGTGAAGTTTGATGCTTCGCATCAAGTGAAGTAAAGTAGATCCACCCACGCCCGCAGGCGCTTCACTTGTCGCAAGACAAACTTCACGCACGAAGTGCACTTAACTGATCCCGCAAGGGATCTACTTAACTAAAAACCGCCAAGTCTTTCGACTTGGCGGTTTTTTTGGTTGCGGAGGAGGGATTTGAACCCACGACCTTCGGGTTATGAGCCCGACGAGCTACCGAACTGCTCCACTCCGCGATATTGGCTCCTCAGAGCTTATATATAATACCACAACAGCCGCTCCAAGTCAATACCCCGCTGTGATTTTTTGCCCGACGGGCTTCGACAGCGCCGCTTGAGGCGTTTAGACAATTTATTTGCCTACTTTATTACATTTTTCTATTGCAAAACCTGCGGCGACTTGATATAATCATTTCTGATACCGAATTGTAACCGGCGTTAGCCGCAGTCCGACCGGAGGTCATTATATGAAGAAGTTTACAAGATTTATAGCGTTCGTGCTTATTTTTGCGAGCCTGTTTTCGCTCAGCGCCTTTGCCGCGCCCGGCCGCGGGCTGAACGCATTTGAGAAGATCGCCGACATGGGCAGATACACCTACAGCGATCTTGTGAGCAATCACTGGGCATACTCCGGCATAAAGATCTGCTACGACAGGGGCATCATGATAGGCTACCCTGACGGCACCTTCGGTCCGGAGGAGACCGTCACATGGTCGCACGCCGTGACCATTGCCGCCCGCATCCACTCGGCATATAACGGCAGCGTGCTCGACACGAGCCAGTCCGGCGACTACTGGTACTCGGCCTACTACAGCTATTGCTCCAAGAACGGCCTTCTGCCGAACACCTGCCCGAGGCTGAGCAAGCTCGACGAGGCGGGCATCACCCGCTACGACCTTGCGTACATTTTCAGCCGCCTGCTCGATGACGAGGACACCGCCGCGATAAGCGACCTCAAGATAGCAGACGAGGCGAGCATCAAGTCTTACTACCTCAGCTCTGTCAAGAAGCTGTACGCCGCCGGCATCATGAACGGCATGGAAAACAACGAGTTCAAGGGCAGCGAGTACACCACCCGCGCGCAGATAGCCACCGTTACGGCAAGGCTCGTCGTCCCCGCCGTGAGAGTCGGCCACGACTCGAAGGCCAATCTTTCGATGGCCGATTATCAGGCGAACCTTGAAAACGACAGCATCGCGGTTCAGCTCGGCAACAACTACTACGCCCTTTATAAATCCTACACCGACCCGCAGACTCAGGTATACTCCCTGTACCGCACGGACATGAACGACAAGCATACCGAGCTTTACACCTGCGCCGACGGCGAGTATATGAGCAATATTAGTACCTATAACGGCAAGGTCTACTTCTGCCGCGCGACCACCGGCACGGCCAGCGGCTCGCTGATGTGCTACGATCCGACCTCCGAGAAGGTCACCACCGTCTATCACGGCAGCATCGTTGAAAGCTACTGCTTCTATAACGGCAGCATCTACGCGCTTTTGTTCACCACCTATGCCGACAAGCCCGCCGGATATCTCTACGACTTCGGCAAGATAGCAAACGGCTCGTTTACCGCCATCCACAAGAACTACACATACGACGAGGCAAAGTCCTTTACCCCCTACGGCTGGAACGGCAAGATATACTTCAAGCTCGGCGTTAACGGCGCGACGAATCTTTTCGCCTACACCATCTCGACCGGTAAGATCGCAAAGGTCTCCTCTGTCGATATAAACACCAGCTTCTACGACGGACACACCATCTACTTCCTCGCCTACGATGCCGACGGCAACTATGACCTGAAGCTGTACGAAATGAGTCTGCAGTGCCCGGGCGTTATCTACACGCGCGGCGAGTTCCCCGCCGCCACGAACAGCAGGTTCAGATCCATATATAAATACGGCGACACGGTCTACTGCCTGTCCTCGCAGACCCGCAACATCTACTCTATGGACGAAAGCGGCCTCACGAGGCTCGCCCTCGTGCCCGACGGCATTTACAATGCGCTCAACTTCACCAAAGACAAGGCGATGCTCATCCCGAACACGCTCGCAACGAGCAATCCCAACGAGATAAAGCAGTATAACGCCAAGACCCTGTCGTCCAGAACGCTGTACGGCGATGCCATCGGCCTTAGCTGCTACTACAAGGGCGCATACTTCACTCCCGAGGATGGGCAGCCGGTCTACAGCACGACCGACAGCATCAGCACCGTGTCGAAGCTTCCCATCACCGTGACGGAGGCCTTCACCAAGGGCAGCGATCTTGTCATCCGCACGAAGTACACCAACCAGACCGGCAGCACCATCAAGCTGCGCTCGTACATCATAAGCGTTGCAGTCAACGGTCAGGTCGTCGCAAGCGATGTCGACCGTATGTGGGGCTTTGAGCTTAAAAGCTACGGCATCCAGACCTTCACCTTTATACTCAGCGCTGACGACATTTCCCGTAGCCTTGACCTTTCAAAGGACAAGATATCTATTCAGATAATGCCCACCTACGATGTTGTCGTAGAAGAAAACACCGACAGCAGCACAAAATAATAAGCAAAACAGTTAAGTCCTGCGGCTTGTGAGCCGCAGGACTTTCGTTATGTCTTATCAGCCGACGGGGCAGACACCGCGAACCTCCATGGTATCGGTGTCGACGATGACGCACAGCTTCATGCCGCAGGTGTACTCATGGTTTGCAGGGAGCACGACCTCGGCGTAGTTGCCGGTGCGGTCGCAGAAAAGCTTCACATTGTTTGCCGAAACGCCGTAGGTGTAGCCGACCTCGGCTGCTGCGGCCTCGGCGGCAGCGTGGCGGAGGAGATCTGCCTGACGGTGGTCAACGATGAATACGAACTTGGAAAACAGGTCGATATGATCAATGGTCTTTTTCATTTTAATTTCCTCCTGAATGATGATTATGTCAGATAAGTTTGTTGTTTGTGTATCTCTTGTTTACAGCTATGAGTATAAAGGCCGGTTTTTAATCAGAAATAACGCATTTTAAAACCAAACTTAAAATGTTTGAAACTATTCTGTGAACTCCGTCAGGAAAAAATCAGCCCCGATGTTCTTAAACATCGGGGCTGTACATTAATATTAAATTGAGTTACGCCACGGAACACACGCCGCAGACCTCCATCGTGTCGGTGTCAACGATGCAGCACATTTTCATGCCGCAGGCTGTGTCGCCGCCGCTCGGGATGATGACCTCGGCGTAGTTGCCGGTGCAGTCGCAGAAAAGCTTCACATTGTTTGCCGGCACGCCGTAGGTGTAACCGACCTCGGCTGCGGCTGCCTCGGCAGCGCTGCGGCGAATCTCGGCTTCGTTGTAATCGATAACAAAAAGGACCTTGGAGAAAAGATCGAAGTTAGCAGCAGTTCTATTTAAATCAGTCATTTTATATTCCTCCTGAAAATCGTCAGATGTTTTTCTGTTTACGCTTGAAGTATAGTGGGCGAATTTTAAGAGGGTGTAACGAAATATAAAACAAAGCTTAAAATTTCTTCGGACATATTTTAAAATTCGTTTAAGTAAGCAAAGACTTGTTCTGATATAATTAAGTTGATGGATAATTAAGTTGACGGAAGCCGAACGGCTATCGGTTTTGACGGGCAAATCTCCGCCCATGTTCCGTAGAAGCTCTTTGCTGAGAAGAAAACTATTCCGGCAAAACTGCGCAGCATCTGTCAGTAGTGTTTTTCGAGGGATTTTCGGCTTTATTTTGGTGCGGGCGGGCTTTGTGCCCGGCAAGACGAAAAAAGGCGAAAAGCACCGAAAGAGCACACTGACAGACGATAGGCGGTCGGCTACCGTTAACTTAACTAAATGAGAGGTGAAAGCTATGACCGTTAAAAAGAGACTTCGCAAATCATACCTGCGCATGTTCCTTATTCCCATGCTGTCGGCCACACTGCTGCTTGTTTTGGGTGCGGGCATCGCGCTGTTCATCCTCGAGGTCAAGTACCTGCCGAGGATCGGCCTGAGCCTTGGCGAGCTGCACACGGTGCTCGAGCGCTTCGAGAGCCAGCTGCAAAGCTTTGAGATGTTCGTGTGGATATATGTCGGCGCGGTCGGCATGGCGCTGGTGATAACTATTATAGCTACAAACCTCATCCTCACCCGCAAGCTGTTTACCCACATCGCAGAGCCGCTTGACGCTCTCGTCGAGGGCGTTGACCGCATCCGCTCGGGCGATCTGGATAACCCCATTAACTACAAGGAGGCCGACGAATTTAAGCCCGCCTGCGACGCGGTCGACCTCATGGCGGCAAAGCTCAAGGCGTCATTGGAAGCCGAGCAGCGCCGCCAGCAGAGCAGCCGGGAGCTTATCGCGGGCATGAGCCATGACCTTAAAAGCCCCCTCACCTCGATAAGAGCCTACACCGAGGCGCTGCGCGAGGGCGTTGCCGAAACGCCGGAGATGCGGGAGCGGTACTTCAGAACGATATGCGCCAAGGAAAGCGAGATGGAGCATATGCTAGCCCGCCTGCTTGAGTTTTCAAAGCTGGAGCTGAGCGAGTACCCGGCTAAAAGCGAAAGCTTCGACATTAAGCCCGAGCTCGAGGCTATACTCGGCGAGACCTTCCCCGGCGCCGCCGATATACACACCGAGCACATCGCGAGCATGCCCGTCAGCGCCGACCGCGAGCAGCTGCGCCGCATCGCCGAAAATGTCATCGGCAACAGCATCAAATACTGCGGCGAGGGCGTGCGGGTTTCAGTCTCCACGCAGAGCGTTGACGGTGTAGTTCGCATCAAATTTGCCGACAACGGCAAGGGTGTGCCCGCCGAGGCGCTGCCCAGGCTTTTTGACCTTTTCTACCGCACAGACCCCGCCCGCGCCGAGACAGGCTCCGGCTCGGGGCTAGGCCTTGCGATAGTGCGCCGCGCAGCCGAGCAGATGGGCGGCAGGGCATACGCCGAGAAAAGCGAGCTCGGCGGCCTGTGTATAGTAATTGATCTCCCGGGAGGTAATTTAGATGGCTAAGATACTTATAATTGAAGACGACAAGGCGATATCCGACATCGAGCGCGACTATCTCGAGCTATCGGGCTTCGAGACCGAGTGCGCCTACGACGGCGTGGACGGTCTGAACAAGGCCCTTGCCGGCGGGCACGACCTTATCCTGCTCGACCTCATGCTGCCCGGGCTTGACGGCTTTACCATCTGCAAAAAGCTGCGCGATAAGATCGACATCCCCATCCTCATGGTCACCGCGCGCACACAGGATATCGACAAAATCCGCGGTCTCGGCTTCGGCGCGGACGACTACATCGAAAAGCCGTTTTCGCCGAGCGTCCTCGTCGCGCGCATCAAGGCAAATCTTGCGCAGTACGAGCGCCTGAAGCCCGCCGAAAAGAAAAACGAGAGCGTTGTGTCCGCAGGCCCGTTCGTCATGGACTCCGACGCGCGCACGGCCTTTGTTGACGGCCGCGAGCTGTCGCTCAAGAACAAGGAGTTTGAGCTGCTGCTGTTCCTGCTGCGCCACCCCAATCAGGTGTTCAGCCGCGAGGATCTGTATGAGATGATCTGGGGGCTTGAGAGCATGGGCGACAACATAACCGTCGCCGTGCATGTGAACCGCCTGCGCGAAAAGATAGAAAAAGACCCGTCGAATCCCGAGTATATCCAGACCGTTTGGGGTGTCGGATATCGTTTAAAAATTGTTTAATATCGTTTTATTGGAAGTTTAATCTGTCCTCCTATACTGGCATTGTCCGGTAGGGAGGACAAACTTTTTCAAACGATCGACGGGGCTTGAGCTTCTTCACTACATCTACATCTCACCTATCCCCCCAACTTTTATCTCTCACAAGGTGCTTAAGCTTCGTCGTCGTAAATTTGGAGGTAAAGAATATGAAGGCTAACATCATGAAAAAGGACTTTGCCAAGACCTTTAAAATTATTCTCGTACTGTTCATCGTTCTTGCGGTCGTCACCGCGATCACCATCCCCCTCAGCCTGTCGCAGCAGATAAGCGACGCTTCCGCCGCCCGTCAGCAGGTGCAGCAGGCCGAGCTAGACAAGCACCAGGCCGAAAAGGTCATCGAGAGCAAGATCACCCCGCTTGACGCAACAAACTACGCCATCATCGGCGGACTCGGCGTTGTCTGGGTCGTGCTCGTGCTGTCCTACTGGTTCAATGTCGTTGCCTGGCTGTACAAAAACGCGGTCAACGAGGGCATGAACAAGTCGCTCTGGCCGATCCTCGGACTGTTCCTCAACTTCATCGCAGTGTTCGCATTCCTCATCGCCCGCGACAGGCCGACACGAGTTCCCGCAAGGGCATGAGCAAATAATTAAAATACATCCTTTCATTCACAAAACAACATTTCCTATCCCCCACACATCCTCTTCTCCACCCCAAGAAGCCCCCGATGAGCTTTCGTTCATCGGGGGCTTCAACTAAGTTTGCTGTCGCAAGTTAAGTTGGCAGCTTCGCTGCCAGTGAAGTTATTTCATAGTGAAGTTGAGCGCTGCACGCTTAGATATCCATATATTAACTTTTCTTTGTTTTGCCAAAAGAAAAGTTTTTCAGTAGCGAACGAACGCTTTCGCTGTTCGTGATTGCATCAGCCCGACCGGCGGGAGCGCTCTAGAGTTAACTGCGTCCATCAACCTATCGGGACACTGCAAGCTGTATGCACCGATATGGTCACCGCAGTCACTCAGAATGTCGGCAAATTTTCTGGACCTGGTTTCCAAAGGGCGGTTAAGCGCCTTTGGTCGCGTTTCTTTTGTAACTTTTCTTTGGCGAAACAAAGAAAAGTTAATATATGGCAAAAGAGAATGCCAAGGCGCTCAACTTCACTCGCCCGTAAGGGCAAACTTAACTTGCGACAGCAAACTTCACTGAATAAAGCAAAAGGCTGCACGCTCAG
>CAVGBM010000005.1:0-3677 GCA_963627445.1 Oscillospiraceae bacterium | reverse complement strand
GTACTTTTTGTGGTCCGAGTGACTGGAGTTGAACCAGCGGCCTCTTGAACCCCATTCAAGCGCGCTACCATCTGCGCTACACCCGGATTTTTAACGCCTGATTATAATAACACATTCGTTCGACAATTGCAAGACCTAATTTCAAAAAAGTTCGCCCTCGTGAGATACACGAGGGCGATGCTTAGTTTTTTACGGGACACTGCATGCCGGTATTGTCGATGGTGGTGTCGCCGGTCAAAAGTATCTGCGACACAGGCACGATGGTGTAGCCGTCGGCTATAAGCGCTTCGATTATCCCGGGCAGAGCCTCGGGCGTGTGCTTGGCGGCATTGTGGAACAAAACGATGCTGCCGGACTTCACATTTTTAAGTACACGATCTTTTATCTCGTCTGCCGAGAGCTCCTTCCAGTCGAGACTGTCGACATCCCACTGGATAGCATTGATGCCCATGCCGTTAACGGTCGAGATGACGGTGTCGTTATACTCGCCGTAGGGGCAGCGGAAAAGGGTGGGTCGCACGCCGGTGACGTTCTCTATCTTGTCATTTGAGGCGTTTATGTTCGCCGCTATCTGATCGGCAGTCAGCTGCGCAAAATGCGCATGGTCATCCGAATGACTCATGACCTCGTTGCCCGCATCGTGCAGAGCCTTCACAGACTCGGGGTATTTATCCACCCACTGGCCGACGACAAAAAATGTCGCATGAATTTTATACTTATTGAGTATATCAATAAGCTTCTGAGTGTCCTCGTTGCCCCACGCCGCATCGAACGACAGGGCGACGGTCTTATCCTCACGCTGAACGCAGTAGATGGGAAGCTGCCTGTCGCTTGCCGAAGCGCCGACGACTGCGGGGCTGTTGACCGCCCAAAACACGATGCCGACGAACAAAACCAGCGACACTGCTGAAATAACGGCCTTGCGATTTTTGATTTTATTCAATATATTCTTCAATGTGATCCCTCCCGAAGCAAGTTCTGTACATACTATGTCCGACCTGTCCTTTTAATGCAAAAACCGGACTAACTTTGTTAGTCCGGTTTAAGATCACGCAAATTATGCAATTGTCAATTGATATGTAACGCCGAAGGCTTCACGGATGAAGTAGTTGAGCTTGACGGTGAAAATCGTCGTGTGCGCTGCAACGGTGTGTATCTCCATGTCGAGCGACTTTGCGATGAGCTTTGCCCTGCACAGGTGATATTCGCTTGACACGACGGCTACCGTGGGGTCGGACTTATCGGTCAGACCGTTTATTATCTCGCGGCTGAACTTGAGATTTTCGTAGGTCGAGACCGCCTTGTCCTCCTTGATTATCCGCTCGGGGTCGATGCCGTTTGCGCACAGCCAGTCGTACATCGCCTGAGCCTCGCTGATATTCTCGCCGCCGCCCTGACCGCCGCTGACGATGGCAACGGTGTTCGGGTGCGCATCGAGATAATCCTTTGCCGCCGTAAGCCGCTCCACAAGGGAGAGGGAGGGGGTGTCGCCATGCACGGCCGCACCGAGGACGATGAGGTAGTCTGCGTTGACATCACTGTCGCCCGAGGCTTCGTTGATGATGGGTATCTCGATGATCGCAAAATACACGACACCCATCACAAGCAGCAGGGCGATCAGCCGCTTGAGCGTTTTGCTCACAACGCCGAATACAACAATGAGCACGCTTATGAGAAACAGGCCGTAGGCGATGAAATTATGCCCCGAGAACGCAAAGCGCAGGAGCAGACCCGCCAAAAATATTATGCCTGCGATGATTAGTCGCTTCTTATTTATCTTCATTCGGCCAGCACCTCCCATGCCTCGTATGCCTCAAGCAGCTTATCGTTGAGGCTTTTTTTCTCGCTGTCTATCTCCATGAGTTTTTCATAGTCGGTCGAGTAGCTCTCGGCGAGCCTGTCCAGCTCCGCTATCTGCTCCTCGAGCTTTGCTATCTCACGCTCTAATTTAAGCCGCTGCTTTTCGCTGCTGCCGCTTTTTTTCTTCGGCTGCGGTCCTTTCTTCTTGACCTCCTGCTTGGCAGTCTGGTTAAACACCTGCTGCCGAGCCATATACTCGCGAAACTCCGAATACGACCCACGGTAATCGGTTATCTTCCCGCTTTCAAGATACCAGATGCGGGTCGCAAACTTCTCAATAAAATATCTGTCGTGCGAGACGAACAGCAACGCCTCGGGGTACTGCGAGACTGCGTCCTCCATCCATTCACGGCTGGCGATATCGAGATGGTTCGTCGGCTCGTCAAGGATGAGAAAATTAATGTCGCTTCCCATGAGCATGCAAAGCCTGAGACGGCTTTTCTCGCCGCCGGACAGTGCGCCGACCGGCGTGAATACATCCTCGCCGCGAAAACCGAAGGCACCGAGCCTGTCCCGCGCCTCCTGCGGCTGACAGCGGCAGTCGTAGAGCATGGTGTCTACCAGGCTGCGCTCGGGGTGGTCAAAGGAAATCATCTGCGGCAGATACGCAGGTCTCACCGATGGGCCGAGGTAGAGATACCCGCTGTCGGGCAGCTCCTTTTGCATGATGAGCTTCACCAGCGTTGATTTTCCCGTGCCGTTGTCGCCTATAAGCGCAATGCGCTCACGGCCTGTGACCTTTAAGCTGAGGCCGGAAAACAGCTTCTTTTCGCCGAAGCTTTTTGAAAGACCTTCACACACAAGCACCTCGTCACCGTTGAAGCTTTCGGCGGAGAACTTGGCGGTGAGCTTTTTGACCTGCGTGGGACGCTCGGTCTGCTCAAGCTTTGCGATGCGCTTTTCCATTGAAAACGCACGCTTGTGCAGCTTGTCGTTGCCCATGAACGCCCAAAGATGCATCTGCTCGGCAGCCCGTGTCAGCTGCTCGATCTTGGCCTGATCCTTTTCATATTTGCGCAGCTTCTCCTCAAAGCGCTTTTGCCGCTCAACGGCGTAAAAGCTGTAGCCGCCGCTGTAAAATTCGGCCTTGCCGTCGTTAATTTCAATGCAGCGCTGGGCTATGCGGTCGAGGAAAAAGCGGTCGTGGCTGATGGCGAGCACCGTGCCCTTGAAGTGCAGCAGGTACTCCTCGAGCCATTCCGTTGCGCGTAGGTCAAGGTGGTTTGTCGGCTCGTCGAGCAGCAGAATGTCGGTGTTCTCAAGGATGAGACGAGCCAGGTTCACCCTCGTGCGCTCGCCGCCGGACAGGGAGTCAAAAAGCTGTTCACGCATGTGCTGCGGGATATCGAGGCCGTTTGCAACGCGGTTGCGGTTGGTCTCCATCTCGTAGCCGCCGAGCCTGCGGTAATCCTCGGACAGGCGGTCGTATTCGCGCAAAATATGCTCTGACGAATCGGCCTCCATCGTCTTTGCCAGCTCCTCGAGCCTGTCGGATATCCGATACAGCGCACGGTGAGCGTCCTTGAGCACATCCTCCGTCGTCCAGTCGGGCGGATAGACGGGTATCTGCGAAATTAGCCCGATGCGCTTGCCGTTTGCTATAGACACATTGCCCTCGTCGTAGTCTATCTCGCCGACGAGAATACGAAACAGAGTCGTCTTGCCGCAACCGTTGTGCCCGAGTATGCCGACGCGCTCACCCTCGGTAATGTCGAAGCTGAGCCCGTCGAGTATGTTTTTACCCAATTCAAAGGACTTTACCAGTCCGTTGACGGATATGTCTGTCATAGGTATTCTCCAAGGTTTAGTTTTTTACT
>CAVGBM010000004.1:0-21006 GCA_963627445.1 Oscillospiraceae bacterium | reverse complement strand
GGGCATAACTCTAGCGTGCAGTAGCCGGTCGGGCTGACGCAGCAACGACTAAGCATATCTTCAATGCGAATTGAAACTTCACTTTTTGCCGCAGGCAAAAAACTTAACTTCAAAACGGTCAACCCGTTTTGAACAGCAGCATTCCGCCGGTCATGAGGGCGAGGCCGACATATTTATTCCAGCCGAAGGCGAGCTTTTCGCTGCCGAGAAGCCCGAATGCATCGATGAGCGCGGCTATGAAAAGCTGCGAAATGAGTATAATGGATATGGCAAGCGTCGTGCCGAGACTCTTTATGCCGAGCATGACCGTGAGCGTTATCACAAGCCCCAGAACGCCGCCGAGCCAGTAGAGCTTGTTGACCTGACCGAGCGCCGCGAAGCTGCCCTGCCGGTAAAAAAGCAGAACGACGAGCGCCAGCGCAAAGGCGCTGCCCTGCACGAAGGTGTTGGCCTCCATGTTGCCGATGCCCTCGCCGAGCCGCGTGTTCATCACGCCCTGCACGCTCATTGCCATGCCTGCGATCACGCTGAAAATGATGCCCCAAAGCATTTTAAAAACCACCCTTTTTCCTGCGGCACTTGTAAAAGCCGCCTTAATGTGTTAGTCTAAGACTAGATCGAATAGATAACATCGAGTTGACGGGAGACGAACTCTATCGTCTGTCAGCGTGCCCTTGCAGCGCTTTTCCCCCGCCTTACCTCGGCAGGCGGCAAAGCCGAAAATTCCTCGAACGACACCACTGACAGATGCTTTGCAGTTTTGAGCGAGATAAAATGTGGTCAGGTCGGCTGAAAGGGCGAAGGGAATACTTTGTGTATTTCCAAGGTCTTTCGGGCGTCATGGACGCATTTTGGCCGGTCAAAACCGATAGCGGTTTGGCTCTAAGTCAACGAAAAAATAACCGGAGGTGCCGCTATGCAAGCCGGAAAGCCGAAATATTATCTCATCAAGGCCGATGCGCTTCCCGAGGTTTTCGTCAAGGTCACGGAGGCCAAGGCGCTGCTGGAGACGGGCGCCGCCCGCACGGTCGCCGAGGCGGTCGAGACCGTTGACCTCAGCCGCAGCGCATTTTACAAGTACAAGGACGCTATCGCCCCGTTCCGCGACATGAAGCGGGACAGCATCACGACTCTGCACATCAAGCTGCACGACAAACCCGGCAAGCTCGCCGCCGTCCTGTCTATTTTTACCGAAACGGGCGCAAATATTCTCACGATAAACCAGAGCATCCCCGCAAACGGCGTGGCGCTGGTGACGGTATCGTTCGTGGCCGAGTCCGTCGTCGTCGAGACCGACGAGCTCATAAGCCGCCTAAACTCCGTGTCGGGCGTTGTTTCGGTCGAAATAATGGCAGGCTGATGCACAATTGAATACTATGGAGTAGGGTCTTTGGGCGGATACAGATAAGGACAAATCGCCCTGTAAAAAGTCTTTTTCCCCGATGCTGCGTTAAAGCTCTAGGTCATATATATCCATTATGCCCGTCGAACTTTGCCTTGCCTCGGGAAAAAATCCAATTTTACAGGGTGCGTAGCAGTTTTGACCAAGGCACTTTTCTCTCAGACAAAAAGATCTCCCGTGATACTTTGAGTGTTACTGGAGATTTTTGCGCAGTATGAGCGGAAAAGGGTCGGTCAAAACCGATTTTCCCTTATCTGTATCCGCCCTTCCCTACTCCTTTCATTTGGGGGATCACCATGCTGATAGTACAAAAATTCGGCGGGAGCTCGGTCGCCGACGCCGAACGTATAGGGCGCGTTGCCGGCATCATCGCCGATGCGCACGCGGTCGGCGACAGCCCGGTGGTCGTACTGTCCGCCGGAGGGGATACGACCGACACGCTTTTGGATAACGCAGGCGAGATAACGAAAAAGCCGCAGCGGCGGGAGCTGGATGTGCTGCTGTCGACGGGGGAATTAAGCTCGGTCGCCCTCATGGCGATGCAGCTGCACTCGATGGGGCTTGACTGCGTGTCGCTCTCGGGCAGGCAGGCCGGAATTTTCACCGACTGTGTCCACGGCTCTGCAAGAATTTTAAACATAAGCACCGACAGGCTGCGCCGTGAGCTCAGTGCGGGCAGGATAGTCCTTGTCGCGGGCTTTCAGGGCATCAACGCAAACGACGATGTCACCACGCTTGGCCGCGGCGGCTCGGACACGACGGCGGTGGCGCTGGCCGCCGCGCTGAACGCTTCTCGCTGCGAGATATACTCAGATGTCGACGGCGTTTACACCGCAGACCCCCGTTTGGTTACGGGCGCAAAGAAATTAGACCGCATCGACTACGCCGACATGCTGCGGCTCGCCCTCGGCGGCTCGCAGGTGCTGCACTCGCGCTCGGTCGAGGCGGCGATCGCGGGAAATGTCGAGCTCACGCTACTTTCAAGCTTCGAGCGCAGGGCGGGCACCGTCGTGTCGCGCTTTGCCGAACGGCCGCCCGTGTGCGGCGTGACCCGTGACAAGGCGGCAAATAAAATTAGCGTCGTCGGTGCGGGGGTCGATGCGCAGACGCTTGCCGAGACTGTGGCAGTGCTCGCCGACAGCGGCATAGTTGTGTTCTCGGGCGAGCTTCACGACGGCGTGTGCGCCGTGACCGTCGCACCGGAAAATGTCCTGCCGGCGCTGGAGCTTATCCATCGGCACTTCTTTGGTTAAACTTAACGGGCAGTCAAAAGACTGCCCGTTTGCTTATTTTATTTCTGCAACTTCTCCGAAAATTATCGAAGAAACGATCTTTACGATCTCGACCTGCGGAAGCTGGTCGGTGGTTATGCGATAGTTTACGCCGGAGTGTGTGAACTCGGCGGTGTAGCGGTCGTACTGCCCGGCGGGCTCGTGCGTGTCGGGGTCATACGGGCCGTAGTCGAGCTCGCAGTGGCCGAAGGTGACGGCAACGCCGCCGATATCTGTGGTCTCCGCCGCCTCACCGTCAGGCACCGCAACGCAGCAGTCGTCAAATTTGCCGAGCCTCGATGCTTCGAGCGAAAAGCCCTTGACCGCGGCGATGCCGTCGGTGAGCTTCGGGCTTCCGTCGGCGTAGTAGTCGTGGTAAAAGCCGAGCGACACCATGTCCTCGACCGGTTTGCCGTTCTTTGCGATGTACACCGACGCCGTGCAGTTGCTCTCGGCGGGGACGAGCCCGTCGGGGATGTAGGCGGGGGTCAGATCGCTGCCGTAATACTCGGCGATGGCGGCGCTGTCCCAAGTGACATTGTCGTAGAGGCTCGGGTCGTACCCGACCTTCGAGCCGTCGCTTGTCATCGGCAGCATCTCGTTGATGTGCACGCCGGACATCACGACACTCGGCGTTAAGGGCTCCGCCGCGGGCTGCTTTGCGGCGCTCGGCAGAACGGCTGCGACCGCAAGCGCCAGGCATGCGGCGAGCCCTGCCCATTTGACCCAGCCGTGCTTTTTGCGGCGGTAGGTCGCCGCCTCCTCGTAGTATTTGCTGCCGACTTCACCTATTGCGTCGGATAGCTTTTCAGAATTCATTGTAAA
Organism: Oscillospiraceae bacterium; assembly: GCA_963627445.1. Lineage (GTDB taxonomy): Bacteria > Bacillota > Clostridia > Oscillospirales > Oscillospiraceae > F23-B02. The sequence continues at coordinate 17,508 of CAVGBM010000004.1, read as the reverse complement.
ACCTCCAATTCGATAAGGTGCTGCCTGAATTTCCGGCGGATAATGCTCAGCCGCACGGACACATTCTTTTCGGACACACCGACCCGCTCGGCAATGTCGGCGTAGCTGTCGGCGAATGCGTAGCGGCGCATGAAAATGACCCGCTCCTTTGTGCTAAGCGTGTCGAGAAACTGCTCGATGATGCGGGCAAGCTCGGCCGCCTCGATGTATCCTCGACGCGCCTTGTGTCGGCGATGCACTCGTCAAGCTCCTCGAGCGCGATCGTGTAGCCGCTGCGCTTGGCGGCACGCTGCCTGCGATACGCCTTGACCGAGAGATTGCGGACTATTTTAATAATGTATGCCCGCAGCGGGTCGGGCCGCGTCGGCGGGATGGCGTTCCATGCGCCGAGATACGCGTCGCTGACGCACTCCTCGGCATCCTGCGCGCTTCCCACGATGCCGTATGCGACCTTGCGGCACAGCACGCCGTACTTGTCGTCCAGCGCCTGTATCGCCAGCTCGCTTCGCTCAAAAAACAGCGCAATTATCCTCTCGTCATCCACCGCAGCACCCTCTTCCTTGCTAAAGTAATTTGATAGCTATCATCTATTAACTACCCATCCGTCGGCAAATGCTAAATCGAAAGGGAGGATTTTGTTATAGTATGGCGCTTTTGTTGACAACCTTCGACATGTATTTTAAAATGTATATATAATAGCAAGGAGGTCAAGACCATGTATTGCAAATATTGCGGCAAGCCCGTTCCCGAGGGCACTGTCTATTGCCTGAGCTGCGGCAAGTATCTTAACGGCAGCGAGCCTAACGCAAACGACAGCTCCAGCTTCGGCTTTGCGCTGCTGGGCTTTCTGTTTCCGCTGATTGGCCTGATACTGTACTTTGTCTACGACGACAAGCGCCCGAAAAGAGCAAAGTCGGTCGGCAAGGGCGCACTGGTCGGCGTTATAACGAGGATCGTCATCTCGATACTTATCGCCGTTGCGACCTTCTTCTTTTCGTTTTCCGTGTTTAACGCCGTCGCGACCGGCGAGGCATCGGATATCCCCATCATCGGGTCGGTGATAGACGAGATGATCGAGGAGTTTGACAACGACGGCTCGGATAAGTGCGAGATCAGCGTGGGCGAGTTTGCCCGCGTCAAGCGCGCGGATGTCGAGACGACCATGCTCGACCTGACCGTCACGAACACCGGCGACGAGAGGTATTCCTACGGCATAACGGTCAACGCATACGATGCCGAGGGTACGCGCATCGGCACGGAATATGTGCTTGTCGAGGATCTTGAGCCCGGGCAGACGGCAAAGGCCGCGGCGTTTGAGGATATTAACTCCGCGCAGATAGAAGCCTTCGAAGCCGCCCGCTTCGAGATAAGCCGCATAAATGCCTTCAACGAGTACTGACAGGTTGATGTACGAGCTAAACTCTAGAATGTACTCACCGGTCGGGCTACGGCAAAAGCGGCAAGCGTATGCGCTGGAACGAATTATAAACTTTTCTTTGTTTTGCCAAAGAAAAGTTACAAAAGAAACGCAACCAAAGGCGCTTAACCGCCCTTTGGAAACCAGGTCCAGAACAATTGCCGACATTCTGAGTAGCTGCGGTGACCATATCGGTGCAAGCTGCTTAAGGGTGCAAGAGTTTAGAGTGGTGCAAACAGCTTGCAGTGCGCCGATAGGTTGATGTGCAGACTGAACTTTAGCACACACTCACCGGTCGGGCTGCGGTAAAAAACGACAAGCAGAAGTGCTGATGCGTATTGAAAAGCCGCCCTTTGGAAACCCGGTCCAGGACAATTGCCGACATTCTGAGTAGCTGCGGTGACCATATCGGTGCACACAGCTTGCAGTGCACCGATAGGCTGATGTACAGCCTTAACTCTAGCGTGCACTCACCGGTCGGGATGCCGCAGTAACGACTAGATATACCTTCAATGCGAATTGAAACTTCACTAGCGGCAACGCCGCTGACTTCACTGGCAGCGTAGCTGCCAACTTAACTTGCGACAGCAAACTTCACTGCGAAGCAAAAAAGACCGGCATTTGAACCGGTCTTTTGCTTTGCAATTATTTATTCTCCGAAGTCGGGGGCGGAGGCCATGTCGAAAATGTCGGTGACTTCCTTCGAGGGGGCCTTGGTCGCGAGGGTCGCAACGATCGCTGCGATGCCGCCGCAGATGAAGCCCGGGACTATCTCATAGATGCCGGTCGTCGACAGGCACAGCAGCCACACGATATCGACGACTGCGCCGACGACAACGCCGACACATGCGCCCGTGTAGTTAAATCTTCTCCAGAACAGCGACAGCAGGATGACGGGGCCGAAGGCCGAGCCGAAGATGCCCCATGCGTTCTCGACCATGTTCATGAGTGCCTGTGCGCCCGCACCCTTGGAGGATGCGATGAAGTATGCGATGACGGAGATGACGATGACGGCAATTCTGCCGACCCAAAGGACTTCCTTGTCGCTTGCGTTCTTGCGGATGAGGGGCTGATACAGATCGGAGGTAAAGGAGCTGGACGCAACGAGCAGCTGCGAGTCAGCCGTGGATATAGACGCTGCCATGATGGCGGCAAGCAGCAGACCTGCGATGCCTGCGGGGAAGAGACGGCGTGCAAGCACGATGAACACGGTCTTCTGTGCGCCGACGGTAAGCAGCTCCTCTGCGATGATCATTCTTGCGTAGTAGGCCATGAGGCAGGCAGCGCCGATCGACAGCACGACCCAGATGATGGCGACGATGGAGCTTTTCTTTATCATCGAGGGCTTCTCGATGGACATGAAGCGCACGATGATGTGGGGCATGCCGAAGTAGCCGAGACCCCAGCCGAGGCCGGAGACGATGTCCTTCCACGATGCCGAGAACAGACCCGCACCGAAGTCACAGGTCACGACAGCGCCCGATGCGTCGGTGTACTGGTAGATGGTCTGGAGCGCGCTGACATCGAGGGTCTGCGTGGCTCTTACGATGATGGGGACAGCCAGCAGAGCGACGAGCATCAAAATGCCCTGGAAGAAGTCAGTCCAGCAGACGGCCTTGAAGCCGCCGAGGAAGGTGTAGCCGATGATGATGAGCGTGTAGATGAGCATTGCGGTGCTCTGCGAGATGTTAGGGAACAGGCTGACGAACACGGAGGTGCCCGCGACCAGTGCCGAGGCGACATACACAGTGAAGGCTACGAGGAATATAACGGCGCAGATGACCTGCAGGGTCTTTTTCTGCGAAGCGAAGCGATTGGTCAGGTACTGGGGAACGGTGATGGCGTCGTTTGCGGCAACGGACAGCTTGCGCAGTCTCTTTGCGCAGAAGATCCAGTTGGCCGCCGTGCCGAGCGCAAGGCCGATGCCTATCCAGATCTGGCCGAAGCCGAAGGCGAGTATCGAGCCGGGCAGACCCATGAGCAGCCAGGCCGACATATCCGATGCCTGCGCGCTCATCGCGGTGACCCACGGTCCCATGGAGCGGCCGCCGAGGAAGTAGTCGCTCTGATTTTTATTGCTGCCGTTAAAGAAGAATATCAGACCGACGAAAAACAGGATAACGAAGTATCCGAGGAATACAATAATTTCTGCGTTCATGCTATGGACCTCTCTCGAAAAATATATTTGCATTATACAGACGCAAATTTGTCCCTGCAAGGGTGAATTTTTCGATTTTTCCTTGATTTTTTGATTTTTTGCGGTATATTATTATCGTACTTAATATTGTTCATGTAAACATGAATAAAATTCATGTAATGTAAAAAGGAGCGCCCATGAGCATATCAAAATTCGAAACGCTGGCCAAGGTGTGCGAGCTCGGCAGCCTCACAAAGGCGGCCGAAGCGCTCGGCTGCACGCAGTCGGCGGTCAGCCACACGATAAATTCGCTTGAGGAGCAGTTCGGCTTTGCCATCCTCACCCGCTCGAGGGCGGGCGTGCGGCTTACAGACGACGGGCAGCGGATAATGCCGTCTGTGCGCGGCATGCTCAACTACTACGAGCAGCTTAACCAGACCGTGTCCGCCATCCGCGGGCTCGACTTCGGCACGGTGCGCATCGGCGCGTTCACCTCCGTCGCCGTCCACTGGCTGCCGGGCGTTATAAAGGAGTTTCAGCGCGACTATCCGAATGTGGATATAAAGCTTCTAAACGGCGACTACCACGATGTCGAAAAGTGGATCATGGAGGGCAGCGTCGACCTCGCCTTCGTGAACCTGCCGGCAAACCTCAACTGCGAGTGCATCGCGCTCATGGAGGACAGGCTGCTTGCGATCCTGCCGCCTGACCACAAGTTTGCGTCGTACCCGAAGTTTCCGCTCGTCGAGTGCGAGACCGAGGCGTTCATAACGCTGCTGGAGACCTCGAACCACGACGCGAACAAGGCGCTGAGCGCGGCGGGTATAAAGCCGAATATAAAGTTTTCGACGAAGGACGACTATGCGATAATCGCCATGGTCGAGCAGGGACTGGGCATCTCGATAATGCCGGAGCTTTTGCTGCGCGGGCGGCATGACAATGTCGCCGTCAAGGAGCTCGTCCCGCCGTCGAAGCGCACCATCGGCCTTGCCATCGGCGAAACGAGCAGCCAAAGCCCCGCCACCCGAAAGTTTGCAGACTATATAATAAAGTGGGTAAAAGAGAAGAAATAGAGCAAAATGCAGTGCATTTTGCTCTATTTCAGTTAAGTTTGCTGCCGCAAGTTAAGTTTGCCCTTACGGGCAAGTGAAGTTATTTCATAGTGAAGTTGAGCGCCTTGGCATTCTCTTTTGCCATATATTAACTTTTCTTTGTTTCGCCGAAAGAAAAGTTCTTTTCAATAGCGAACGAACACTTTCGCTGGTCGTAATTGCGGTAGCCCGAATCGTAACAAAAGCGAACTATCGGTGCGCCCATTCGTCCAACAAGATAGCGCAAGCTTTCTAAAACCGCCCTTTGGAAACCCGGTACAGGACATTTGCCGACATTCTGAATGACTGCGGTGACCATATCGGTGCGGCTTATAGAAACTTCGTATTCTCCGGCGGGATGTATTCGTTTATCTCGATGGGGTAGCTGTGGGGGTGGATGCGCTCGTCCTCGATGGTGTCGTGGACATAGTCGACGAACTGGTGCGCGATCTCGGAGAGCATGCGGCCCTTCGTCCAGACCAGATAGTACTCTATCTGTCGGGCAGAGCCGGTGATGACCTTCGAGACCAGCAGATCATTCGGTGTGTAGGTCGTCTGCGGGAAGATGCTGATGCCGACATTGCGCTCTGTGAGCGCCACGGCGTCAAGGTAGTTTGACATCTCGCACAGGATATTCGGCTCGGCGTTTATCTCCCGAAACCAGCTGCGTATCGCGCTGATCCGCGACTTGCGGCTCGGGACTATAAGCGGCTCTTCGGCGAGATATTTAAGCGGCAGCGTGTCGCCCTCCAGCTTTGCCAGCGGGTGTACCTTTGAAAACATCGCCACCCACGGCTCACGCCCGACGGCGAAGCTGTGCAGGTGCTCGCTGTCATACGGCGCTGCGATGACGGCGATATCCAAAAGTCCGTCACGAAGCCTGTCGAGTATATCGTCGCTGCTGCCGTTCCACAGACTGTACTGCACGCGGGGGTACTCCTCCTTAAAGCCGGATATCCAGCGCGAAAGGTAATACGGCGCTCTGCCCTCGACGCAGCCGATGGACAAAAGCCCCGACATTTCGCTTTGCAGGTCGTTTATCTCCTGCCGCGTCTTTTCAACGATGTCGAGCATCTGCACGGCGCGGCGGTATAAAAGCGTGCCCGCCTCCGTGAGCTGCAGATAGCGTTTGCCGCGGATGAGCAGCTGCGTGCCCAGCTCCTCCTCAAGTGCCTTCATCTGATTGCTCAGCGGCGGCTGGCTCATATTGAGCTTTTCCGCTGCCCTTGTAATATTCAGTTCCTGCGCCACAACGACGAAGTATCTTAATGTCCGAAGCTCCATTGAAATATCACCTCGGCCGTATTATATCAAAAAGATATGATTAACGCAATGATATATGTATTTTGTTTATCAAAAAATGTGTGCTATTATGTCATTGTTAGCAAAGGTTATTTGTTAGCAAGGTTCATTTTTTTCTACCTTAAAAATTCATTTCTCTATCCCGAAACTGCCGCATACTGCGGCAGTTTTGGGTTTTAGAAAGATGACATACGGAAAATGCGATGACGGAGACAAGTAAGCCGTGATATCGGTCACAGCGAGTCGGGGACGGTGTAAGCCCGACACAAGAGCACTGCCGAATAACCCTCCCGAGCATCGAACTGAACTTAAGCTGAATGTGGCGTGGTTGATGCCCAATAAGCTGATGAAAGCCGAACGATATCGTCTGTCGGCGTGCCGTCTATGCGGCGGCGGTTGACCCGCAGAGGGGAAAACCGAGAACGCCTTCAAAAAACGCTCCGACAGATGCGAAGCAGTTTTGACGGAGCAGATTTTCGTTCAGGCAAGACAAAGACCGAAGGTAATACTTGTCTGTCTTGCCAAGGGCTTTAACGCAGCATGGGCGGAAAGATGCCCGTCAAAACCGATAGTGTTTCGGCTTTTATCAGCTTAAAAGTAAGCTAGACGCGTAAGTGCGGCGTTAATGCACGAGAGCTTGTCAGAGCTCGTAAAAGAGACTGTGTTTAACACGGTAAACTAGGTGGCACCGCGGATCAGCAGCTATTCGTCCTAAAATTAAATAGTGTTTTAGGGATAGCTGCCAAAAAATTCGAAAGGTGCATTTTTTATGTGTTCTATCATGGGTTTCACAACGGGCGTGCTTACTGCCGCCGAGGCGAAGGAGTTTTTCAACAGGACGGTCTCGAGAGGGCCGGACATGTCCCGCATCGAGGAGATGCCGGGCGCGTGCCTGTGCTTCCACAGGCTGGCGATCATGGGTCTTGACGAAAGCGGCATGCAGCCGTTTGCATTAGGCGACGACCGCGTCGTCTGCAACGGCGAGCTTTACGGCTTCAAGGCGATGCGCGATAAGCTCAAAGGCAAGTACGAGTTTCACAGCGAGTCCGACTGCGAGATAATCCTGCCGATGTACCGCGAGTTCGGAACGGACATGTTCGCCATGCTCGATGCCGAGTTTGCGATGATAATTTATGACGGCCAAACGCACGAGCTCATCGCCGCGCGCGACCCCATCGGCATCCGCCCGCTTTACTACGGCCACCTGTCCGACGGCTCGACCGCGTTTGCGTCGGAGGCTAAAAACCTCGTCGGCCTGTGCGATGAGATCATGCCGTTCCCTCCCGGACATTACTACAAGGACGGCAAGTTTACCCGCTACTGCGACTTAACGACCGTGAGCGAGTATTCAAAGGACGAGCTTGACACCGTGTGCAGGATCATTCGCGAAAAGCTCATCGCAGCTGTCGACAAGCGCCTGTGCGCCGATGCGCCGGTCGGATTTCTGCTCTCGGGCGGCCTTGACTCGAGTCTCGTGTGCGCGATCTCCGCAAAGCTTTTGGGCAAGAAGATTAAGACCTTTGCCATCGGCATGGATCTTGACCCGATCGATCTTAAGTATGCCCGCCAGGCTGCCGAGTTTATAGGCGCTGACCACACCGAGGTCAGCATGACAAAGGAGCAGGTGCTCGCCTCTCTCGAGGATGTCATCAAGCTTCTCGGCACTTATGATATAACCACCATCCGCGCAAGCATCGGCATGTACCTTTGCTGCAAGGCCATCCACGAGCAAAGCGATGTGCGCGTGCTGCTCACGGGCGAGATATCCGACGAGCTGTTCGGATACAAGTACACCGACTTTGCGCCCTCGCCGGAAGCATTCCAGCAGGAGGCGAAGAAGCGTGTCGACGAGCTTCACATGTACGATGTTCTGCGTGCCGACCGCTGCATTTCCGTAAACTCGCTCGAGGCGAGAGTTCCGTTCGGTGACCTCGACTTTGTGCGCTATGTCATGAGCATCGACCCCAAGCTCAAGGTAAACAGCTACGACATGGGAAAATATCTCCTAAGGCGCGCCTTTGCCGATGACCACATCCTGCCCGACGAGATACTCTGGCGGCAGAAGGCGGCGTTTTCCGACGCCGTGGGTCACTCGATGGTCGACGACCTCAAGGAGTACGCCGAGACTGTGTACACCGATGAGGAGTTTGAGACCGGCTGCAGGAAGTACGACTACGCAACACCGTTTACCAAGGAAAGTCTCCTCTACAGAGACATTTTTGAAAAATACTATCCCGGTCAGGCAAGGATGATCAAGGACTTCTGGATGCCGAACCCCGACTGGGTCGGTAGTGATATAAAAGACCCGTCCGCAAGAGTGCTGTCCAACTACGGCGCAAGCGGCGTGTGAGAAAAAGGAGGAATTACTGTGAGCGAAAAAACCAACATTCCCGAGCTGTTCGGCAGCATGGTCTTTAACGAAGCTGCAATGGAACGCTATGTACCGGCGGCCGCATTGCAGGCATGGAGAGAGTGTCTGAAAAACGGCCGGCCGCTTTCTCTTGAGGTCGCAAACTCTATCGCCGACGGCATGAAGTCGTGGGCGCTTGAAAAGGGTGCGACGCATTTTACCCACTGGTTCCAGCCGCTCACCGGTATAACCGCCGAGAAGCACGACAGCTTCATTTCCCCCACCGGCGGCGGCAGGATAAGCATGGAGTTCTCCGGCAAGGAGCTTGTGCGCGGCGAGCCGGACGCATCGAGCTTTCCCTCCGGCGGCCTGAGAGCGACCTTCGAGGCAAGAGGCTACAGCGCATGGGATCCGACGGCGTTTGCGTTTATTAAAGACGGCGTTTTGTGCATCCCGACCGTGTTCTGCTCGTATTCGGGCGATGCGCTGGATAAAAAGACCCCGCTTCTGCGCTCGTGCGACGCAGTAAGCCGTGAGGCGCTGCGAGTGCTGAGACTGTTCGGCGACACGAAGTCGACCAAGGTCTCCTCTCAGCTCGGCCCCGAGCAGGAGTATTTCCTTATCGACAAGAAGCTGTATCTTGAGCGTGAGGATCTGCGCCTTTGCGGCAGAACGCTTTTCGGCGCAAAGCCCCCCAAGGGTCAGGAGCTTGAGGATCACTACTTCGGCACGATAAGACCCCGCGTTGCGGCGTACATGAAGGATCTTGACGCTGAGCTGTGGAAGCTGGGCGTTCTGTCCAAGACCCGCCACAACGAGGTCGCCCCCGCGCAGCATGAGCTAGCGCCCATTTACACCGACGCAAACACCGCGAGCGATCAAAACCAGCTCGAGATGGAGGTCATGCAGAAGGTCGCAGACCGCCACGGCTTGGTGTGCCTGCTGCACGAAAAGCCCTTTGCGGGCGTGAACGGCTCGGGCAAGCATATAAACTGGTCGCTGGCCTCCGATACAGGCGAGAACCTGCTGTCCCCGGGCAAGACCCCGAGCCAGAACGCGCAGTTTTTGCTGCTGCTGGCAGCCTTCGTCAAGGGCGTTGACAAGTATCAGGAGCTTTTGCGCTGCTCTGTCGCCTTTGCCGGCAACGACCACCGCCTGGGCGCGCAGGAAGCACCTCCCGCTATAATTTCGATATTCCTCGGTCAGGAGCTTGAGTCCATTGTCGACTCTATCATTTCCGAGACCGATTACACCGAGCGCAGCAAGGGCGCGCTTCGCATCGGCGTTGATGTCCTGCCGCCTATCCCGCAGGACACCACCGACCGCAACCGTACCTCGCCCGTTGCGTTCACCGGCAATAAGTTTGAGTTCAGGATGCCCGGCTCGAGCCAGTCCATTGCAGGCCCGGCCACCATCCTCAACACCATTATGGCAGACTCGCTGTCCGAGTTTGCAGATAAGCTCGAGGGCATAGACGACACCGAGAAGTTCAACTCCGCTCTGCACGAGCTAATTAAGAAGACCTTCACCGAGCACAAGAGGATCATCTTTGACGGCAACGGCTACGATGCAAGCTGGGTCACCGAGGCCGAGAAGAGAGGGCTTGCAAATCTCGTGAGCTCTGCCGAAGCGCTGCTTGCGTATAACCTGCCGAAAAATGTCGAACTGCTCACAAAGCACGGCGTTTACACCGCCGCCGAGATCGCGTCCAGACACGAGATCCACCTTGAGCAGTACTGCAAGGTCATAAACATCGAGGCGACAACGCTTGTCGATATGGTGCAGCATGGCATACTCAACGCCGTGTCGAAAAATGTCGCAGACCTGTGCAAGACCATTAAGCTCAAGAAGGACACCCTGCCCGAAGCGCCCTGCCGTTTGGAGACGGCGCTTGCCGGAACGCTCAGTGCGCTTAACGAGAGCCTGCTCGATAAGACCGTTGAGCTTAAATCTGCGCTCGAGACCGTGCCCGACACCGATAGCGAAAAGCTCATCGTTTACTACCACGACAATGTGTTCAGAAAGATGCAGGAGGTAAGGGCCGTCATCGACAAGCTCGAAACGCTCACGGCATCGGAATACTGGCCGTATCCCAGCTACTGCGATATGCTGTTTTCCGTTTGAGATCTGACAGGATGGGAGTAATGAATTAATGAAGTATGTATTTGTAACCGGCGGCGTAGTCTCGGGTCTCGGCAAGGGCATCTGCGCGGCAAGCTTGGGCAGGCTTTTAAAGCAGCGCGGCCTGCGGGTCAAAAATCAGAAGTTTGACCCGTATCTCAACGTTGACCCGGGCACGATGAGCCCGTACCAGCACGGCGAGGTGTTCGTCACCGATGACGGTGCCGAAACTGACCTCGACCTCGGCCACTACGAGCGCTTTGTTGACGAGAGCCTGAGCGGGGCATCCTCGGTGTCCGCAGGCAAGGTGTATTGGAACGTCCTCAACCGCGAAAGGCAGGGTGCTTACCTCGGCGGCACGGTGCAGATAATCCCGCATGTGACCGATGAGATCAAGCGCTGCATCTATCAGATGGAAAGCGACGATGTCGATGTCCTCATAAGTGAGATCGGCGGCACGGTCGGCGATATCGAAAGCCAGCCGTTTTTGGAGGCTATCCGTCAGGTCGCCGTCGAAAAGGGCAGGCAGAACGTGCTGTACATCCATGTGCCGCTCATCGTACAGATCCCGGGCTCGGGCGAGCTTAAGAGCAAGCCCACGCAGCACTCTGTGAAGGAGCTTCTTTCCGTCGGCATCCAGCCGGACATTCTGGTCTGCCGCACCGATGCCGAGATAAGCGAGGATGTGCGCCATAAGATCGCGCTGTTCTGCAATGTTGAGCCCGACTGCGTCATCCAGAACCTCACGGCGCAGACGCTGTACGAAGCGCCGCTGCTTTTAGAGCGTGAGGGTCTTGCCGACTGTGTCTGCCGCAAGCTCGGCCTCGGAAACACTCCGCCCGACCTTGCAGAGTGGACTGCGATGGTGCACCGCATAAAGGCGGCAAAGCGCCATGTAAAGATAGCGCTCGTCGGCAAATACATTCAGCTTCATGACGCGTACCTGTCGGTTTCCGAGTCCCTGTTCCACGCCGCGGCGGCAAATGATGCCGTGTGCGACATTAAATGGGTCGACTCCGAGGAGCTGACGCAGGAGAATATAAACGAAGTTCTCGGCGACTGCGCGGGCATCCTCGTCCCCGGCGGCTTCGGCGACCGCGGCATCGAGGGCATGATACTTGCCGCCCGCTACGCAAGAGAAAAGGATATCCCGTATCTTGGCATCTGCCTTGGCATGCAGATAGCGGTCATCGAATTTGCCCGCAATGTCGTCGGCTGGGCGGACGCAAACTCGGCGGAGTTTACGAGCACATCGCTCCATCCCGTTATAGACCTCATGCCCGAGCAGCAGGGCATCACCGCCAAGGGCGGCACGATGCGCCTCGGCCAGTACCCCTGCGCGCTGGATAAGGAGAGCAAAGCCTTCTCGCTCTACGGCGAGGAGACCATCTACGAGCGCCACCGCCACAGATACGAGCTCAACAACGATTTCCGTGATCAGATGTGCGAAAAGGGACTGCGTTTAGCCGGTCTTTCCCCCGACGGAAAGCTCGTCGAGATCGTGGAAAACCCCGCAAACCGCTGGTTCGTCGCCGCTCAGTTCCACCCCGAGTTCAAAAGCAGGCCGAACAAGCCCCAGCCGCTGTTTTACGGCTTCGTAAGAGCGGCACTTGAAAGCGAGTGATATTATGAGAGACTATGCAAAAGAGCTTGAAAAAAGAGTAGAGTTTATAAGAGACCTGATGAAGAAAAGCGGCGCGGCCGGCATCGTCTACGGCAACTCCGGCGGCAAGGATTCCGCGCTTGTCGGCATCCTGTGCAAGACCGCCTGCTGCAACACAGTCGGCATCATCATGCCCTGCGGCTCAAAGCGCAATTATGAGCTGGATGCCGTCGACGGCAAGACCGTTGCCGATCACTACGGCATCGAGACCCGCACCGTCGACCTCACGCCCGTTCGTGAGGCTGAGATCGCGTCCCTCGGCGCTGCGACAAAGCTCACGGACGCTGCTCTGGCAAACATCGCGCCCCGCCTGCGCATGGCAACGCTTTATGCCATCGCAGCAAGCGAGAACCGCCTCGTTGCCGGAACGGGCAATAAAAGTGAGGCGTACATGGGCTACTTCACGAAGTGGGGCGACGGCGCACACGACTTTAACCCCATAGCCGACCTCACCGTGACGGAAATTTACGAGTTCCTGCGCTTTTTGGATGCACCGCAGTGCATCATCGACAAAGCGCCGTCGGCAGGACTGTTTGACGGTCAGACCGACGAGAGCGAGATGGGCGTGACCTACGCCGCTGTGGATAAGTTCATCACGACCGGCGAAGCTACCGCCGAGGACAAGGCGATAATCGAGCGCTTCCACTTAAGAAGCGAGCATAAGAGAAGCGGCATCGCCGTGTATCAAGATTAAAATTAAGAGGGTATTAACATGTCAAACTGTGCAATTGTAGGCATCAACTGGGGCGACGAGGGCAAGGGCCGCATGGTCGACCTGCTCACGGAAAATTATGATATCGTCGTGAGATTTCAGGGCGGCGGCAACGCCGGCCACACCGTCGTAAACGAGTTCGGCAAGTTTGCGCTGCATCTGCTGCCGTCGGGCGTATTCCGCAAGGGCGTTATGAACGTTCTCGGCAACGGCGTTGCGCTCGACTGCGAAAATCTTTGCGGCGAGATAGACGACCTCGCCTCCAAGGGCGTTGCGATAACGCCGGAAAACCTCATGATAAGCGACAGAGCATCCCTGCTCCTGCCGTGGCACAGGATGCTTGACGAGCTTGAGGAAAAGCGCCTCGCGAACAAAAAGTACGGCTCGACCAAGCAGGGCATAGCCCCGTTTTACTCCGATAAATATCAGAAAAAGACCGTTATGGCGGGCGACCTCATGCACCCCGAGTACCTCAAGGCGCAGCTTAGTGATCTTCTCGAGTGGAAAAACCTCACGCTCGTGAATGTCTATGGTGCCGAGCCCGTCACCATGGACGAGCTTTGGGCGTGGATAGAGCGCTACGGCGAGCGGATAAAGCCCTTTATCCGTGACACGGGCGCATACCTTCACGAGGCGCAGGCTGCGGGCAAAAGCATCCTGTTTGAGGCTCAGCTCGGCGCACTGCGTGACCTCGACTTCGGCATCTACCCCTACACCACCTCGTCAAACACCCTCGCCGCCTTTGCCCCCGTGGGCTCGGGCTTCCCGGGCGCGAAGATAGACGAGGTCGTCGGCGTTGTGAAGGCGTATTCAAGCTGCGTCGGCGAAGGCCCGTTCGTGTGCGAGTGGTTCGGCGAGGAGGCCGAGAAGCTTCGTGAGGCGGGCTTTGAATACGGCGCAAAGACCGGCAGACCCCGCCGCGTCGGCCCAGTCGATCTCGTCGCCACAGCCTACGGCGTTCGCCTTCAGAACGCAACGGCTATTGCGCTGACCAAGCTTGATGTGTTAAGCTATATGCAGAAGCTTCCCGTCGTGACCGCTTACGAGCTTGACGGCAAGCTCACGCAGTCCTTCCCGTTCCCATCGGCGCTGGCGCACGCCAAGCCGCATGTCGAATACCTCGACGGATGGGGCTGCGACATTTCTGCCGTGCGCACATGGGACGAGCTGCCCGAGAACGCAAAGAGATATGTTGAGTTTATCGAAAAAGCCGTCGGCTGCAAGATAAAATATGTCTCCGTCGGCGCAGAGCGTGACGCCTGCATCGTGCGCTGAAAGGATAAAAATGAAGGACACTTACGAATCGCCGCTTTGCTCCCGCTATGCATCCGACTACATGAAGCAGCTGTTTTCGCCCGACATGCGCTATCGCACATGGCGCAGGCTGTGGACGGAGCTTGCAAGGTGCGAGCATGAGCTGGGGCTGCCGGTGACCGAGCAGCAGGTGGCAGAGCTTGAAGCGCATATCGATGATATCGATTATGATATCGTTTCCGCAAGGGAGCGCGAGGTGCGCCACGATGTCATGGCGCATATCTACGCCTACGGCAAGGCGGCACCCGACGCTGCGGGCATCATCCACCTCGGCGCAACGAGCTGCTATGTCACCGATAACGCGGACTTAGTCCTCTACCGTGACGGGCTCGTGTACCTGCGCAAGGGACTTTGCGAGGCGATAGCCGCACTAGCTGACTTTGCCGAAAGGTACAAGGCACTGCCCACCGTCGGCTACACGCATTATCAGCCCGCCCAGCCCGTGACGGTCGGCAAGCGCGCCGCCCTGTGGCTTCAGGACTTTTACGGCGATTTAAAAGAGCTCGATTTTGTAATTGAAAACCTAAAATTCCTCGGCTGCCGCGGCACAACCGGCACGGAGGCAAGCTTCATGGAGCTGTTTGATAATGACGGCGGTAAAATCGACGAGATGAACCGACGCCTTGCAGGGCGCTTTGGCTTTTCCGAATGCTTCGATGTCTGCGGGCAGACCTACCCCCGCAAGCTCGACAGCAGGATATTGAACACCCTCGGGGCTATCGCCCAGAGCAGCTACCGCATGGCGAATGATATTCGCCTTTTGCAGCACGACTGGCAGCTTGAAGAGCCGTTCGGCTCGTCGCAGATAGGCTCGTCTGCCATGGCGTACAAGCGCAACCCCATGCGCTGCGAGCGCATTTGCTCGCTCTCGCGCTACCTCATGGCCGATGTCTCCAACGCCGCCATGACAGCGTCCGTGCAGTGGCTCGAGCGCAGCCTTGACGATTCGGCAAACCGCCGCATCTCCATGCCCGAGGCGTTTTTGTGCGCCGATGCGGTGCTGCGGCTGGTCATAAATGTCGTGTCCGGCCTCAAGGTCAATGAGAAAATTATAGAAAAAGCACTTAACGAATACATGCCGTTTTTTGCGACCGAAAACATCCTCATGGAGGGCGTGAAGCGCGGCGGCGACCGTCAGAAGCTGCACGAGATCATCCGCGTCTGCTCGATGGAAGCGTCGCAGAAAATGAAAAACGGCGGCGAGTGCGACCTGCCCGAAAGGCTCGCCGATACCGGCGCTTTCGGCATGACGGCGGGCGAAATTCGAGATGTTTTGAACCCCGAGCTCTACATCGGCCGCTGCCCCGAGCAGGTGTCGAGGCTTGTCGAAAAAATTCGACTTGAAATCGGCGAAAACAAGGCGCATAATATAGATATTTCTTATTGACGGCAGGTATTTAAATGGACAAAATTCTGGTACTGGATTTCGGCGGGCAGTATAATCAGCTTATCGCCCGCAGAGTGCGTGAGCACAAAATTTTCGCAGAGGTCAAGGGCTACAACGGCATCACCCTTGACGAGATAAAAGCCGCAGGCTACACCGGCATCATCTTCACCGGCGGCCCGAACAGCGTGTATGATGAACAATCCCCGCACTTTGACCCGGCGATACTCAACGCCGGCATCCCCGTCTTGGGCATCTGCTACGGCTGCCAGCTCATGGCGTGGATGGGAAACGGCGAAATTTGCTCCGCCGGAAGCATCAGCGAGTACGGCAAGGTCACGCTCCACACGCAAGAAAGCGTGCTGTTTGACGGCGTGCCCGAGAGCAGCGTCTGCTGGATGAGCCACACCGATTATATAAAGACCCCGCCCGAGGGCTTTTCAATAACTGCTACGACCGATAGCTGCCCGTGCGCGGCTATGTGCGACGATGAGCGCAAGCTCTACGGCGTCCAGTTCCACCCCGAGGTAACGCACACCGAGTTCGGCGCGCAGATACTGCACAACTTCCTGTTCAAGGTCTGCAAGTGCGCAGGCGATTGGCACATGGACAGCTACTGCAAGTCCGCTATCGCCCAGCTGCGTGAGAAGATAGGCGACGGCAAGGTGCTGCTGGCACTATCCGGCGGCGTTGATTCCTCCGTGTGCGCAGCGCTGCTCGCCGAGGCGATCGGAAGTCAGCTCACCTGCGTGTTCGTCGACCACGGCCTCATGCGCCTTAACGAGGGCGACGAGGTCGAGCAGGCGTTTTCAAAATGGAATATCAATTTTGTCCGTGTCGACGCTGCCGACAGGTTCCTCAATAAGCTTGCGGGCGTTACCGAGCCCGAGCGCAAGCGCAAGATAATAGGCGAGGAGTTCATCCGCGTTTTCGAGGCCGAGAGCAAGAAGATAGGCTCCGTCGACTACCTCGCACAGGGCACCATTTACCCCGACATCATCGAATCCGGCCTCGGCGCTTCGGCGACCATCAAGAGCCACCACAATGTCGGCGGCCTGCCCGACTTTGTCGATTTCAAGGAGATTATCGAGCCGCTGCGCATGCTGTTCAAGGACGAGGTGCGCCAGCTCGGCCGTGAGCTCGGCCTGCCCGAATACCTCGTGTCCCGCCAGCCGTTCCCCGGCCCGGGTCTTGCCATCCGCATCCTCGGCGAGATAACCCGTGAGAAGATCGCCACCGTGCAGAAGGCCGACTTCATCTTCCGTGAGGAGATGAAAAACTTCGGCCTCGACGCCGTGACGAGCCAGTTCTTCGCTGTACTCGACAGCAGCCTCAGCGTCGGCGTCATGGGCGATGCGAGGACTTACGGCGGAACGATAGTCCTGCGCGCCGTCACCACCGACGACTTCATGACCGCCGACTGGTCACGCCTGCCGTATGACATGCTCTCCAAGGCGTCCAACCGCATCACAAACGAGGTGCCCAACGTCACCCGCGTCGTCTACGACATCACCAGCAAGCCCCCCGCCACCGTGGAATGGGAATAAATCATACACAAAAACGCAATGTGAGGTTTCACATTGCGTTTTTTGTCAAAACTTCATGCTAAAAATGACAAATAGGATATTGCATTTTTAAGTAGTTTGTTATTATATTATCAGCTGGCCGGACAATGTTAGACAAATTGTATAGCTCAGCCATAAGAATTAAAATTATTTTTATATGGAGGCATAGCATAAAAATCAGCAATCTCAAGCGATTTATGGCTTCGCTGCTTGCAGTCGTGATGCTCTTCTCGGTCGTCGGCATCTCCCCGGCCGTTTTCGCAGACGACGCTGACGCAGTTGCACCGGTTCTTAAAGAGAACACCGGCAAAGTTGAAGTCCTCATTAAGGACGGCGTTGACGTAAGAGACGCACTTGCAAAGGCACTTCTTGCAAACTACGACGAGCTCACCGCCGAGCAGATAGCTGCTATCGATTGGCAGTATGAGTGCTTGGCAAGCGGGTTGTTAGAT
>CAVGBM010000003.1:0-2863 GCA_963627445.1 Oscillospiraceae bacterium | reverse complement strand
CTGGTTTCCAAAGGGCGGTTTTAGAAAGCTTGCGCTATCTTGTTGGACGAATGGGCGCACCGATAGTTCGCTTTTGTTACGATTCGGGCTACCGCAATTACGACCAGCGAAAGTGTTCGTTCGCTATTGAAAAGAACTTTTCTTTCGGCGAAACAAAGAAAAGTTAATATATGTCAGGCGTTCGGGGCTGAAAAGCATTGACGCTGCGGCTGAGCCATGATATAATATACGAACTTTACTATTAGGAGTGTGTTGATCCGAAATGGATGACGGCAGTCGATTGTCGCTGATAATCGTAATCGTTCTTTTAATGTGCGCCGCTTATTTTGCGGTCGCGGAAACGGCGTTCGCCTCGGTGTCACGGGTCAGGATAAAGGTCCGTGCAGAGCGCGGCGAGGCCAAGGCTCTCCAGGCGCTCGAGGTGCTGGATAACTTCGACCGCGCCATCAGCAGTATTCTCATTTGTACAAACATCGTGCACATCGCAGCGGCGAGCATCGTTACGGTCAATGTCACCCGCATCTGGGGACTGAGCGCAGTCACCCTGAGCACGATCATCATGACCATCGTGGTCTTCTTCGTGGGCGAAATGCTCCCGAAGAGCATTGCCAAAAAATACAGCGAGCGACTGTCCCTGGCAGTGGCCGGTTCGCTGTGCTTTTTTATGCGCATTTTGCGGCCGATATCGGCCGTGCTGTCGGCCATCGGCAACTTTGCCGCGCGCTTTGTGAAGGCCGACCCCGAGATATCCGTCACCGAGGACGAGATATACGACATCATCGAGGACATGACCGAGGACGGCAGCCTCGGCGAAGAGCGCGGCGAGCTCATCTCCTCTGCGCTTCAGTTCGGCGAGACGACCGTTGAGAGCATCCTCACCTCCCGCGTCGACCTTGCGGCAGTGGATGTTGAAACCTCGCCCGAGGAGGTGCTCAGCTACATCCGTGAGCAGAAGCACAGCCGCCTGCCGGTCTACGAGGGCAATATCGATAATGTCATCGGCATCCTGTCGATACGCAAATACATAAAAGCCTACCTGCGCGAGGGCGAGAAAATTGACCTGCGCGAGCTTTTGGACGAGGCGTATTTCGTGCATCAGAGTACGAATATCGACGACCTGCTGCCCATTATGAGCAAGAAGCGGCTGAACATGGCCATCGTCACCGACAACTACGGCGGCACGCTCGGTGTCGTCACCGTGGAGGATATCCTCGAAGAGCTCGTGGGCGAGATCTGGGACGAGGATGACGAGGTCAGAGAGCCCTACATCGCCCTCGACGACGGCAGCTGGGACTGCGACGCTGAGATGAATGTCGGCGATGTGTTCGAGCTTCTGGAGTTTGACGACCCCGAGGAGGACGACGAGTTTACAAATAAGCTCCTCGGCGAGTGGGCGTATGAGCAGTTTGCCGCCATCCCGACGGTCGGCGCAAGCTTCGATTACCACGGCCTGCGCGTGACGGTGGGTCAGATGCAGCATAACCGCATACTGCGACTGAATGTCCGCAGGGTGGAAGGAGGTGCCGAGCAGTGATAGGTCTTTGTTTGGCAGGGCTTCTCCTGTGCATAATCGGCTCGAACTACTTCTCGTCATCCGAGATGGCGTACTCAAGCTGCAACCGCCTGCGCCTTGAAAGCGCCCGTGACGGCGGCTCGAAGAGGGCGGCGATCGCGGTCAAGATCATCGACCGCTTTGACGACACGCTCTCGGCGATACTCATCGGCAACAACCTTGTTAACATCGCGGCATCGTCAATTGGCTCGGTGCTCGTTATCCTCATCGCAGGCGACGACAAGTACGCCTGGGTGTCCACCGTGGTCATCACGGTGCTGGTCATCATCTTCGGCGAGACGATGCCGAAGATAGTAGCAAAAAACAGCGCAAACCGCATCGCGCTCAGCCACGCGTACTTTGTCCGTGGCCTGACGATAATCCTCATGCCGCTTATCTGGCTCGTCGTGGGGCTCGTGAAGCTCCTGACCTCCGGCCTCAAGGGCGAGGAAGCAGACAGCGACGAGGAAGCGGCGGCGATGGAGCTATCGTCCATCATCGAGACCGCCGAGGACGAGGCCGTCCTTGACGGAGACCGATCCGAGCTCGTGCAGGCGGCGATAGATTTCTCCGATGTCATGGCCTACGAGGTCATGACCGCGCGCGTCGACGTTGTGGCACTGGACATTGACGACGACTGGAACGAGCAGCTTGCGGCGATCGACTCCGCGCCGTACTCGCGCATCCCCGTGTACGAGGACAGCATCGATAATGTCATCGGCGTACTGTACCTCAATCACTTCTTAAAGGCGCTCACGGATGAGAAAAATCCCGATATCCGCAGCATGCTGATGCCGACCTGCTATGTGTACAAGACGATGAAAATGCCCGCCGTGCTCAATGAGCTGCGCCGCGCAAAGCAGCATCTTGCCATCGTCACCGACGAGTACGGCGGTACGCTGGGCGTTCTTTCGATGGAGGATGTTCTCGAGCAGCTTGTCGGCGAGATATGGGACGACACCGACGAGGTCGAGGAGGAGATAGTCGAGCGCCCCGATGGGCAGTATGAGCTCGACGGCGACATGGTCATCTCCGACTTCCTCGAGCTTGTGGGCATCAGGGAAAAGGACTTCGAGGCCGACAGCGAGACCGTCGGCGGCTGGACGATAGAGATGTTCGGCGCGTTCCCGAAGCAGGGCGACAGCTTCGAATACGAGAACATGTCCGTCACCGTCCTTGAAATGGACGGCCTGCGCGTCGAAAAGGTCTTGGTAAAGCTCCACCCGCAGGACGAAGAATAAAACAAAGGCTGCACGCTGAGCGTGCAGCCTTTTGCTTTATTCAGTGAAGTTTGCTGTCGCAAGTTAAGTT
>CAVGBM010000002.1:0-20510 GCA_963627445.1 Oscillospiraceae bacterium | reverse complement strand
CCGGCTCTTTTCCGCCCATACTTCACAAAAATTTCCGGTAATACACAAAGTATTGCCGGAAATTTGTTGTTTTGTCTGAACGAAAAATACCTCGGCCAAAACTGCTGCGCACCCTGTAAAAGCGGAGTGCATCTCTCTGTAAGGTGGAAAGTCTGTTTTACAGGGCGAATTATCCTTATCTGAATTCGCCCTTGGCGGCCTTAAGTCATATATTTGTCTAATTATCTTCCGATATACCTTGCGCCGAAGGAGGTGGTGGTCTTTGCGTCATTGGTCACGACGCCCAGCTTCTCCTCCTGCCATTTCTGGAGGGCTTCGCTGCGCAGGAGGTTCTGCGCAATGTAGTCGCACAGGTTCATGTCGCCGCTCTCGTCGGTCTTTTCCTGGTTGTTGTTGCGGGACTTAAACTGGACGATGTATGCGCCGGTGCTGCCCTTGATGACGGTAACATCGCCCTTCTTGCGCTTTGCGCTTACGAGCCATTCCTTGAGGTCAGACTCGGTGTCGCTGCCGGGGGTGCTCTCCTGACTGGTGATCTCCGCGTCTTTTACGACCTTTTGCACGGCCTTTTCAAGGGTGAGATCATCCTTATCCATGGAGTCCTTGATGGAGCTAGCGGTCTCCTCAGCCTCGCTCAGAGCCTCGTCCGTGGGAGTGGCGGTCGAGCCATCCTCGGATTCTTCGGTCTCCGCCTCGACGAGGTAATAATCATAGGTGAACTTATCGTAATCGTCCTTTACGCTGTCGTACTTTTCGGCAAGCTCGGAAGCGGTGAAGCTGTAAGATTCAGAGACAGACTGCTGAGCCTTGGTCGCAAGCTGCTGAAGCTCCATGATCTCGCGCACGACGGAGCTGTTGCAGCCGCGGCCGTAGTTGGCGGCAATGAGCTTATCCGCGCTTGCGTAGCCGTAATCCTCTGCGTTGTCAAAGGTTGCCATCTGCTCGTCGATGGTCTCGTTATCTTCTTTATCGAGGGTGATGTCATTGGCCTTGGCGTAGGCCTCCAGAGCGGCCAGCTGCGTGAGGAAGGACTTGGTGTTGTCCATGAAATAGTCATCCCAGGTGTAATCCTCGTCCTCGTCACCTGCCATGGCACATGTCTGCTCGTCGAGAGCCTTCGACGTATCCAGACCTATCAGCGAAGCGTAGTCGCCGTAGCTGTTTACCAGGTTCATATACTGCATATTATATACATAGTTGCACTCGGCAACGGTATAGCTGCGGCTGCCTGCCTCGATGCCGAGCTCCTCGCTCGCGCCGTATTCAACGGTGATGCCGGTGAGGTTTCTGTAAAATGCGCCGGTGTTGAGGTAAATGACAAAGGCGAAGAAGATGACGATGAGGACGCCGATTATCGTCCACTTGATCTTTTCCTTCTTCTTTTTCTGCTCCTCCTTCTGAGAAGCGAGGGTCTTACGGGCTGATTTTTCGTTTGATGCGCTCATAGATAAATCTTCCTTTACATTTTTTCTATGCACAGTTCATTTTGAGTACAAATGATTTTACTATTATAACCTAATCGAACGGCTGTTTCAACTGCTAATTTGTGAACGGGAGGGCTGCAAATGAAAAAACGGGCAAAAGCCCTTGCGGTGATCGTCCTGCTGTGCGCCTTTGTCGTTTCTTCAGTGCGCGACAGCGCCGAAAATGTCGGGCTCACGCAGTACACGGTCACGAGCGCTAAGCTGCCGGAGAGCTTTTCGGGCTTTAAGATAGTGCAGCTGTCGGATTTTCACGGCGCGCCGTTTGTTAGCGATATCGTGAGCCTCGTTAGCGCCGAAAAGCCGGATATCATCGCGCTGACCGGCGATTTTATAACCGACGGCGCAGATCTCATGGCAGTGCGCGAGCTTGCGCAGCAGCTTACGGATATCTGCGATGTGTATTTTGTCAGCGGCAACCACGATTTTGCGTCGGGGAAAATCGACGAACTGAGTGACATTTTAAGCTCCTGCGGCGTAAAATATCTTAGAAACGAGTATGTGACGATAGATAAAAACGGCGAGCGCATCGTGCTTGCCGGTGTCGAGGATCCCAACAGCTGGGCAGACCTCGAAGCGCCGGATGTATTTGTGCAGGGGCTGCGTACAGAGTACCCCGACGACTATGTCGTCCTGCTCGGCCACCGCAATTATTGGATGGAGAGCTTCCCCGAGCTTCCGGTGCAGCTTGTTTTATGCGGCCACGCGCATGGCGGCATCGTGCGCATCCCGGGTGTCGGCGGGCTTCTCGGAACAGACCGCACGCTTTTTCCCGAGTACGACGCGGGGCAGTTTGATAACGGCCGCTACACGATGATAGTCTCCCGCGGCATCGGAAACTCCGTACCGCTTCCGAGGCTTTTTAACAGACCCGAGATAGTCAGCATAATTTTGAAAAATTAACAGTCATGTTTTTCGCCGGCCGTACATATAATGAAACTATGCTGCAAACAGCACAGATCAAAGCGAGGTGAATAACATGGAAACAGATATTGACGACATGATCTTCGGCGACTGCGATCCGGGGCCGAGTGACAGATAAAAACCGAGAACTCAAAAAAGTTCTCGGTTTTTTTATTATTCATCATACGTGCGTTCTGAGATTATGTACCTCGGTCTGCCCTTCGTCTCAAGGTATATCTTGCCGATGTATTCGCCGATTATGCCAAGGCAGATAAGCTGCACGCCGCCGACAAAGCAGACGATGCAGGTCGTGCTCGCCCAGCCTGCGACCGTTTCGCCGCACAGTGCTGAGACTATCGCCCAGATAACGCCTATAAAGCTGAGGGCTGCAACGAACACGCCGAACGAGGTTATAAGCCGCAGGGGCTTTACCGACAGGCTCGTTATGCCGTTGGCCGCAAGAGAGAGCATTTTTTTGAGCGGATACTTGCTCTCGCCTGCAAGGCGCTCGGCTCTTACATACTCAACGCAGGTGCTTTTAAAGCCAACGAGCGGCACCATGCCGCGCAGAAAGAGGTTGACCTCCTTAAAGTTCGCAAGCTCTTTGAGCACCCTTGCCGACAGCAGACGGTAGTCCGCGTGGTTGTACACGACCTCGGCACCCATTTTCGAAAGCAGCTTATAAAAGCCCTGCGCCGTGGTGCGCTTAAAAAAGCTGTCTGTCTCGCGGGATGAGCGCACGCCGTAGACGACATCGCAGCCGTCAAGATACGCTGCGACCATCCTGTCCATCGCGTCAATGTCATCCTGTCCGTCGCAGTCGATGGAGATGCTTATATCGCAGCGCTCCTTGGCCTCCATGAGCCCTGCCAGCAGGGCGTTCTGGTGCCCGCGGTTGCGGCTCTGGCTGATGCCGATATAGTGCTCATCCTCCTCGGAAAGCACCCTTATAAGCTCCCAGGTGCCGTCTGACGAGCCGTCGTTTACGAACATGATGCGGCTGCCCTCGGATATAAGTCCGTCACCTATGAGCTGCGTGAGCTTTTTTAAAAACATCGGTGCCGTTATCGGCAGCACCTCCTGCTCATTATAGCAGGGGATGACGATATACAGTACAGGCTTTTGCACCATAATACCTCCGTTTCGCCCCGTCAAAGGGCGTATATCTCAAAAATGCCGACGGCGGTCACACGACCCGTGTCATCGTACACCTTGGTCTCGATGACAGACACCGTCCTGCCTCTTTTGATGATCCTGCCCTCGGCACGAAGCACCGTGCCTCTTGACGGGTGCAGAAAATGCATATTGCTGTTAAGCGTAACGCCGGGGTGCCCCTCGCGGCTTATGAGAACGCCCGCCGCAACGTCGCACAGTGAGTACACAAAGCCGCCGTGCGCCATCTCAAATGGGTTCGATGTCTTTTCGCTGAGCTTGCCGACAACGATGCAGTGCTCGTCGTCAAATTCGACGACCTCAATGCCGTTGTGGACATTAAAGCCGCTTAATTTATTTGCCTGTTCAATGTGTTTTTGCTTATCCATGCTATGCCTCTGTTACTTAAAGTCTCACAATCCAGTATAGCTTAACTTTCACCTTTCGTCAAAATTATTTTTTCGCCGCTAAGCTCGGCGCACACCTTGTCGCCTCGGCCGAGTCTGCCGTCGAGCAGCATTTCGGCGGCATTGTCCTCGATGAGGCTTTGTATCGTGCGCCTGAGCGGCCTTGCACCGAATTTCTCGTCATAGCCCTTGTCGGCGAGCGCGTCTATGACGCTCTCGGGAACGAAAAGGTTCATGCCGAGCTCCTCAAAGCGCCCTGCAACGGTGCGTATCATGCGCTCAGTTATGCTGCGTATCTCGCTTCGCGTGAGCCGGTGGAAGATTATCGTGTCGTCGATGCGATTTAAAAATTCGGGCTTAAAGGTCCGGCGCAGCTCCTCGTTAACACGCTCTCTGAGCTCGGAGTCGGCGGCCTGCCGCCCCTCGGACTGCGCAAAGCCCAATTTCCGCCGCCCCTCGGTCATCGCCTTTGCACCGATATTCGAGGTCATGACGATTATCGTGTTGCGGAAATCTATCTTCCGCCCGCCGGAGTCGGTCAAATGCCCGTCGTCCATTATCTGAAGCAGGATGCCCCACACGTCCTCGTGTGCCTTTTCGATCTCGTCAAACAGCACGACCGACCACGGCCTGCGCCGCACCTTTTCGGTCAGCTGGCCGCCGTCCTCATAGCCGACATAGCCCGGGGGCGAGCCTATGAGCTTACTCACGGCGTGCTTTTCCATGTACTCGGACATGTCAAGGCGTATCATGGCATCGGCCTCGCCGTACACGGCCTCGGCCAGCGCGCGGCAAAGCTCGGTCTTGCCCACGCCCGTGGGGCCTAAGAACAAAAAGCTGCCTATGGGTCTGTTGGGGTCAGACAGCCCCACTCTGCCGCGGCGAATGGCGCGCGCCACCGCCGACACGGCCTCGCTCTGGCCGATGACGCGGCGATGCAGGATGGCCTCCATATCACGCAGACGGCGAGTCTCGTCGGAGTTGAGGTTCGTCACGGGTATGCCCGTCCACAGCGAGACGATATCGGCGATATCCTCGGCGGTGACGAGGCTTCCTCGGCTGACACGGATATGCGCCGCCGCCTCGTCGACAAGGTCTATCGCCTTGTCCGGCAGAAAGCGGTCATTTATATAGCGCACGGATAGGTCGACTGCCGCCGTCAGCGCGAGGTCTGAAATGTGCACGCAGTGGTGCTTTTCAAGGCTCGTCCGCACGCTTTTCAGCATCTCGAGCGTGCTGCGCCGGTCGGGCTCTGTGACCTTCACGGGCTGGAAGCGCCGCTCGAGCGCTGCGTCCTTTTCGATGTGTCGGCGGTACTCCTCGGGTGTCGTTGCGCCGATTATCTGCACCTCGCCGCGGCCGAGAGCGGGCTTTAAAATGTTCGCAGCGTCTATAGCACCCTCTGCCGAGCCAGCGCCGATTATCGTGTGCAGCTCGTCGATGAAAAGTATCACGTCGCCGGCTTTTTTCACATCCTTGAGAACGGCCTTGACGCGCTCCTCAAAGTCGCCGCGGTATTTTGTTCCCGCCAGCAGCGCGGGCATGTCCAGCGACACCAGCCGCTTTCCCGCCATGCTCTCGGGCGCATTGCCGCCCGCGATGTACAGTGCTATGCCCTCGGCGACCGCCGTTTTGCCCACGCCCGGCTCGCCGATGAGCACGGGGTTATTTTTCGTGCGGCGGGAGAGTATCTGCACGCTGCGGCGTATCTCCTCGCCGCGGCCGATGACGGGCTCAATGCCGCCGGAGGCCGCAAGCAGCGTAAGGTCGCGGCTGTATTGGTCTAAAACCCTCGTCTCGCTGTGGCGGGTGCTCGTCTTGGGGCTCGACTGCGGCTGACGAGCTCGCTGCGAGCCTGCGCCGAACACCGCCATGATATCGGTGTATATCTCGTTAAGGTCAAAGCCTGCGGTCACGAGCGCCGCTGCGCCGCCGCACTCCGGCTGGCGGAGTATGCCGAGCAGAATGTGCTCGGTGCCGACATAGCTGTGGCCGAGCTTGGCGGCATCGCCCGCCGCCTTTTCGATCGCCGCCCACGCGTGCTTTGTAAGCCCCTGCGCAGGTGTCCCGGGCGCACCGAGACCGGCAGACTCGGAAATTATCTCCCGCAGTCTTCGCTCTGAAACGCCGCGCTCGCGCAGTATCCTTGCACCCAAGCCTGCGCCCTCATGCACGATGCCGAGCAGCAGATGCTCCGTTCCCACATAGCTGTGGCCGAGGCTGAACGCCGCGAGCCGCGCCTGCTCGATGGCCGATTCCGCTTTTTCCGTAAATTTCTCATTATTCTTCAAGGCAATATTCCCCCTTGTATGCATAATATAAAGGATTCGTGCCGCCAAAACTGCCGAAATTAAGCAGCCGCATACGGGATTATTGCCAAAAAGCGAAAGAAATAAATGCAAAGTGAAAAATTGCATTTGCATTTTTGATTTTTTGTGTTACAATGCAGAGTGCAAGTTAGTTGCTTGATAACAAAATGGAGGTAAATACAATGGCATTTGTTATTACTGAAGAGTGCCTGTCCTGCGGCTCCTGCGCAGAGCAGTGCCCCGCTGAGGCTATTTTCGAGGGTGACGCTCATTTCGAGATCAACGCTGAGAAGTGCCTGTCCTGCGGTTCCTGCAAGGCTCAGTGCCCCGCAAAGGCAATCATTGAGGTAGACGACGAAGAGTAATTCTTCACATAAAAAGTCTGCGGTTAGTTCGTCGGTGAACCATACCGCAGGCTTTTTATTATCTTCGTCCGATGAAAATGGTGACGGGCTATGCCCCTGTTTTAAACTATGAATGATTTTGTGTCGCTCTGGGACGGCGGACCTGTGTTTCGCCAGTCGGAGCATTTTAAGCTCGGCACGGACTCTGTCCTGCTTGCCGACTTTGTGAATATAGGCTCGCGTCGTAATGGCATCGATCTTGGCTGCGGCTCGGGCATTTTGCCGCTTTTGCTTCTTGACCGCGATGCAAGGCTTTGCATGACGGGGCTTGAGATAAACCCCGAGGCCGCGGATGCAGCGAGGGCAAACCTGACTGCAAACAATCTTTCCGAGCGGGGAAGCGTCATTGTCGGCGATATCCGCTGCGTAAAGGGGCTGTTTCGCTCCGGCGAATTTGATCTCGTGGTCGCGAACCCGCCGTATTTTGCCGAGGGCAGCGGCAGGCAAAGTCCCGATGATGCCAAAGCCGCGGCGCGCACGGAAACTACATGCACGCTCCAAGATATCTGCCGTGCGGCGGCGTATCTTTGCCGCACGGGCGGCGTATTCTGCCTTGTGCACCGAGCCGAGCGCCTGTGCGATGTGCTGTGTGCTCTGCGTGAGCACGGGTTAGAGCCAAAGCGCCTGCGCACTGTGTCGCACGATGCAAAAAAGGAGCCGTCCGTCGTGCTCATAGAGGCACGGCGAGGCGGCGCAGCAGGACTAAAGCTCATGCCGCCGCTTTTCGTGCGAAACCCCGACGGCACGGAGACGGATGAAATTTTGAGGATATATCACAGGGAGGGAACGCCATGAGCGGAAAGCTTTATCTTGTCGGAACGCCGATAGGCAATCTCGGCGACTTTTCGCCCCGCGCGGTCGAGACCTTGCAGGAGGCCGACTTCATCGCCGCCGAGGACACCCGCGTCACGCTCAAGCTTTTAAACCACTTCGGCATCAAAAAGCCCATGGTGAGCTATTTTGAGCATAATAAATACGCCTCGGGTGCGAAAATTTTTGAGCGCATCGCCTCGGGCGAGACCTGCGCTCTCGTGACCGACGCAGGCATGCCCGCCATCTCCGACCCCGGGGAGGACATCGTGCGCATGTGCGCCGAAAACGATGTTGAGGTCGTGACCGTGCCCGGCCCCTCGGCGCTCATCTCGGCGATAGCGCTGTCGGCGCTGCCGACGGGTAGGTTCTGCTTCGAGGGCTTCCTGTCCACGGCCAACAAAAGCCGCCGCGAGCACCTTGAAAGCCTCAAGTCAGAGCGCCGCACCATGATATTCTACGAAGCGCCGCACAAGCTCCTGCGCACGCTCGAGGATATGAAAAACACCTTCGGCGAGGACAGAAAAATTTCGCTTTGCCGCGAGCTTACAAAGCTGCACGAGCAGACCCTGCGCACCACGCTCGGCGGCGCGCTCGAGTATTTCACGCAAACCCCGCCCAAGGGCGAGTTCGTGCTGGTCATCGACGGTGCACCCGAGGAGGAAAACGAGTTTACGCTCGACGATGCGCTCGAGCTTGTCGAGAGCTACAGAGCCGATGGCCTCGGCCACAAGGCTGCGTGCAAGAAGGCCGCCGCCGACACCGGCTTTTCGGCAAACGAATTATATTCATCATCGCTTAACGCTTAAACAGAACACGAATACCCTCGGTCAACCGAGGGTAAAAGAAAAAAGATCCACGGTTCAAACGAACAGTGGATCTTCTCATCTCAAGATCAAACCTGGGCTTTGAGCTTTTTGATGCAGTCGGGGCAAACGTTCTTGCCCTTGTAGGTGATGATGTTCTTGGTGTTGTCGCAGAAGATGCAGGCGGGATGATACTTATGAAGAATGATGTTGTCACCCTCCACGAAGATCTCGAGAGCGTCCTTCTCGGCAATGTCCAGGGTACGGCGCAGCTCTATGGGAAGAACGATGCGGCCGAGCTCATCTACTTTTCTGACTATTCCGGTTGATTTCATATCTTTGTCCTCCGTATCTTGTGGGTGTTCCACATATATACAATATTCACGATATAATTATAACAAAAGTTAAAAGCATGTCAAGCCTTTTTTGCTCCAAATAAAGAATAAATTGTTAAATATTTTGTACACAGCCCACTAAAATGCCAAAATTGCGCATAAATTCCTGCCAAGACAATAGGATTTAATGAAAAATCATATTTGCCGGAGGGGGCAAAACTATGCTGATGGGCGTTATCTGGACAGGCATGATCCTGGCCGCGATACTGTTTTCCTGCGCAAACGGCACGACTGCGGCGGTAGGCGAGGCTGCGCTTGAGGGGGCGCAGCAGGCGGTGGAGCTGTGTTTGTCGATAGGCGGCGTGATGTGCCTTTGGTGCGCCGTGATGGAGCTCATGCGCCGGTGCGGCATAGCCGATGCGCTGGCAAAGGTGCTACGGCCGGTGCTCAGCCTGCTGTTTCCCGAGGCTGCACGGCATGAGGATATCCTCCGGCCGCTTTCTGCAAATGTCAGCGCAAATCTTCTGGGGCTCGGCAACGCCGCAACGCCCATGGGCATACGCGCGGCAAAGGGCATGGCCTCGCTCGGCGACGGGGTCACGGCGACAAACGAGCTGTGCAGGCTCGTTGTTTTGAACACCGCCTCAATTCAGCTTCTGCCGACTACGGTCGCGGCCATCCGAGCCGCCGAGGGCGCGCAGCAGCCGTTCGATATCCTGCCTGCGGTGTGGCTGAGCTCGGCCATCTCCGTCGCAGTCGGGCTCGCGGCGGCGTATCTCATGCAGAGGGCGGCAAAGTGAATGTGCTGCTGACGCTCGCCGTGCCGCTCATCCTCGCCGCCGTGGGCATCTGTGCCGTGTTCGGCAAAGCGGACATCTTCTCTGCGCTGACGCGCGGTGCTGCCGAGGGACTTACGACGGTCAGGGACATGTTTCCGGCGTTAGTTGTCCTGTTTCCGGCGGTATACATGCTGCGCGCCTCGGGCGCGATCGACGCGCTGGCGCAGCTGTTGCAGCCGGTGCTGTCACTTATCGGCATACCCGCCGAGACCGTGCCGCTTGCGCTTTTGCGCCCATTGAGCGGCGGGGCGGCGACTGCGGCTGCGGCGGATATAATCAAAGCTGCCGGTGCCGATTCGCTCGCAGGGCGCACTGCCGCCGTCATGATGGGCTCGAGCGAGACGACATTTTACGTTATCGCCGTGTATTTCGGCGCTGCAAGGATCAAAAAAACGCGCTGGGCGATACCTGCGGCACTGTGCGCAGACCTTGCGGTGTTCATAGCCTCCGCGGTCATTTGCCGCGTCATGTGGGGATAAATTGAAAACTGTCGGGAAATAATAGCATCACTTAGGAGAGTGATGCTATGCAGGGCAAGGTCGAGCTGAGCGGCGTAAACACATCAAAGCTGCCGCTACTGAAAAACTCCGAAATGCGCGAGCTCATCGCGGCGTCCCAGTCGGGCGATACTGCTGCGCGGGAAAAGCTCATTTCGGGCAATTTGCGGCTCGTTTTGTCGGTGATACAGAAATTTTCCGGCAGGGGCGAGAGCATGGACGACCTGTTCCAGGTCGGCTGCATCGGGCTTATTAAAGCCATCGACTGCTTTGACCTGAACCAAAATGTGCAGTTTTCGACTTACGGCGTGCCGATGATATCGGGCGAGCTGCGCAGGTTCCTGCGCGACCACGGTGCTGTGCGTGTTTCGCGATCCATGCGCGACACGGCATACAAGGTCTTGCAGGTAAAGGAAAGGCTCACCGCCGAGCTTGGGCGTGAGCCGGATGTTGAGCGCATCGCAAAGGAGCTCGGCATAAAGCGCTCCGAGGTGGTGTTCGCCCTCGACGCGATATGTGACCCCGTGTCGCTGCACGAGCCTGTTTACAGCGACAGCGGCGAGAATGTCTGCGTCATGGATCAGATAGGCGACGACCGCAACACCGATGAGCACTGGCTTGAGCAAATTGCCCTCGGCGAGGCGGTGTCGAAGCTCACAGACCGCGAAAAGCGGATACTCGCCATGCGCTTTTCAAGCGGCAAAACGCAGATGGAGGTCGCCCGCGAGATAGGCATAAGTCAGGCGCAGGTGTCGAGATTAGAGAAAAATGCGATAAGCCGCATCAAAAAAGAGATACAATAAAAAAGACCGTTCGTGAGAACGGTCTTAATCGTTTGTAATCAGTCAGTTACATACGGCAGGAGAGCGATCTGGCGGGCTCTCTTGATAGCCTCGGTGAGCTGACGCTGATGCATTGCGCAGGTGCCGGTGGTGCGGCGGGGCAGGATCTTGCTGCGCTCGGACATGAAGCGGCGGAGCTTAGCGGTATCCTTGTAATCGATAGCGGTAGCCTTATCTACGCAAAACTGGCAAACTTTTCTGCGCTTGCGGTTCTTGGGATTGTTCTTATCGAAAGCCAAAGCTGTATCCTCCTATAAATATTTTAGAACGGCAGCTCGCCGTCGTCGTCGCCGAGCTCACTGAATGCGGAAGCGCCCATGCTGGGGCTGACGCTTTCATAGCTGCTCTGATAGGCGGGACGGGATTCGCTGCGCACATCGCCGCCTTCGCGGCGCTTGCTTTCGCCGAAATAGATATTGTCAACAACGACCTCTGCGCTGCGGCGCTTGCCGCCCTCGCGATCGGTCCAGTCACGGATCTGCAGGCGGCCGGAAACGACTGCCATGCTGCCCCTGGTGAAATACTTGCTGACAAATTCGGCTGTCTGACGCCATGCGACGCAATCGATAAAATCGGTCTGGCGATCACCGCCGTCGCGGCCGCCGAAATCGCGGTCGACTGCGAGGGTGAAGCTCGTCACAGGAGTCTGGGACTGGGTGTATCTGATCTCGGGATCCCGAGTCAGGCGACCCATAATGGTAATGTGATTAAGCATCGTTCGTCTCCTTACTCTGCACGCAGGGTGATCAGGCGACGCATAATGCCGTCGGTGATACCGAGGATACGATCCAGCTCGGCGGGGAACTCAGCGCCGCTGGTGAACTTCATCAGGACATAGTAACCCTCAGAAATGTAGTTGATCTCGTAAGCGAGCTTGCGCTTACCCATCTCCTCCAGTTCGTCCAGGGTACCATTTGCCTCAACGAGTGCCTTGAACTTCTCGACGACAGCAGCGGTCTGCTCCTCGCTGAAGTTCGGGTTGATGATGTACATTACTTCGTACTTTTCGCTCATTTTTGCCATGGTTTGCACCTCCTTTTGGTCATTTGGCCTCCGCCCTCGGCGGAAGCAAGGATACTTGCCCATAATGACAAGCTATATTATTATACATGTTTTCCTTGGAAAGTCAAGCACTTTTTACGCCTTGATGGTCAGCGTCGACTCCGCGGTGATGCGGCCGATCCGGATACCGCCGTACACGCCGTCAAAATCCCACTTTGCCGAGATGGGCACGGCGACGGTCTCGCCGACGGCGGCGGGAATGGTGACGGTAGCGTCGTAAATGAGCGTTTCGTGCTTTGTGGAGTTATCGTCGTTTATGATAGGCTCGCTTATGAAGCTGTACTCCTTGCCGCACAGGCGGAT
The DNA here is from genome assembly GCA_963627445.1 of Oscillospiraceae bacterium. GTDB lineage: Bacteria > Bacillota > Clostridia > Oscillospirales > Oscillospiraceae > F23-B02. Next base: position 8,360 of record CAVGBM010000002.1, on the reverse strand, counting down.
AGAGCCGGAGTGCTCTCCTGCATTTATGGCGTAGGAGATGACGTAGACCTCAACGTCGAGCGTCAGCTCCTTGTTGTTTGCGGAGGTTATGTGCCAGTCGACGCGCATGTTGATATTCGCACCAGTCTGGGACATGATGCTGCCGCTTTCGTCGAGCGTGCGCTCATCGGACTTGGGAGCCTTCGTGGGCTTGGGGGTCGCAGTCGGCTCGGGGGTGCTCATCGTGTCGGGATCTGCGCTGGGCTCATCATCGGAGACAGCTGCCGAGGGCACGGCCTTTGTCGAGACAGGCTTTGCGTCGTCGTTCGCGGTGACGGGCGCGCCGCTCAAGATATTGCTGCCCGTTACCCATGCGAGTATCGCCGCAACTATAAGAAGCACCAGCACGAGTGCGATGAAAACATTGGATCTGTGCTTATCCATATTAAAACCTCCGTGGGCATAATAAAATAATTATACAATATAACATCTCAAAAATCTACACCCGATGCGCCGGAAAATGCCCGATATGTTGACAAGATGCTCGAAAAAAAGCTATAATGTACGCAGGAAAATGAAAGGTGGCGGCAGTTTTGGCAGAGCTCGAGACGAAGGAAAACGAAATGACCGGCGAAGCCGAAGTTAAGCGCCCTGAGCGCAGACGAAGCTCAAGACGCAGAAAACGCCATCGCAGGGGCGTGAGCGGGGCAAAGCTCATAACGCTCACGGTGTCGGTGCTTGTCATGCTGGCGTTCTGCTTTGTGATGATATCGCCGCTTCGCGGCTGCGTCATGCAGGAGGACTATATCGGCGTGTCGGCAGCGGAAAAAACGGCGCTTCGCGACGCAAAGGTGAGCGCGGACGCGGCCAAAAACATCGTCGCCGATCTAATAAAGCTCGACGACGGCATGTGCTATAAGGTGGATTTCACGGCAGACGATGCCGATTACAGCTATATAATCTCTGCCGACACCGGCAAGATAGTCGTCAGCCGCAGTCAGGATCACCCAAGTGATAAATAAGAAAAAACGGGAAGCTTCGGCTTCCCGTTTTTTCGTTATTGCTTCTCCTCGATGAGCGGGAGATAATCCTTGTATTCGGTGTCGTAAGCACAGGAGTAATCGGCCTTGTGGGCAAAGTGCGAAACGCTCTTGTGCGCTTTGCCGATATCGCACAGCGTGCCCGCACCTGCAACGCAGCCGCCGGGGCATGCCATGCCCTCGAGCAGGTAGCCATCGTATTTTCCGGCCTTGGCCATGAGCAGCAGCTTGCGGCACTCGTCAAGACCTGTGGCCTTGGCGACCTTGACCTCGCGGTCGGGATCCATGGACTTTATCGCATTGACGACCGCCTGCGCAACGCCGCCGGAAACGGCGAACATTCTTGCGTCCTTGCCTGACTGCTTCAAGGGCTCTGCCTCGGACATGGGGATGCATTCCTTGTCGATGCCCTTTGCAGCGCACATGCCCAGCACCTCCTCAAAGGTCAGGACAAAGTCAACGTCGCTGCGCACCGTTCTGCGGCTGGCCTCGAGCTTCTTTGCGTCGCACGGGCCTACGAAAACGACCTTGCAGCCCGGGTGCTGCTTTTTGACAAAGCGCGCGGTGAGCACCATGGGGGTCATCGCAACGGAGATATTCTGCGCAAACTCGGGGAAGAGCTTCTTGACCATGTCGCTCCAGCTCGGGCAGCAGGAGGTGACCATGAACGGATGCTTTGCCGGAACCTCCTCAAGGAAGTCGGCAGCCTCTTCGATGACGCAAAGGTCAGCGCCGATGGCGGCCTCGTAGACATCGGTAAAGCCGAGGCGCTTAAAAATGGCCTTCATCTTCTCGGGAATAGCGTCGGGGCCGAACTGGCCGACGAACGACGGAGCGAGCACGCAGTAAACGGGGGTATCGCTCTTTATGGCCATGATGGTCTGGAATATCTGGCTCTTGTCGGATATCGCGCCGAAGGGGCAGGCAACAAGGCACTGACCGCAGGAGGTACACTTGGTGTAGTCTATCTGAGCGCGGCCGTGATCGTCCGAGCCTATGCACTTCATGCCGCAGGCCTTGGCGCAGGGGCGCTGCTGATGGATGATCGCGTGGAACGAGCAGACCTGGGAGCATCTGCCGCAGCGGACGCATTTGTCGTTATCTATCTTCGCGTGGCCGTTTACCTTGCTGATAGCGCCGCGGGGGCATATCTCCATGCACGGGTGCTCAAGGCAGCCCTGGCAGCCGTCGGTTACACGCACGAGGTCAACAGGGCAGCGGTTGCAGGCAAATTTAATGACGTTTATAAGCGGCGGCTCGTAGTGCTTTTCGGCGACTATGGCATCCTCAATGCCGTCGGAGAGGTTGTTATATTCGCCGAGCTTTCTTGTCGGCAGACCCATTGCAAGACGCAGCCTCTCGCCGACGACGGCACGCTCGAGAAACAGACTGTTTTTGTATGCGCCGACATCGTCCGGGTCGCCGGGACATATCTTGTATGTCAGCTCCTCGAGCGATCTGGCGTAGTCGCCACCTTCATAGGCAAGGCGTGCTATCTCGGTAAAAACCGAGTGTCGTATTCTTGTTTTGCCGGTCTCCATTCCTCTCATGCGCAGGCTACCTCCTGTATGAAAAAATTGCATCGATTCATTTAAAGTAATAAATATTATACATACAAGAGGCAAGTTGTCAACAGTATAACATTCGATTTTTTGGAATATTTGATGAAAAACGCACGCAAAACTTTCGTTTTGCGTGCGTTTATGTGCACTTTGTAAAAATTACTTATTCGATGTACTTCTTGCAGTCGTCGAGAACCGTGTCGATATCCTCGGTTTTTTTGCTCTTGCGCTCGGGAGCCTGGATGGTCGGCTCGGGCTTTTCCTCTGTCTCGCCGGGTTCAATGACCTGAGCCTTTTCCGGCTCGGCCTTTGCCTCGGGGGTCTCCTCGGCGGCAGCGGGCTTGCGCATGTTGCTTATCATCATCCATAGCTCCGTGACCAGCATACCGGCAAAGCCGAGGTATATCATCTGAAGTCCGATATAGCGGCTGTCGGCAAGGGTGGTAAAGCACATGAACGCAGCCAGCATCGACAGGTAGATCGCCCTGTAGGGCATGGGCCTTTCAAAGGCGAAGCCTGCGTTGCGGAAAAATGCGAGGATGCAGATGCAGCAGGTGACGATCTCGATGCAGTACGACCAGATGACAGGCTCGGAGGAGTTTGCCTTATAGCACAGCAGGAGCATGACCGAGAACACGATGATCGGGATGCACATGAAGATGCCGATTATGGCGGGCATATAGCGCTTGCGGCGGCTGCTGCAAATGAGCGGGAAGGTCACGGCGCTTGCAGCGGCAAGGATGGCGATCAGCCTGTAAACGGTCGCATACTTCTCGCCTGTGACATTGAACAGGGTGACGATGCTGCCGATGAGCGTCACAAGGGCGATGAGCATAAATGCGATGGGGTAGAGGATGCTCGTGCCGTTAAAGACATCAAAAATGTCCTTGGGCGGCTCAAGCTCCTGCTTTTTGAGCTTTTTTACGAGAAAATAAAAAAGTATCGCAGCGCCGATGATGCTCAGCGGTACTATATAATTAAGTGCGCTGGGGTTTAACAGCCCCGTTTCCGCGTCAAAGCACGATTGATTCTGCAGCCAGCGGAAGAAGGTGCCGAATGCACCGGCGGCGCAGACATAGCACGAATTTATCAAAGCGTTTTTTCGCATATTACCAATCCAATCAGAATAATCTTGTATGGAATTATATTATACTTGTTTGGCTCAACAGTCAACCGAAAAAGATGTGAAAGGAACGCTTATAATGAAAAGAACGCTGCTGTCGTCGATCATTTTAGCCGCTGTCACGCTGGCTGCGGTCATGATGACCGTGCGTGTGCCGGTGACTCCGCCGACCGAGACCACGGTGCCGGAGGCCACGGCGAAGATCCTTGAAGCGGACGAAAAGCGCAATGTCACCGTCCTGTGCGGGGACGAGCCTGTCAAAATGACGGTGCGGCAATATCTCGTCGGCGTTGTCGCAGCCGAGATGCCGGTGTCGTTCGAGCCCGAGGCACTTAAGGCTCAGGCCGTTGCCGCCCGCAGCTATCTCCAGCGCTTTCTTGCCGAGCCCAAGCACGAAAACGCCGATATCTGCGCCAGAAGCGATTGCTGTCAGGCATATCTGAGCGAAAGCAAGCTCCGTGAAAAGTGGGGCAAGAAGTTTGATACATATATAGAAAAGATACGCTCGGCCGTCTCGGCGACCGACGGGGAGTATTTAAGCTACGGCGGCAAGGCGGCGCTCACGGCGTTTCACTCGTCCTCTGCCGGCTTGACCGAGGAAAGCGGCGCGATCTGGAGCGAGCTTCCGTATCTTAAGTCTGTCACCTCGCCCGAGACTGCCGACAGTGTGCCCAATTATATAAGCACCCTCACGCTCGCGGATATCGATTTTCGCGACACGATACTCTATCTCAAGCCCGAGGCGGACATGACCGGCGAAGCGGGCACTTGGGTGAGCAAGATAGAGCGCAACTCATCGGGCAGGGTGCAGTCGGCCACCATCGGCAAGGTGAAGTTTACGGGCGCGGAGCTTCGCAAGCTGTTCTCCCTGCGCTCGACTGCGTTTGAGCTCAAGCACGCAGACGGGCAGTTTACCTTCACCGTCACCGGCTACGGGCACGGCGTCGGCATGAGCCAGTACGGCGCAAACACCATGGCAAAGTCGGGCTCAAGCTATAAGGAAATACTCGAACACTACTACCCGGGAACTACTCTATCCTAAATAATTTCTTGACAAATAGCCTCTTTTGCATTATTCTCATAAATGAGAATGGTTCAAAGGGGGCTTTTTGCGTGAATGCGAAAACCGTGATGAACCCTGCAAGACTGCGCATCCTCGAATATTTCATCCTCCACGAGTCGGCCACCGTCGCCGAGATGCGCTGCGAGCTCTCCGATATCCCGCAGGCGAGCCTTTACCGGCACATGTCGGCGCTCGTTTCCGACGGCTGGCTCGTTGTCCAGTCCGAGGAGAAAAAGCGCGGTGCGACCGAGCGGCGCTATCGCTTAAAGCCGAGCGTCGCCGAGAACGGCAAGGCCGATTACATGCAGGTGTTCGATGTGCTCATGTCGCTTATGGCGACCTTCAAGCACTATTTTTCAAAACCCGACTGCGACCCCGTGCAGGACATGCTCAGTGTCGGCACGGCGGCATTTTTGCTGACCGACGAGGAGTACGCCGAGTTTTATAATTCCCTGTCCGAGCTTCTGGTCAAAAACATCGGCAATGCGCCCGCCGAGGGCAGAAAGCAGCGCAGATTAACTATAATTTCATCCCCGAGTGAAGAGGAGGAGCAATAGATGCTTAAAATCAAACATTTCAGCAAGGTGTATGACGACAAGCCCGCAGTCGACGATCTGAGCCTTGAGGTAAACGCGGGCGATATCTACGCCTTTATCGGCCACAACGGCGCGGGCAAGACCACGACCATCAAGGCATGCTGCGGCATCCTGCAATTTGAGCAGGGCGACATTTTTGTTAACGGCCTATCGGTCAAGGATAGCCCCATCGAGTGCAAAAAGCAGATGGCGTATATCCCCGACAACCCCGAGCTTTACGAGTATCTTTCCGGCATAAAGTATTTAAACTTCGTCGCCGATATCTACGGCGTGGGCAAAGCCGAGCGCACCGAGCGCATCGCAAAATACGCCGATGCCTTCGGGCTCACCGAGGATCTTGCCCAGCCCGTGAGCGCCTACTCCCACGGCATGAAGCAGAAGCTCGCCATCATTTCGGCATGGCTGCACGACCCGAAGCTCATCATCATGGATGAGCCCTTCGTCGGCCTTGACCCGGTCGCTGCGCACACGCTCAAGACCATGATGCGCGCACATTGCGACAATGGCGGCGCGATATTCTTCTCGACCCATGTGCTCGAGGTCGCCGAAAAGCTCTGCGACAAGGTCGCCATCATCAAAAACGGCAGACTCGTCACCAGCGGCGATATGGACACTGTAAAGGGCGACGCGTCCCTCGAGGCCGTGTTCCTCGAACTGGAGGGCGAACATGCTTAATGCTCTTTTAAAGGTCAATTTTGCGGCTCTGGCGGGCCGGTTCACCGGCTCGGGCAAGAGCGGCGGCAAAAAGGGCGGCAAGGGCAAGACGATAGTCTACGCGCTTTTGATGCTCTACGCTCTCGGCGTGTTCTGCTGGCTGTCCGGGCAGATATTCCAGCTGCTTGCAAAGCCCCTGTATAACACGGGCTGCGGCTGGCTGTATTTTGTGTATGTGTTCATCGTAGCCTTTGCCGTGATGTTCATTTTCAGCGTCTTTGCGGCGAAAAACCGGCTTTATGAGGCAAAGGACAACGACCTGCTGTTGTCCATGCCGATACCGCCGTCGGTCATCCTTGCAAGCCGCATGGTGCTGCTTTTTTCGATGAATGTCATCTTCGGCGCGCTGATCGTCGCCCCCGCGGCCTACAGGTGGTATGAGATCGCGCCGTTCGAGCTCGGCTCGTTTATCTGCCTGGCGGCGGAATTTTTGGGGCTGTGCCTGTTCTCGCTGTCGCTGTCGGCGCTGTTCGGCTGGCTGCTGTCGCTCGTGTCGTCGCGCATGCGCAAAAAGGCGCTTGTCGAGACGCTTATATCCTTCGTGTTCCTCGCTGCGTACTTCTATGTGTACAGTCAGCTCAACAAGATAATCGCAGACCTCATCGCCAACAACACGCAGATAGCCGCCTCCATAAGCTCGGTCGCACCGCTATACTGGATAGGTGCAGGTGCAGCGGGTGAGCTCGGCTTCTTTGCGCTCGGCATGCTCGTGATGCTCGCGCCGTTTGCAGTGGTCTACGCTATACTGTCGCGTACATTTATCAAGACCGCCACCACAAAGCGCGGCACGGCGAAGATAAAGTACGAGGCAAAGGAGCAGAAGGTGTCCTCCCGCAGCTCGGCGCTGCTTGGCAAGGAGGCTGCACGCTTCTTCTCAAGCTCCACCTGCATCGTCAATAACGGTCTGGGTGTCGTAATGATCGTCGTGGCCGCCGTCGCGGTGCTCATCTACGGCAACAGGCTGCGTCAGCTTGTGAATATGGTGATGATACCCACTGACCTTGCCGTGTACCTCGGCACCGTCGCCGCCGCGATGATGGCAGGCATCGTCGTGCCCACAAGCTCCTCGGTCTCGCTCGAGGGCAAAAGCATCTGGGTCATCCAGTCCATGCCCGTCGATCCTGCGCAGGTGCTGCTGACAAAGCTCAAGCTCAGCCTCATAATGTTCCTGCCGCCGGTCGTGTTCTTCATGGCTGCGCTGATCATCGTGTTCGGCACGTCGGCCTCCGTCGCCGTACCGGCGTTTATCCTCTCTGCTGCCATAATCGTCGTCATGGCCGAAATCGGCCTTATCGCCAACGTCAACCACCCGCTTTTAAACTGGACGAGCGAAACGCAGGCGATAAAAAACAGCAGCTCGATAATCATATCCATGGTCATCGACATGGTGCTCGTCTTCACCATCGGCATCGGCGGGTATATCATGCTCACTCATGACATGTCCGTTGAGACGACGCTCATGGTGTTTGCGGTGGCCATGCTCGTCGCCGCAAGGGTACTTTACGGGGTCATAATAGGCAAGTCTGCCCGTAAATTTGTCTTCCTTGGTTAAGCGCGAAAAATAAAAGTGAATATTTTAACGTTTTGGACTAATTGTTCACAGTATGTTCACAATTAGTCCAACCTTTTATGTATAATATGTTAACAGAAGCTGTACATTCTAATATGGTATGTCGTAATGAACGGTGGCAAACTGCAAAGAAAAGTTTAAAAAGTTTGTCATTTTTTCTTTACTATTTTGCAACTATGTGTTAGAATGTCAAATATCAAACAAACGACGGAACTAAGTAATCTTTTTATACACACTAAAATATAAGGGAGGAAGAATATGAAAAGAGTATTACTTATGGTTTGCAGCATCTGCCTGGTGCTCGCATGCCTCTTCGGCCTGTTTGCATGTGTTGCAGGCATGAAGGACATCCTGAACATTCAGGAATACAAGCAGGAGGATGCGGCCACGGCACGCGAGGGCATCACAACCGCTCTTGACGGCATAAAGCAGCTCCAGGAGAATGAAGATACCTACCTCAACGGCGTTAGCACATATGAGGCCGGACTTATCGCCTACTCCGAAGGCAAGAGCACGCTGAACGCGGGCTACAAGGAGTACTACGCAGGTAAGAAGACTCTCGAGGAAGGCAAAGAGACCTACGCTGCCGGCGTGAAGGCCCTTGAAGAAGGCAAGGCTGCCTATGAGGCCGGTAAGCAGAAGATCGCCGACAACACTGAGGCTTACAACGAAGGCAAGGAAAAGCTTGCAAAGATCGAGCCCCTGCTGCCTTA
>CAVGBM010000001.1:0-12130 GCA_963627445.1 Oscillospiraceae bacterium | reverse complement strand
AACGCCGGCCTGTCACGCCGGAGGTCGAGGGTTCAAGTCCCTTCTCGGTCGCCACTATGCCCCTTGTAATGAGGGGCATAATCTTTGCTGCTGTAGCTCAGTCGGTAGAGCGCATCCTTGGTAAGGATGAGGTCACCAGTTCGAATCTGGTCAGCAGCTCCAAAAAAGCCTGTGATCTCAACGATCACAGGCTTTTTTGCTTTCTACGAAAAACACAGCGGAAAAATAATTTCCGCTGTGTTTTTGTTATTGTAATGCATCTTCCAATCTTGTGAGCATGGTCGCGGCCTCGGCGCGGGTGATGGCGTAGCGCGGGCCTATGGTGCCGTCCTCGTAGCCCCGGACTATGCCGAGGGCGCACATGTCGTTAACGCTTTGAGCTATGCTCGGCTCGACGGCGGCCTTGTCGGAAAATGCGTCGATCGCCGTTTTGTCAAGCCCGCTCAAGTCCTTGCCGCAGGCTTCGGCGTACCGTGCCAGAAACGCGCAGGTCTGCTCGCGGGTCACAAGCTGCGTCGGCGCAAACTTCCCGTAGCCTACGCCCATCGCGATGCCGTTTTGATACGCCCACATGACTGCGTTATAATACTTTGCGCTCTCCGACACATCGTCAAAGGACATGTCGCCCTCGACCGCGGGGCTGCCTGCCATGCGGTAGAGCATCGAAACAAGCTGCGCGCGGGTCACCTCTGCGTGCGGTGCAAGCTTCGTGCCGCTCATGTCAAGTATCCCCTCGCCCACTGCGCGGTCGGCAGCCTTGTAGTACCAGAGCCCGGGCTTGACATCGGTATAGAGCTTGCCGGATGCGCCGTAGGTCGCCCAGACCGCGGCGCTGGAGTAGTAGCCGCCGCCGATGCCGCGGACGGTGTAGACCGTGTCGGGCACGGCGGTGAAGCTGCCGGAGTATTTTGCCGACGAGCTTGTGGGCGTTTTGCCGTTTGTGGTGTAGTAATAGCTTGCGCCGGACGTTAAGCCGCTGAGCGTTATCTTGCCGTTTGCGGCGGTGATCTTCGGCGCGCGCAGCGTCGTGTAGCTTATCTTTTTTGACACTGCGCCGGATTTGAAGCCGTTCCAGTTCACGACGCTTATCGCCTTGACGGTGGTCTTGTCCTTAACGGAGAACGCGCCCTTGTACCTGATCGCATTGCCGGGCGTGGGATCAGTTCCGTCGGTGGTGTAGTATATCTTTGCGCGGCTGTCGCCGGTGATGACGACCTTTTTGCCGCCGTTTTGCTGCTTATAGCTGATAACGGGCGCGGAAAGCGGCTTATCGGTGCCGTGGGAAGTCGGATAGACATCAAAATATATCTTGCCCGCCGTCGGCGTTATGCCGCGGCGCACCTGGAGCTCGTTTAGTGTAACGAACTCATAGCCCTGCTTTTGCAGCGTGTCGATGGCGTTTAAAGCGGCGGTGACGGTCGTGCTGTAAAGGTCGTGCATGAGGACGATCGAGCCGTCCTTTACATATTTCATGAACATATTATATGCTGCCGTCGCATTGCGGCTTTCCCAGTCACGGGTGTCTACCGACCAGAAATAGCACGGTCTGCCGATGGCGGCAAGCACTCGGTCATTGTAGCCGCCGTAAGGCGGGCGCACCGAATAGTCAAGGTCATAGCCGATGGCGTTGTCGAGGATCTTATCGGTTTTGCTTATCTCGGTCTTTATCTGAGAATCACTTAGATTAGTCAGCAGCGGATGGTCGTATGTATGGCTGCATATCTGGTGCCCTTCGCTGTAAGCTCTCTTTACAATATCGGGATTTCGCTCGGCATTCTGCCCGGTCATAAAAAAGGTGACATGCACACCTCTTTTCTTAAGCCCGTCGAGCAGCTTGGGAGTGTTGGTCGAGCTCGGCCCGTCGTCAAAGGTGAGCGCGATGAGCTTTGTACCTCCGGCGGCCTGCGCCCCGGGCGGCATTATCCCAACAAGCAGCAGCGCGGCCAGCAGCATTGCAGTTATCTTTGTAAATTTCTTCATATCATATTCCCCGAACACATTTCTCTGCAAATATTGTACAGCCTGAGTGATATTATGTCAACAAGGTACTTGCCTGTTTTGGAAAAATATTTTATAATCATGCTAACTGACAATTTAAATGTAAGGAGATTACTAAGATGATGCCTCTGAGACATTATTTTGACGGAACAAACGGTGTTGCCATCGAGGGCGATGTGCCGGTGAGCATGCTCGTGTCGTCCGACAAGCGCCCCGATGCCGTCGAGACCATGTATTTCAGATACTCTGACCGCTTTTTTGATAAATCGGCCTGCTCGTATGACCACGAGCTTGCGATGATGTCGCTCGGCATGAGCATGTCGGCGTTCACCTACAAGGTGTCGGGCGATAAGTATATCCGACACCTGCTCAACACCATCGGCTGCGACGACCGAAGCATCAAAACGCACAAGTACGAGGTCACCAAGGCCTCCGACGACAGCTGCGCCTACGCCTTTGCGGCAAAAACGCTGGGCGGCGGCTATCACCTCATCCCCGTCGTCATCCGCAGCCACCACTACGGCGGCGAGTGGGTCAGCAACGCCCATGTCGTCGACGAAAGCTGCCCGGATTACGCCATGGGCTTTAAAACGGCGGCCGACAGCGTGTACGATGCGCTTAATAGATACATAGACAATCACGGCTTTGACCGTCAGAAGATAAAGATATGGATAACGGGCTTCAGCCGCGGCGCTGCCGTGTCAAATCTTCTCGGCGCCAAGCTCACCTTTGAAAGCGGCATATCCAAGGACAACATTTTTGTCTACACCTTTGCAGCTCCCCTCACGGTATTTGACCGTGCGGCAGCCTACACCGACAATATCTTCAACATCGTTTCCGAGATAGACGCAGTGCCCCGCGTTCCCCTCGCCTACTGGGGCTTTACCCGCTTCGGCACGACGCTGTACCTGCCGTGCAAGGCAAGGCGCGGCGCTGAAGAGTACGAAAAGCTCAAGGAAAAGATGATCGTCGAATTTAACGATATCATGGCGCAGATAGATCTGCCGGCTGCCAAGTATGAGCCCATTGCCGATCAGGAGATCGCGCTCGACCTGCTGCTGGAGTATCTTGACGACCTGCTCGAAACGCCGGAAAAGTACGCGCAGGGCGGCTATCAGGGCATTTTGATGGACTACATGAACAGCAAGTTCGGGGGAAGCGAGTTTGAGCCGCGCATGTTCCTCAAGTTCCTGCTCGACGGCAACGAGGAGCTTGCAAACGACGTGTGCTCGCTCATCGAGGACTGGAACGATATCGGTGCGCTGGAAAAGGTGCAGCGTATAGGCAGGCTTCCGTCAAAGCGCAAGCAGGGCGACGGCGACAGAACGCCGGCCTCCGAGCTTCTTTCGATGGGGCTGAGCATCTTCGTGCGCTATGCAACTAAGCTCACGGCGACGAAGGTCACAAACGGCGATCAGGATTACTATTATGAGCAGCTGGTGACCATGCTCGTCGACGCATACCACAACGGCTGCGACTCGGCGATACTCATGCAGCACTGGCCGGAGGTCTACCTTTCCTGGCTGCGCTCGGGTGACGAAAAAACTCTGTTCCGCACAACGAGCTACACAAAGATAAGCGTAAAATAACAGATCGGAGAATAATTTATGGATAAGACTTTAGTCGTGATGGCAGCCGGACTCGGCTCACGCTACGGCGGCGTTAAGCAGATTGAGCGCCTCGGCCCCGACGGCGAGATACTTATGGAGTACGCGGTTTATGACGCATTGGCCGCGGGCTTTAACAGGCTGGTTTTGATAGTCAAGCCCGAGATACTTAGCGATGTCAAGGCGCTTTTCGGCGACCGCATCGAGCGCAGCACCGGTATAAAGATCGACTACGCCCTCCAGACCCCCGACCGCTTCACCGAGACAAGGCCGGAGTTTGCTGATCGCGCCAAGCCTTTCGGCACGGTGCACGCCGTTTTGTGCGCAAAGGATCTCATCAAAACTCCGTTTGCGGTCATAAATGCCGACGACTACTACGGCACGGAGGCGTTTAAGACCATCTCCGCCGAGCTTGAAAGGCTCCATGGCGCAGATGAGGCAACCATGGTTGCATACCGCCTTGAAAACACCGTGAGCAAGTTTGGAACCGTCACCCGCGGCGTATGCATCGCCGAGAACGGTGTGCTCAAAAAGGTCAAGGAGACATATAAAATTAAGCTCATGCCCGACGGCACGATAAGGGACACCTCCGAATGTGATGACGGCCCCGCGCTCGCGCCGGATACGCTCGTTTCCATGAACCTTTGGGGCTATCATCAGGATATTCTCCCCGTGATGGAAAAGTATTTTGCCTACTTCCTCGCCGCTCTGCCGGAGAATGATCTGAAGGCCGAGTGCCTGCTGCCCATTATGATGGACGACCTGACAGCCAAGGGCGAGATAAGCATCTCCGTCCTCAGTACGCGTGACCGCTGGTTCGGCCTTACATACCACGAGGATAAGCCCGGCGCGGTCGAGGCACTGACTAAGCTGCACGAAAACGGCACATATCCCCCGACGCTTTGGAACAATTAAGAAGCAAAAAATACCCGCTATGCTGATTGCATAGTGGGTATTTTCTATAAACTCATTCCTTGTTGTCAAGCCAATCGGCGACCTTTTCTTCGTCGATGCCAAGACCGCCGGAAATGAATGCAACGGCCTCGTTAAAATTCATGGCTCTCAAGCGTGCATAATTTGTTGCACCGGTGCCGGGGCCTTCTTCCAGTCTGCCTTCGATGTAGCCGCACTCGTAGCACATGTTAAGTGCATACTTACGGTGGGTATCGAGGGTCATTTCATGTCCGCAGCGAGGGCATTTCATAACAAGATCCTCCTCTTTCCTCTATTTTGTTCACCTTGCCAAGCCGGCTTCCGCCAGCTCAAGTACGTTTAATTATATGCCAAGTTTGGCGTTTAAGCAATAGCTACACTCACATTTGTGTACAAAAAACGGGCGTTTTTGTCAAACGAGGTCTCTTTTTATGCCCTTTGCTATCCTGTGCAGCTGCTCAAGCGTCTCGACTTTCACGAGCTGCTGCTTGTAGTATCCGGCGTTGGCAACGCCCTTGAGATACCACGGTATCTGATGCCGCGCCTCCAGGCACGCAAGCCGCTCGCCGTTTTGCTCGGCGTACATTTCCGTCTGACGCACGGCAAGGTCGATGCGCTCACTAAGCGGGGGCAGCGGCGGCACGGGCTCGCCGGATAAAAGTGCATTCGTCTGCGGGAATATCCAAGGGTTTCCGAAGCTGCCCCTGCCGACCATGGCAAGGTCGCAGCCGGTGTAGCGCAGGATGTGCTCTGCGTCCTCGGCAGAGAAAATATCGCCGTTTGCGGTCACGGGGATGGACACGGCGCGCTTGACATCGCGGATAATATCCCAATCGGCGTGGCCTGAGTACATCTGCGCCCGCGTCCTGCCGTGCACGGCGATGGCTGCTGCGCCCGCCTGCTCGGCGATCTTTGCAAACTCAACGGCGTTCACATTGCCGCCGTCAAAGCCCTTGCGGAACTTGACCGTCACGGGAACGGGCACAGCCTTGACGACGCTTTCGATAATTTCCCCGGCAAGCTCGGGCGTTCGCATGAGCGCCGAGCCGTCGCCGCTTTTGACTATCTTGCCGACGGGGCAGCCCATGTTGATATCCAGTATCTCCGCGCCGGAATATTCTATCGCAAGCTGCGCCGCCTCCGCCATGACCTCCGGCTCGTGGCCGAATATCTGCGCGGCAAAGGGGTGGCAGACCTCGGGATTATATAGAAGCGACTTCGTTTTCTCGTCGCCGTAGACGAGCGCCTTTGCGCTGACCATCTCGGTCGTGGTAAGCGCCGCGCCCATCTCGGCGCATATGGCTCTGAACGCAAAATCGCTCACCCCCGCCATCGGCGCGAGGGTCAGGCGACCGTTTATCTCGACATTACCTATCTTCACCATAGCATATCCAGCCCCACCGGACAGTGATCCGAGCCCATGACCTCGGGCAGGATGTATGCGTCCTTGATGTTATCCCGCAAGCGCTCGGACACGACGAAATAGTCGATGCGCCAGCCGACGTTTCTCTCTCGTGCTTTCATGCGGTAAGACCACCACGAGTATGCATCGGCACGGTCGGGGTACAGGCTGCGGAAGGTGTCGATAAATCCGGCATCAAGCAGCTGACCGAACTTTTCTCTTTCCTCATCGGAAAAGCCCGGGTTAAAATGGTTTCTGTCGGGGTTTGCAAGGTCGATGGGCATATACGCAACATTCATGTCCCCGCAAATTATGACAGGCTTCTGCTTATCGAGCTTACACAGATACTCGCGGAAGTCATCCTCCCAGCTCATGCGGTAGTCGAGGCGGCGCAGGCCGTCCTGCGAGTTGGGGGTGTAGACGCAGACGAGGTAGAAATCCTCGTACTCAAGCGTGATGACGCGCCCCTCGCTGTCGTGCTCGGGGATGCCGAGGTTATAGCTCACGGACAGGGGCGTGTGGCGGGTGAATATCGCCGTGCCGGAGTAGCCCTTTTTCTCGGCATAGCACCAATAGCTCTCGTACCCGGGAAGGTCGAGGCTAATCTGCCCCTCCTGAAGCTTTGTCTCCTGAAGGCAGACGAAGTCGGCATCCAGCGACCAGAATATATCCTCAAAGCCCTTTTTGACGACGGCTCGCAGGCCGTTTACATTCCAGCTTATAAATCTCATTTATCCTCCGCCTTTCCCCTCGCGTCGCTGAGCGCGGCGTCGCGCAGTCTCGGAACTGCGCCCGAGGCCGTTGTCTTGGTGCTCTCGGTCTTCACGGCGACGAGCCTGTTTATGCTCACGCCCTGCGCATGGAACTTCGCCTCGTAATCGGTCATAACGCCCGAAATGCCGTTTGCGTGCAGGTCGTTTGTGACCTCGCGCAGCTCCCAGCCCTCGGCGGTGAGCTGCTGCACCGACCAGTCAAACAGCGGGCGGTTGTCGGTCTTGAAATGTATCTCGCCGAGCATGGGCAGAAGATCTGCATAGCTTCTCAAAAACCCGGGCGCCGTGAGCCTGTGCTTTGCGTCGCGGCTTTTCGGCCACGGGTCGCAGAAATTTATGAAAATACGCTCGACCTCGGCAGCATCGAAAACCTCGCCGAGCTCCAGTGCGTCCATATCGATAAAGCGGATATTTTCTATCCCCGCGTCGCATACTCTTTCCATGGCGGTGACCATCGCGTCTGCGACCTTTTCAACGGCGATGAGCATCACGTCGGGGTTAGCCTGCGCCGTTCCGGCGGTAAAGCGCCCCTTGCCGCAGCCAAGCTCCAGCCACAGCTTATCGTAGTCGGGAAAGCTTTTTCTCCATGCGCCTTTCAGCGCCTTCGGATCTTTTATCTGCACCTTAGCGCACCTTTCCATGCGCGGTATCAGGTTCGGTTTTTTTCTCATTCTCATAAGCTCGCTTCTCCTTTGAATAAAAAATACCACAATCCACAAGAAACATCAATGTTTTATTAATTCGTGAAAATAGCCCTCGGTTGACAAGGGGATGTACGCCTGACAGCGCAAGTTTCCGGCGTATTTAGTGAGGAAGAATAAAAGTTGTATGACAGCCGACCGCTGTCAGGTGCGAAGCAGTTTTGGGAGAGCCGATTTTCGTTCAGGCAAAGTCAAAGCCCGACGGGCATAATGGACATATATGTCCTAGGGCTTTGACGAAGCATGGGCGGAAAGCAGCCTGCCAAAACCGTGTATACACTTGTCAACCGAGGGCTTAGCAAATATTGATGCAGTTTGACGCACTTTTTTCGGTAATTACCCCCTTGAAATGACAAATTACATATGCTATAATGACTTAATCAAAAGATTAACTATATATATTTTTTGTCGCATTCTATATAAGGAGAGATAGAACCCGTGAAACGAATCAAAGTCTCGAACAATGTTATCCGCCGTATGCCCCGTTATCTGAGAAAGCTCGACGAGCTGACCGAAGCAGGCGTAAGCCGCATCTCCTCCGGTGAGCTTGGCCGCCAGCTCGGTTTAACGCCCTCGCAGATCAGGCAGGACTTCAGCTGCTTCGGCGAGTTTGGTCAGCAGGGCTATGGTTATAAGGTCACCGCACTTCGCGCGGAGATCGCCTCCATCCTCGGTATGGACAGGGGCTTCACCGCCATTCTTATCGGCGTTGGTAATATAGGCCAGGCACTTATGTGCAACTTCTCGTTCAAGACCTGGGGCTTCGACCTCAAGGCCGCCTTCGATATCAAGCCCGAGCTCATCGGTTCCGAGGTCGAGGGTGTTCCTGTTCTGGATATGGCTACCCTGCCCGAGTACCTGGATGAGAACCATGTCGATGTCGTCGTTTTGTGTATCCCGAAGGAGCACGCCGTTAAGACGACCGAAATGCTCACCAAGCACGGCATCAACGCCATCTGGAACTTCACCAATGTTGAGCTTACCGCTCCCGAGAGCCGCACGATAGTTGAGAACATCCACTTCTCGGACAGCCTGCTTTCGCTGAGCTACTACATCGCCGATGATATCGACGAGAAGGCAGCCCGTGCCGCAAGACTGAATAAGTAAAAATTTTAACAAAGGTGGGCGTTATGCGCCCACCTTTGTTTTTATATTAAGGTTTTATATTAAGGAGTAACCATGTCAGATACGATCGCTGCCGTTTCGACGGGTATGCAGGTGACTGCGATAGGCATACTGCGCCTTAGCGGCGATGACGCTATAAATATTGTCGACAAGCTGTTTATCCCCCGCTCGGGCAGGAAAATGAGCGCGAGCGAGGATAGAAAGCTCGTGTTCGGTGCGCTTAATGACCTTGACGGGCAAACGCTTGATATCTGCCTGTGCACGATTAGCCGCGCGCCGCACAGCTACACGGGCGAGAACACCGCCGAGCTCCAGTGCCACGGCTCCCCTGCCGTTTTGCGCGCCGCGCTCGACGCCATTTTTGCCCTTGGCGCAAGGCAGGCGCTCCCGGGCGAGTTTACAAAGCGAGCTTTCTTAAACGGTCGCATGGATCTTACAAGTGCCGAGGCGGTGGCGGATATCATCGATGCCGAGACTGCCGAAGCCGCCAAAAATGCAGCCGGTCAACTCGGAGGCGCGATATCGCGCAGGATAGATAAAATTTATGACTTTCTCACCGACTTAAGCTCGCACTACCACGCCGTTTTGGATTATCCCGACGAGGACATTGAGGATTTTACGCTTGAAGCTTACAAATCAGAGCTTCACGCCGCCATAGCGGAGCTTAAACGCCTTGCCGACAGCTACTCGGGAGGCAAGCTCTTGCAGGGCGGCATCCCCGCCGCAATAATCGGTAGACCCAACGCCGGAAAAAGCTCGCTTCTAAACGCCGTTTTGGGCTATGACCGCGCCATCGTCACGAACATCCCGGGCACGACGCGGGACACTATTGAGGAAAAGCTGCGGCTCGGCGGCGTGCTCCTGCGCCTTACGGACACCGCCGGTCTGCGTGAAACGGACGATGAAATTGAGCGCTTGGGCGTTATGCGTTCGCACGAGGCGATGGAAAACGCCGAGCTCGTCATCGCCGTCATCGACGGCAGCGGTGACACGACTTCTGAGGATGAGGAGATAATCCGCTGCGCCGAAAAAGCGCCGCACGCCGTGGTCGCCGTGTCGAAATCGGACCTCGGCAAAAAGGCATCGCTTCCCGAAACCACACTCCCCGTCGTGGAGCTCAGCTCCGTGACCGGCGAGGGATTAAACGAGCTTGCGGATGCGATAAAGGCCATCTTCCCGATGCCCCACGCTCCCGCAGGCGAGATACTGACAAACGCAAGGCAGGCCGAGGCCGTCGACCGTGCGCTGGCGGCGCTAAATGCCGCATACGATGCGCTGCTAACCGGCTGCACGCCGGATATCGTGCTCACCGAGGCCGAGGGCGCAATGTCGGCGCTGGGCGAGCTTTCGGGCAAGACCGTGCGCGAGGATGTGACAAACCGCATTTTCGAGAGATTTTGCGTCGGAAAATAATTTTTAACAGAGGTAGAGCAAATGAACGAAGCGAAGAAATGCACATGCGGAGCGGAGATGAAAAGTCGTGGTGTCAGGTATATGATCATGTCCAACACCAGATTTTTTGTGGCGGCGGCACCGGTGCCGGAGAAGGTCGAGATGTTCGTCTGCCCGGAGTGCCGCAGGGTCGATTTCTACTGGATGGAAAACGACCTGCTTGATGATGACAACGAGCAGAGGCTTTACGACATGTACAAAAACGAGCCCGCCGACAAGCTGCGCAAAATTCTCGACAACGGCAGCTACACCGACGAGTGCAAGTCCGTCATAAGAAAGATACTTTCCGAGAGATAACGAAAAACTGCCGACCGCTTTGGTCGGCAGCTTTTATCACTTTTCAACGCCCCAGCCGGGGAGCGGCAGGCGCTGCATTGCGCCGAAGACCTTGCTTTTCATGTCGGGGTAATCGACCGACAGGGTCTTTATAAGCTGCTTTATCTCATAGCGCTTGCTGGCCTTGTCCTGCGGGCAGTGGTTCTCGACGATGGGCAGCTCCAGCGCCGCCGCGAGGTTCGTTATCTTGCCCTCACCGGCGTAGACCATGGGGCGTATCTGCGTAACGCCGCTGCGATCCATGAATGTCACGGGTCTGAAGCAGCTCAGTCTGCCCTCAAACAGCAGGCTCATGAGAAACGTCTCGATGGCATCGTCAAAGTGGTGACCCAGTGCAAGCTTTTTTATGCCGCGCTCACGGATGGCGTCGTTGAGCGCACCACGGCGCATTTTGGCGCATAGCGAGCAGGGGTTATCCTCCTTGCGGACATCGAAAACTATCTCCTTGATGTCGGTCTTGAGGCAGGTGTAGGGAATGTCGAGCTCGGCGCACATTTTGCGCACGGGCTCAAAATCCATGCCCTCGAAGCCGAGCTCGATGGTGATCGCCTCAAGCTCAAAATGCTTGGGATAGTAGCTTTGCAGGTGCTTTAATGCAAGCAGGAGCAGCAGACTGTCCTTGCCGCCGGACACGCCGACGGCGACCTTGTCGTTATCGTCTATCATGTGGTAATCATCAACGGCCTTGCGGATGATGCCGGTAAATTCGTTTAATGCTTTGTTATCCATGGCTTTTTCCCCAATAAAAATGTAAAAACGAAATTTAGGTTTGACGAGCTTTCGGGAGCATTTGCGAGCATTTCGGAGTTTTCAAAACGAGAATTAAAATAAGTGTTGACACTCGGATGCCACTGTGGTATAAAAGTAAAGCACGCTATTAGGATATTTTAATAGCGCCCCGTTAATTTGTCAAAGATATTATTTATTTTTTGGAGGCACAAATATGTCCACGACCATGCTTACCAAGGAGACCGTTGAACGCAAATGGTACATCCTTGACGCAGCAGGCAAGCCCCTCGGCAAGACCGCTGCCGCTGCCGCTGATCTTCTTCGCGGCAAGCTCAAAACCGATTATACTCCCCATGTTGACTGCGGTGACTATGTCATCATCATCAACGCAAAGGATGCCGTCCTCACCGGCAAGAAGCTCGAGCAGAAGTACTACCGCACCCACTCCGGTTGGGTCGGCGGCCTCAAGGAGACCCAGTACAAGCACCTGATGGAGAAGCGCCCCGAGCTGGCTATGCGTATCGCAGTCCGCGGCATGCTCCAGAAGAACACCATTGCACAGTGGCAGCTCAAGCGCCTGAGAGTTTTCGCAGGCTCCGAGCACACCCACGAAGCCCAGAAGCCCGAAGTTTGGGATCGTTAATAGGAGGTAAACAGTAATGGCAACTTATAAGTGCAAAAGACCCTATATGTACGGTACCGGACGCAGAAAGCATTCTGTCGCTCGTGTTCACCTGATCCCCAACGGCACCGGTGCTATCACCATCAACGGCCGTGATATCGACGACTACTTCGGTCTCGAGACTCTTAAGCTCATTGTTCGCCAGCCCCTGGTCACCACCGGCACCGTCGGCAAGGTCGACATCGAAGCTACCGTTCACGGCGGCGGCGTTTCCGGTCAGGCCGGCGCTATCCGCCACGGCATCTCCAGAGCACTGCTTCTGGTTGACGAGAACTACCGCGCATCCCTCAAGGCCGCAGGCTTCCTGACCCGCGACCCGAGAATGAAAGAGCGTAAAAAGTACGGCCTCAAAGCCGCACGTCGCGCACCTCAGTTCTCCAAGAGATAATTTC